>NZ_WTVE01000035.1:313060-461616 GCF_022496685.1 Pseudomonas sp. B707 | reverse complement strand
CACCTTGAGTGGCAACGTCCTGACCAACGACGTGCAAGGCGCCGACCGCGTACCGACCGGCCCCAACGCCGGCCCGATCACCGCAGGCACCTTCACCGGGACTTACGGCACCCTGGCATTGAACGCCAACGGCACGTACACCTACACCCTCAACACCAACGATGCAGACTTCAAAAACCTGCACGGCGGCGGCAACGGCACTGAAACCTTCACCTACACCATCACCGATGCCGACGGCGATACCAGCACCGCGAACCTCGTGCTGAACATCCACAACAACGACGATCAGGTCTACCTCAACGGCCTCGACGTCAACGGTGGCGAACTGACCGTCTACGAGAAAAACCTCAGCGACGGCACCAGCCCCAACACCCCGGCACTGACCCAGAGCGGCACCTTCACTGTGACTGCCCTCGACGGTCTGCAAACCCTGACCGTGGGCGGCATTGCCGTGATCACCAATGGTGTGGCAGCAGGCTTCCCGCAATCGACCGTCACCCCGCTGGGCAGCACGCTGACCATCACCGGTTACGACCCGGCCACGGGCGTGGTCAGCTACAGCTACACCCTGGTGGATAACGAAACCCATCCGACCGCCAACGGCGCCAACAGCATCACCGAGAACTTCAACGTGGTGGCGACCGACACCGATGGCAGCTCCGCCACCGGGCAGATCAACGTCAACATCATCGACGACCTGCCGACCGCCAAACCCGACGCGACGTCGGTGCAGGAGGGCGGCACCGTCAGCGGCAACGTGCTGGACAACGATATCGGCGGCGCCGACGGCCCGGCTGCCAGTGGCGCGGTAGTGGGCGTGCGCGCCGGTTCCGACACCTCGACCTCGGCCATCGGCGGCCTCAACAGCAACATCAACGGCACCTACGGCTACCTGACCCTCGACGCCAACGGCAACGCGGTCTATCACAGCAACCCGAATGCCGTGAGTGGCCCGGGTGCGGTGGATGTGTTCGTGTACACCGTGCGCGATTCCGACGGCGATGAAAGCACCACCACCATCACCATCGATGTTTCCAACAGTAAACTGTGCGCGGTCAGCGACACCGATGTCACCGTCTACGAAAAAGCCCTCGATCTGACCAAGGACGGCCAGGATCTGGCTCCTGGTACGGTCACCGGCAGCGATCCGACCAGCACCGGGGAAACCGCGTCCGGCACACTGGTCGGCTCGGTCACCGGCGCGGTCGGTGTGATCAGCTACGCGCTGGTCGGCAGCGCCACCGGCAACTACGGGCAAATCGTGCTCAACCCCGACGGCACATACACCTACACCCTGACCTCTGCGGCCAGCACCACCCCGCACGCCGATGACGGCGCCAACACCCTGACCGAAACCTTCACCTACCAGGCCACCGATTCGCTGGGCAACGTCGTTACCAGCACCCTCGTGGTCAGCATCGTCGATGACGTGCCGAAGGCGATCAACGACAGCAACGCCGGCACCGCGTCGGAAACCCAGTTGACCCTCAACGGCAACGTGCTGACCAACGACGTGCAGGGCGCCGACGTGGTGGCAACCGGTCCGAATGCCGGCCCGATCACCCCCGGCACCTTCACCGGCACTTACGGCACCCTGGTGCTCAATGCCAACGGCACCTACACCTACACGCTGAACACCAACGATGCAGACTTCAAGAATCTGCACGGCGGTGGCAACGGCACCGAGACCTTCACCTACACCCTGACCGATGCCGATGGCGACACCAGCACCGCCAACCTGGTGCTGAACATTCACAATAACGACGATCCGGTGGTCCTCAACGGTCTCGACGTGTATGGCGGCGAACTCACCGTTTACGAGAAAAACCTCAGCGACGGCACCAGTCCCGACACCCCGGCGCTGACCCAGAGCGGCACCTTCACCGTCACCGCGCTCGACGGTCTGCAAACCCTGACCGTGGGCGGCATCGCCGTGATGACCAACGGCGTGGCGGCCGGCTTCCCGCAATCGACCGTCACCCCGCTGGGCAGCACGCTGACCATCACCGGTTACAACCCGACTACCGGCGTGGTGAGTTACAGCTACACCCTGGTCGATAACGAATCCCATCCGAACGCCAACGGCGCCAACAGCCTCACCGAGAACTTCAACGTGGTGGCGACCGATACCGATGGCAGCACCGCCACCGGGCAGATCAACGTCAACATCATCGACGACCTGCCGACCGCCAAGGCCGACACCGGCTCGGTGGCGGAGGGCGGCACGGTCAACATCAGCGTGCTGGGCAATGACATCAGTGGCGCGGATGGCGCTGCGATCGTGGTCGGCGTGCGCGCCGGCGGCAACACTGCGACCTCGGCCATCGGCGGCCTCAACAGCAACATCAACGGCAACTACGGTTACCTGACCCTCGATGCGGCGGGCAACGCGGTCTATCACAGCAACCCGAACTCGGTGAGCCCACCGGGCGCTACCGATACTTTCACCTACACCATCCGCGACAGTGACGGCGACGAAAGCACCACCACCATCACCGTCAACGTCGCCGACAGCAAACTCGTGGCCTCGACCGATCAGGACGTGACCGTCTACGAAAAAGCCCTCGAGCTGACCAAGGACGGACAAGACCTGGCCCCCGGCACAGTCATCGGCAGCGACCCGGGCAGCACCGGCGAAACCTCGACCGGCACGCTGGTCGGTTCGGTCAGCGGCGGCAGCGGGGCGATCACCTACACCCTGGTCGGCAGCGCCACCGGGACTTACGGGCAGATCCAGCTCAACGCCGACGGCACGTACACCTACACCCTGACCTCGGCGCCGAAAACCACGCCGAACGCCAACGACGGGCCGAACACCCTGAGCGAAAGCTTCACCTACAAAGCCACCGATGCGCTGGGCAACAGCACCACCAGCACCATCGTGGTCAACATCGTCGACGACGTGCCAAAAGCGGTGGCGTCGGAGCGTTCGGTGGCGGCGGTGGAGATCGACTCCAACATCCTTATCGTCCTCGACATCTCCGGCAGCATGGCCGACGCCTCCGGCGTACCGGGCCTGTCGCGGCTGGCACTGGCCAAGCAGGCGATCAGCGCCTTGCTCGACAAGTACGATGATCTGGGCGATGTGAAAGTGCAGCTCGTCACCTTCAGCAGCAACGCCACCGACCGCACTTCGGTGTGGGTCGATGTCGCCACGGCCAAGACGATTCTTGCCGGCCTCAGCGCGGGCGGCGGCACCAACTACGATGCGGCCGTGGCGACCATGTACAACGCGTTCAACACCTCGGGCAAACTCACCGGGGCGCAGAACGTCGGCTACTTCTTCTCCGACGGCAAACCCAACGAGGGTGACATCGGCACCGCCGACGAAGCGACGCTCAAGGCGTTCCTCGATGCCAACAACATCAAGAACTACGCGATCGGTCTGGGCAGCGGCGTGAGCAACGCCAACCTCGATCCGCTGGCGTACGACGGCATCACCCACACCAACACCAACGCGGTGGTGGTCACCGACCTCAACCAGCTCAACTCGGTGCTGTCCGGCACCGTCGAAGGGGCACCGGTCACCGGTTCGTTTATCGGCGATGGCGGCACGTTCGGCGCCGATGGCGGCTTCATCAAATCCATCGTGGTCGACGGCACCACCTACACCTATGACCCGAAAGCCAACGGCGGGCAGGGTTCACTGGTCGCCAGCGGCGGCGCCAACCACGGCACGTTCAACACGGTGAACAACACCCTGAGCATCGCCACCAACAACAGCGGCACCCTGGTGGTCAACCTCGACACCGGCGACTACAGCTACACCTCGCAGAAAACCACCACGACGGTGATCACCGAGAACATCGGCTTCACCCTCAGCGACAACGACGGCGACCTCGCCAGCTCGACCCTGACCGTGAAAGTGATCCCCAACGCGCCTCCGGTGGCGGCGGACGACCACATCATCACCAACGTGCTGTCGGGCAACATCGTGGTGCCGGGCGAGCTGTTGCTGGCCAACGACACCGACCCGAACGGCGACACCCTCAACGCCACGCCAACCTCGTTCAACACCGGCTGGGTCTCCAAATCGGCAGACTTCACCGGCACCGGCGCGATCAGCTTCACTGGCACCAACGCCAACACCGCCGCCAACCAGAACCTGGCCAACGTGCGTAACTCGTTCAGCGCCAACGCCGCGACCATGACCGCCGTGCTGGTGGTCAGCGGCTACCTCGGCGCGGTGACCAACACAAACGCCAACGATGAAGACCGCATCACCGTCAACCTGCGCCAGGGCGAAACCCTCAACCTGGACCACAACCTGGCGGCCGGTCACATCACCATGGAGTACTCGATCAACGGCGGCGCCTGGATCGCCCTCGCGGACGGCCAGACCCTGACCGCATCGTCCGACGGCGTCTACCAGATTCACATCACCAACATCAGCAACACCACGGGCAACAACGTCAACGCGGCGGAAAACTACCAGCTGACCATGACCCTCAACTACGCCGGGGCCCACGACATCACCCCGGATTACCACGGCACCTACACCGCCAACGACAACCACGGCGGCAGTGACACGGCGAACGTGACCATCAGCTATCAAGATGGCCACACCCTCACTGGCACCTCGGGCGATGACGTACTGGTGGCCGGCACCGGCGACAACATTATCAACGCCGGCGACGGCAACGATGTGTTGACCGCGGGCTCCGGCAACAACGAACTGCACGGTGGTGCCGGCAACGACTTGCTCTACAGCGGCCCGGGCAACGACCTGCTCTACGGCGGAACCGGCATCGACACCGCCAGCTATGCCCACGCCACCGCCGGGGTGACGGTCAACCTCGGCCTGCTCGGTGCGCAAAACACCGTCGGCGCGGGCACCGATACCCTGACCGGCATCGAAAACCTCGTCGGTTCGAACTTCAACGACACGCTCACCGGCGACAACAATAACAACGTGATCAACGGCGGCCTGGGCAACGACATCCTCAACGGCGGCGGGGGTGATGACCTGCTGATCGGCGGAATGGGCAACAACACCCTGACCGGCGGGCCGGGTGCCGACACCTTTCAGTGGCTCAAGGGCAACAGCGGTCACGACCTTGTCGCCGACTTCACCCCCGGCACCGACAAGCTCGACCTGTCGCAACTGCTGCAAGGTGAAAACGGCACGTCGGCCTCACTGGATGACTACCTGCACTTCACCGTCACCGGCAGCGGCGCCTCGGTCATGACCAGCATCGACGTCAGCGCCATGGCCGGCGCCACGCCGAACCAGACCATCGACCTGGCCGGCGTCAACCTGGCCAGCCACTACGGTGTAACACCGGGGGCGGGTGGGTTGATCGCCAGCGGGCACGACACGGCGACCATCATCAACGGGATGTTGAATGATCATTCGTTGAAGGTGGATACGGTGTAAGCCGGAGCTGAAACGACAAAACCCGCCGCCCCGAGTAATCGGGACGGCGGGTTTTTCTTTGCGCGTAGATCGCCCCCACCTCGAAACACTTGATCGTTCCCACGCTCCGCGTGGGAATGCCTCAATGGACGCTCTGCGTCCGCTCTTTGGGACGCGGAGCGTCCCGGGCTGCATTCCCACGCAGAGCGTGGGAACGATCAGGTGAGCAGTCGATCAGTCGATCAAGCTACAGCGGACGCCTCAGCCTTCAACTCCAGATTATCCAGTACCCGATTCACCGCCAGCTCACCCAGCATGATCAACTGCGCAATCCCCAACAACACATGCCGATGCGACCCATCCACCAACCCGGCAAAGTCATTGGCCATGACCTTAGCCGAAGTCAGGGTTTCGCAGGCGTCGGCCAGCAGCTCTTCGCTGTCGATGCCGGGGGCGATGAGGTAGCGGGTATTGGGTTTGAGCAGCGGCTTTCGGGGGAGGAGGGGATTGAGATAGTGATCGAGGGCGCGCTCGGCGGCTTCGTGGAATTTCTTGGAATCGAGGGTTTCGTAGGGCGAAGTCGAATCGACTTCCGGCGGGTTTGGCGTGGGTTTGATCATGGATAAAGCCTCTAGAGTAGTGGAGGCGCCACGCTTCGCTGCTAAACGAAGGAGGTGGCGGCCGTACGCGGGTTAGCAGACCAGGACTCTAGAACCCGGCGCACCGAAGTGCCCCACGCAAAGCCGCCATAACGTGAACGGACAGGCGTGAACCTGATCACGAACGAACGGCATTGTGCGTCTAGAGTAGATCCGGGCTGCTAAACCCGATCGCTGCTTTTCAGCGACCGCCAAACAATAGAACCCGCCCCCAAGGCGCACAAGCCGGCGGATTCTGGCGGATGCGTAGGCAAAGGCGCAAGGTTGTGTGGCTTTGCGGACATAAGCTTCAACACTCTTCAACAGCGGTTTTCGAAGGCGTGGAAACGACAAAACCCGCGCTCCCGGATTACCGGAAACACGGCTTTGTAGGGGCGGGAACATGCACTCCCTTTTCTCTTTTCCTCGCTCAATACCGTCTCAGACACCATGGCCAATAACGAGCATTCACGTCAGTGGTACATACATGTCCGCCACCTCCATGTACATAATATCCGACGGTGCCTGCGGGGCACGCCGTGGTATCGCACATCCACGTAACCCATCCTGCTGACAGTGGCCAGTTATACCCATAAACCACGTACATGGAGGGCCAGGTAAGTGTCAAGGGAATCGAACCTGGAACACTATTCATCCAGTTCACGGCTTCATAATGCGTCATAGGTGCAGCATAAATATCCAATCTGTAAATATTGATTGAGTCCACATAGATCGCATGAGTGGTGAATTGGTCCTGAACATAAAGGTAGGCAGCCCCGCAGCGAAGGCCGATTACAACGCCATTGGCGTCAACGGAAACAACAGAGGGATTGCTTGAACTGAAGGTACGCTGGCCCACACCATATTGCGGGATTAGTTGTAGCCAGTTACGCGGCCATCTGGCACCAGTTTCCGGCCAACCGGTATAGACCCGATATCCGTCTAGAAGTCGGCGCGTCGTATCGATTTGCAGAGGTCGGCGAAGGATAACGTTGCGTGTCGGGGAGGAAAGGTTGTTGCCATATTTCGCTCGGGCAACAATCGAGTTGTAGGCGTCATAGTTGCTCACCGTCACTGAAGCACCGGGAGCGTTGCCAGCGCTATCGGTAGTGACGACTTTCTGCGGTGAACCGTTGACCAGGATTTCAATTTGCTCATTGACGCTACCACGACAGTGAATGGTCAGGGCCGTGGATATCGTTTCGGTGTTCTGAGGAACTTCCCCTTGAGGGGCTTGTACTGCTGTGATGACCGGTTGCAGTTCGACCAGCGATTCGACCTTGTACCTTTGCATCGGAAACAGCAGGGGCTTTTGACCCAGACCGAGAATGACCGAGAAAAAAATGTCCAGGTCGGTTTCGTCTTTCAGATCACGAAACCAGGCGAGTATCAATGCCGTTATCGAGCCCTGTTCGGTTCCGGTCACCTCTCCGTTGAGCGCTTGATAGCTCACTTTCGTGCCGTTTTTATGGGTGCCTTCAAACCTTAGAAACCTGGCTTGTCCCGGTGCCTGTCCCGGCCAAGGTGCCACTCGCAGCAAGTTGGCTGCCGTCAGTTTCTTCACCTCTACAATCCCTTGTACTCCGTCGATCGTCGGAGTGGGAAAGTCTTTGCTGTAGTTCGGGATGGGGGCCACCGAGATTTCCGTGGTTTGCGATGAAGCGACCCGTTCCCCTTTGAACCGTAGGTTCCAGTGCATCTCGAATGTCGTGCCGTGGTTTCTGATCAGGAAGTTACGATCCAGTTTCCAGGTGGCACGTTTGTCTTTGTCGAAGGGCTTGATTCCGAGATCTGGCGAGTTTGCTGGTGCATCTGTTTGTACCAGTCTCGCCCGATGTTCTGCCGTTGCGCCGGGGAATTCGGCTTCCACAGTAGCCTCGGCCCCGAGTGGATTCAGCGGCTGGGATTCCAACAGTTTTGGCGGCGTGAGAGCGGCGTCTTTGTAAAGACCAATTTTCAATTCACTCAGATCGGAAACAACCGTCGGCTTGCCCGGGTTGGTAATTGAGCATTGCAGTAACAGTTTGGAGTCGGGGAACTGGGCAAAGTATTTTGGCGCTACGTCAAAGACGATCTCACGTGTCGGATATTTGATCTTTTGCCGGAATACAAACAGTGTCGGGACACCTTCCTTATCCTCGGTCTGCCAGCTGAGCTTGGCTCTTGCGCCTTCTACAAGAGGCCAATAATCGGCACAGCGTACTTTCACCAAAGCAGCGTCCACGGGAATGACGTCTTCTTTCTGCGGTGTCGCGGTCGGTTCACCCAAAGGCTGGGCGACGCCAGAAACAGTGGCAAAGGCTGGCTTCGAATGTTGGGTGACGCCCCCCTTTATCAATTCGTAGCCGGCCTCGAAGTTGCCACCGATCAAGTTCTTAACTCGGTAGTTTTCCATCTCGAAAACTTCGGTCCTGCTGGCACGTTCGACTTTCCGACTATAGGTATGGCTGACGGCTTCGCCTGTCTTTGTAAAACCCTTGATTGATAAATTGATGATGTTACCGATTGCAAATATCCCGGTGACAAGAATCGTCAGGAAACTACCGTTCAGTTGATCGTGATGGACTACGTCTTTTTCATCGGCCAATTCAATGATTGGAGCCGGCACCAGTTTCTCTAAAGGCTTGAAGATAATGCTGAGCGCACGCGACCACCCGCTGAAGTTGTGAACCCGGTCGCGCACCATCCAGCGTGCGTGTAGCTTGTCGGTCGCAGGGATGGTTGCGAGTTCTTCAGGGGTTACGTCAATGTCGGTAGTGCCACCGGGTGTGGTGATGACAATCTCCCAGCGCAAGGGACCGAGCGTGACGGTCACAAGGTCACCTTTGTTTGAGTTGTAATACTTGGGCGCGGTCAGCGTCAGCCCTTCTTCAACCACCGTCTTGTCGATTATTGTTTCTGAACATTCAACCAGCCCCAGGCCCTGATTGTGTGGTTCGGCGTGGTCCGTGTCCTGTTCGCCCGGTTCGGGGTTCAGGAAACAGAGATCGGCTTTGGGCGACTCCTCTTCATTGCCACTCAGTCTGAAAATGTGAAACCAGCATTTTTCGTTCTTGGGTTCGAGAGGGGGGAAGTTGGAATACATATTATCAATCGGGATATAGAACGCGATGGGTTTCGCGTTTCCTTTGTCATCGAAATGCTCGTCTTTGACATTGATAGTTGTGACAATTTCATTCCCAATATGAAACTTACCCCTGTCGCCACTGGCCATGTTCAGATAGGGCAGCAGGTAAGCCAACAGGCCTCTGTAATCACTTTTCACCATGCTTATATTGATACCTTGTGCGCCATCATTCTGAAGCTTGTGGCCGATGACCAAGGGGGGATTTATTGCATTAACACGTATGCCGCCGGTATCAGGTGGAAATACAACCTCCTGCACGGGGGAATCAGGATCGGGCGTATTGACGGGACTGTTCATGAGTGGGCACCTTCGCAAGAGGGGGTGCCCGAATGTTTGAATGCCGGCACCGTTGCCGAAGGATTAGAGCGCTGACACGTTTAACTGCCTACTGTCAGATCTGACAGGGGAATGAGGGTTTTCGACGAGCGGTTGTTCGGGTATGGCGCCTCAGAACTTGCGCAACGTCTTCTGCCGCAAGATATAAACCGTCACCAGCACCGCACTGGTCAGCATGAACCCGCGCGCCCATGGCAGAGGCACCAGGTAGCACGAGAACAGAATGCTCGCCCACATCAGCCCGATCGCGTAGACCTTGCCCTTGAGCGGAATGCCGTTGCCGTCGAGATAGTCGCGGATCCATGGCCCGAGCCGGGGATGCTCGACCAGCCATTGATAGAAACGCGGAGAGCTGCGGGCGAAGCAGGCGGCTGCCAGCAGCAGGAAGGGGGTAGTGGGGAGAACAGGCAGGAAAATCCCGATCACCCCCAGTGCCACGCTCAGCCAGCCGATGGCCAGCAGGATGTAGCGCAACATCAGGGGACGGTTGCCTATGGGGTTGTCCATAGGCCGGATCTTAGTGGTGACGTGGCTTGAGGATCGCCGGTTTTTCGTCGGGCGCCTGGCACAGCAGGTACAGCGCGGTCAGGGCTTCCGGGATCTGCACGATCATGTCGTCCATCAGGTTGGCATCCTTGGCGATGTCTTCGAACTCAGGCTGTTCGTCGAACAGGCCCGAACCGACCATGATCGGCAGGAGCATTTCGCTGACTTCTTCTTCGGCGGTTTCGAACCAGGCCGCTTCGCGCAGGAACACGCCTTCCATGAAGCCGATGCACCAGCCGCGCAGTTCGGAATCGTCCGGATCGTCGCCCAGGTCCAGTTCGCATGGCAGCTCGAATTCTTCATCGGAGGCCAGTTGGCGGGCGATGTGAGCCTTGAGGCCGATCAGCGTGGCTTCGATCTCTTCGCGCTGGGCTTCGCTGCTGTAATGCGGCTCTTCGGCAAACAGGGCGTCGATCCACTCACGATCCGGCACCACGTCGGCGCAGATCGACAGCGCCGTCAGGTAACCGTGAGCGGCCACGTAGTCCAGCGCCTCTTCATGCAGCTCGTCGGCGTCGAGGAAGACTTGCAGGCGGGTTAGTTGCTCGGCGAAGGACATTAAAGGGCTACCTTGGGGGAATAAACAATGCGGGAATTCTAGGCCTTCTTGAGCCCTCAAGCCAGCCGCACGGCAGATTTGCCTGCACAAGCTTCTTATCGGCGGTGCCCTTTGCCGGGGAGGGCTCGGGTATACTGCCGCGCTTTGCGATCCCTGCCGGTGTCGCGGCTGATTGTGTAGGGCGCGATGCAATGCGCGCTTACGTTTTGTTTAAAGCAGCCTCGGCTGTCTTGAACCAGCCTGTGCAGGGATGTTTCGGTGGATTTTTGGAGTTTTTATGCTCGAACAGGCTCAACGCGTCCTCAAGGACATCTTCGGCTACGACAGTTTCCGTGGCCGTCAGGGTGCAATCATTGAGCGCGTGGCCAGTGGCGGTGATGCCCTTGTCCTGATGCCGACCGGCGGCGGCAAGTCCCTGTGCTTCCAGGTGCCGGCGCTGCTGCGCGATGGCTTGGCGGTGGTGGTGTCGCCGCTGATCGCGCTGATGGACGATCAGGTCGCCACCCTCGAAGAGCTGGGCGTGGCAGCCGCCGCGTTGAACTCCACATTAAGCGCTGAACAACAGCGCGACCTCGCCAACCGGATCAAACGCGGCGAAGTGAAAATGCTCTATCTGGCGCCGGAGCGTCTGGTGCAGCCGCGCATGCTGTCGTTCCTGCAAGGCTTGAACATCGCGCTGTTCGCCATCGACGAAGCGCACTGCGTATCGCAATGGGGCCATGACTTCCGCCCGGAATACCTGCAACTGGGGCAGTTGGCGGAAATGTTCCCCGACGTGCCGCGCATCGCCCTGACCGCCACCGCCGACAAGCGCACCCGCGAAGAAATCGTCACTCGCCTGCATTTGCAGAATGCCGAGCGTTTCCTGTCGAGCTTCGACCGGCCGAACATCTTCTACCGCATCGTGCCCAAGGAGCAGCCGCGCAAGCAGTTGCTGGCGTTCCTCGCCGAGCGGCGCAGCGATGCCGGCATCGTTTACTGCCTGTCGCGCAAGAAGGTGGAAGAGGTGGCCGCGTTTCTCACCGAGCAGGGCTTCCCGGCGCTGCCGTATCACGCCGGTCTGCCCAACGATCTGCGCGCCTATCACCAGAAGCGCTTCCTCAACGAGGAAGGCCTGATCATGGTCGCCACCGTGGCGTTCGGCATGGGCATCGACAAACCCAACGTGCGTTTCGTCGCCCACCTCGACCTGCCGAAATCCCTCGAGGCCTATTACCAGGAAACCGGACGGGGCGGCCGTGATGGTCTGCCGGCGGACGCGTGGATGGCCTACGGTCTGCAAGACGTGGTGATGCTCAAGCAGATGCTGCAGAACTCCGAGGGCGACGAACGCCACAAGCGTCTGGAGCAGCACAAGCTCGACGCGATGCTCTCGCTCTGCGAAGAAACCCGCTGCCGCCGTCAGGCGCTGCTGGCGTACTTCGACGAAGACATGCCCGAGCCTTGCGGGCACTGCGACAACTGCACCGACGGCGTGCAGACCTGGGATGCCACCGAGCCTGCGCGTCAGGCGCTGTCGGCGATCTATCGCACCGGCCAGCGTTATGGCGTCGGCCATCTGGTGGACGTGCTGCTGGGCAAGGACAACGAAAAGGTCCGCAGCTTCGGCCATCAGCACCTGTCGGTGTACGGCGTCGGCAAGGCGCTGAGCGAGAGCGAATGGCGCTCGCTGTTCCGTCAGTTGGTTGCCCGCGGTCTGGCCGATGTCGATCACGAAGGCTATGGCGGGCTGCGCCTGAGCGACACTTGCCGGCCGCTGCTCAAGGGCGAAGTGAGCCTGGAGCTGCGCCGCGACCTCAAGCCGCAAGTCAGCGCCAAGAGCGGCAGCAAGAGCCCGGCCAGTCAACTGGTGCGCGGCGAAGAGCGCGAACAGTGGGAAGCATTGCGTGCCCTGCGGCGCAAACTGGCGGAAGAACACGGCGTGCCGCCGTATGTCATCTTCCCCGACTCGACCCTGCTGGAAATGCTCCGCAGCCAGCCGACCTCGCTGGCGGACATGGCCCGGGTCAGCGGCGTCGGCGCCCGCAAGCTGGAGCGTTACGGCGAGGCCTTCCTCGAAGTGCTCGGCGGCGAGGCCGAGGCGCCGAAAGTGGTGGCCGACGTGCGCCACGAACTGATCACCCTGGCCCGCGCCGGTATGACGCCGTTGCAGATCTCCGGCCAATTGCAGTGCTCGGAAAAGAACGTCTACACCATGCTCGCCGAAGCCATCGGCAAGCAGCAGCTGTCGCTGGAACAGGCGCTGGATTTGCCGGAAGACCTGATGGGGGAAGTCCAGGATGCGTTCCTCGACGGCGAAGGCGAGTTGCCGTCGGTCGCCGAAGTGGCCGAGCTGTTTGCCGGTCGCGTACCGGAAGGCGTGCTTTATTGCGTGCGGGCTGCGCTGCAATCTGAATTCGAGATGTAACTCGACCCTTTCCCCTCACCCCAGCCCTCTCCCCCAGGAGAGGGGGCCGACCGAGTTGTCTTGCGCTATACGTCGACCTGAAATACCGGGTCGATTGTGGATTCAACATAGAGCATTCAGGTCGGCGTATTTCCTGAATATTCCCCAATCGGTTCCCTCTCCCTCCGGGAGAGGGTTAGGGTGAGGGGCTTTTCAGATGTAACGATTCAGTACAAGTCCCCTCTTGCCTATAGGCAAATGTCATGCTTAGCTGACTAATAATTAGTTTTTCTCTATTTGTTCAGTCTAATCATGAGTGTTTTATGCCGTTAACCGATCAACACCGTTTTGGCATGCAATTGGCCCAGATGTCTCGTGGCTGGCGTGCCGAACTGGATCGCCGGCTGGCCGGTCTGGGCTTGTCCCAGGCACGCTGGCTGGTGCTGCTGCATCTGGCGCGTTTCGAAGAGGCGCCGACCCAGCGGGAGCTGGCGCAAAGCGTCGGCGTCGAAGGGCCGACCCTGGCCCGTCTGCTCGACAGCCTGGAAAGCCAGGGCCTGGTGCAACGCCAGTCCGTGATGGAAGACCGCCGGGCGAAAAAAATCGTGCTGTGCTCACCGGCGCTGCCGCTGATCGAACAGATCGAAACCATCGCTACACAACTGCGCAAGGAATTGTTTGAAGGCGTCGACGAGGCGGATCTGAAGGTCTGCATGCGGGTTCACGGGCACATTCTGGCCAACCTGGAAAAGTCTTGAGGCATAACCGCGTGCCGTTTTTTTGAGAGATCGCGCTGGGCGGACTATAAGAACTACTGGGCAATATCGTGTTCGTACCGGATGTGCGAACGCATAGAAGTCGGTTTTGCTTATTTAAGGGATGCTCATGCTCGGAAGTCGGCACGTGGTATTGCGTTGCGCCAACTCGCTGTTGGTGGCCGGTGTTCTCACCTGGTCCACCGCGTCATTGGCGCTGGGGCTCGGTGACATCACCGTGCATTCAGCCCTCAATCAGCCGCTCAAGGCTGACATCGCCCTGGTAGATGTCGGGGGCGTCAGCGAAAGCGAACTGGCGGTTCGTCTGGCCTCGGCGGACGAGTTTGGCCGCGCCGGCATCGAGCGCGTGTTCTTTCTCAATGACCTCAAGTTCACCCCGATCCTGCGTGGCAATCGCAACATGATCCGGGTGACGTCCAGCAAACCGGTCAACGAACCCTTTCTGAATTTCCTGGTGCAGCTCGATCAGCCCAATGGCCACCTGCTGCGCGAATACACCGTGCTGATCGACCCGCCGGGCTCGCCGGGGATTGTCCCGGCCACCGATGAGCCAACTGCGCGTGCGCAATCGTCGGAATTCCCGACCCCCGAGACTCCGTCTGCAACCACGCCGGCCAAACCTGCTGCGCCTGTTCAGCCACCGACACCGGTCGCCGACGCGCAGGCCGAGCAACTGGCGGCGAGCCTTGTGCAGAATCAGCAACTGCAAAAAACCATCGATGAATTGAACGTGAAGCTTCAGGCCCAGGAAGTGCTGATCGCTGACGGCAAGAAACAGCTCGGTGATTTGCAGGCCCGACTGATTGAAGTGCAACAAGCGCCGCCGGCACCTGTCGCACCCGTGGCACCTGCGCCTGCGCCGGTCATTGCCTCGGTCGAGTCTCAGGAGGATTCACTCAACTGGCCGCTGCTCGGCGGACTGCTGCTGGTACTGGGATTGCTGGTGGCAGGGCTGTATGTGCGTCGGCACCGCCAGCAAGCGCAAGTGGCTGAGGCGCCGACACCGTTCCTGCCGGTACGAAACGACCCCCCGGTCGACGACGCCGAACCGATGCAGCCGAGTTCCGTTCACAGTGCGGTCGAACATCGTGAGGAACACGCCAATGGCGATGTGCTGGAAGCGGTCGGCATTTATCTGGCCTACGGACGCATGGGCGAGGCTGCCGGTTTGTTGCGTGATGCGTTGCAGCGGGAACCGGAGCGCATCGACCTTGGCGTGCAGTTGCTTGAAGTGCTGGGGCGGCAGGGTGACACGCCGGCCTATGACGAGCAGGAAAGCCGTCTGCGCCAGCTCGGGGTCGAGGATCAGCGCTTGCAGGAGATTCGCGCCCGCTACCCGAAACTGGTCAGCGCGGCACCTCTGGTTGCGGCGGCCCCGGTGATCGCCGCGCTGCCGATCGAACCCACCACGCCTGAGGAGCCGTTAGCCGAAGACAATTTCGAACTGAACCTGGATCAGCTCTCGATGGCTTCCAGTTGGGATCTTGAGGAAAATCGCCCGACTGCTGCCGCACCTGAACAGGCGCCATCAACGCTGGGTTCCGATCTGCAGGTACTGCCACAGGATTTCGAGTTGCCGGAAACCCTGCCCGACGACGCCGAAACCGCCGAGCTCGAATGGATCGTCGAACCGGAAACGCAGCCGCTGGACGAGGACTTTCTCAACGAGTTTGGCGATCCCGGCACGACGCTCTCACTGGAGCCACTGGAGCTGCATGCCCCGGAGCTGGACCCCGAACCCTCGGACACCGCCAACGCCGGCAAACTCGAACAGGCCCAGACCTGCATCGACGACGGCGATATCGACAGCGCCATTGCCTTGCTCAACGAACTGCTCAAGGAAGCCGACGAACCCCTCAGGCAAACAGCGCGCACGTTGTTGGCGGGGATTCGCTGACCGTTGTCAGAAGGTCTGGCCGAGGTTCAGGTACACCGCCTGTTCATCCGCATCGTTCAGTCCATAGCTGAAGTTCAGCGGCCCCAGCGGCGTATCGAAGCCGATGAACACACTGGCGGCGTTGATATAGCCGCTGTCAAATACATTGTCGTTGTTCCAGGCCCGGCCGCGTTCCAGCGAGGCGCCGGCGTACAGCGGGAAGTCCAGCGGCAGGTACGAACGCGGGGTGAGGCGGCGGTAATACACCGCACGCATCAGACTGACGTTCTGCCCGGAGATCGCGTCTTCGCGGAAACCGGACAATTGCCGGGCGCCGCCGAGCAGGAAACTGGAGGTCACCACGTTGGCATCGTCCAGCGTGCGACCATAACGACCGCCGAGAATCAGCGTATCCGGGCCACTGCTCATGGCCTTGTCCAGTTTGAACTCCCACTGCCGGTAGCGCGTGTCGGAGCCCAGGCTCGGTTCGAACTGCACCAGCGTCAGGCCGATGTCTTCGCCTTCGTGGGGGTAGTAGACGTTGTCCAGCGAGTCGAAGGAATACTTCAGTGCATAGAACCCTTCGTTGAAGTTTTCGCTTGGCAGGTCCTGATCGCCGATCCGCACATCAGCCTTGCCCCAGGCCTCGCCAACCCCGAAGCGCACTTCGCCGCTGTTGCCGATCTGCCGGCCAAAGTTGAGGCCGAAGCCGTAGCGCTCGACGCGATACTGGGCGATCGGATCGTTGTCCAGAACCGAGTCGACGTTCTGTGCGGCAAACGAAGCATAAGGCGCCAGGAAGTAGCGAGAGCCGACGTCCAGCGGCTGATAGAACTCGCTGTACAGCTCTTGTTTATCGCCGATCTGCGCCCGGGTCAGCCATTCCGCACCCAGTCGGTTGATGCCGTTCACGCGGTAACTGGCGCCGAGGTTGAAGGCGCTGTCGCCACGCATGTCGTCTGACAGGCTGAGGCCGACCCGCAGATAATCGGTGCCGGTGCGTTTGCCGCGCGCGCTGATCACCAGCGTGTGATCCGCGCCTTTGTGCACCACGCGGTATTGCACCTGCTCGAAGTAATCGAGGCCGTACAGGGTGCCCATGTCGGTTTGCAGGCGACCCAGATCCAGCGGTTCGCCGATGTGCTGGCGGATGTAGTAGCGGATCACGTCATCGCCGACTTTCGAGTCGTTCTCGACCTTGATCGCGGTGATGATAGGCGTGCGCTGGCCCGGCGCGCGGGCGGCGTTGAGTTCGGCGTCTTGCGACTGCAGGGGTTTGAGGCGTGCGAGGCGCACGTTCAGGGCCTGGGTCGCGCGGTAGCCGGCGTCGATCATTTCCTGGCCGCGACCGAAGTCGGTGGCGCCGAAACTGGCCAGCGGCGGCTGGATCAGCACGTCATCGGGATGCAGGGTCGCCAGTTGCTCTTCGGAGTTGCGCCGGGTCATCAGGGTGATCGACTGGTTCAGCACATCGACCACGGTCAGCAGTTGCTTGCGGTTGCGCAGCGGGGTGCCGATGTCGACCACGATGGCCACGTCGACGCCCATTTCACGGGCCACATCGAGTGGAATGTTGTCGGTCATGCCGCCATCCACCAGCAATCGGCCGTCGAGTTCGACCGGAGCGAACACTGCCGGGATCGACATGCTGGCGCGGATCACCTGGGGCAGGTGGCCCTTGCGGAACACCACTTTTTCGCCGTTGGCGATGTCGGTGGTCACGGCGCGGAACGGGATCGGCAGCTTGTCGAAATCCCGGGTGTCGCTGGTGTGGGCCAGCAGGCTTTCCAGCAGCAGCGCAAGGTTCTGGCCCTGAATCACGCCCAGTGGCAGGCCGAGGCTGCCGTCATCGCGAAAGCTCAGCTTCTGTTTCACCAGAAAGTCGCGGTCGTCCTGTTTGCGCCGGAACGGTACGTCTTCGCGGGGCGGGGCGTCGGACAGCGCCTGCTGCCAGTCGATGGTCAGGGCGAGTTTTTCCAGCTCGTCGATCTTGTAGCCCGAGGCGTACAGCCCGCCGACCACCGCGCCCATGCTGGTGCCGGCAATCGCATCGATCTTGATGCCTTGTTCTTCCAGAGCCTTGAGCACACCGATGTGCGCCAGGCCACGGGCCGCGCCGCCGGACAGCACCAGACCAACTTTCGGGCGCGTCGCCTCACTGGCATGGACGCTGACACCAGCGAACAGGGGTAGGAAACCAAGCAACAGGCAGATCAGAAGACGACGCATCGTGAGTCTCGGGGCGAGCGATAAAGCCAGCTATTATAGCGGCGCCCTCTGGCTCAGGAGTTTCAGCGATCATGACCGTCACAAAACCGGAAATCGTCATTACCTATTGCACGCAATGCCAGTGGATGTTGCGCGCCGCATGGCTGGCGCAAGAGCTGCTCAGCACCTTCGGCGACGATTTAGGCAAAGTGTCACTGGTGCCGGGTACCGGCGGGATATTCCACATCACCTGCAACGACGTGCAGATCTGGGAACGCAAGGCCGACGGCGGTTTCCCGGAGGCCAAGGTGCTCAAGCAGCGGGTGCGCGACCAGATCGACCCTGACCGCGACCTCGGCCACAACGACCGTACTCAGTGAGAGGCTGCCTCGGCCGCGACGGTTTTCTTGTCGTTGCTGCCTGACATCCGGCTCGACACCACGATCGCAACAATGATCAGCGCGCCGCCGATCAACATGCGCAGGGTCGGATCTTCATCGAACAGCAGCCAGGCCACGGTAATCCCGTACACCGGCTCCATGGCGAACACCACCGCGGCGGTGCGCGCCTTGATTACCGCGAGGCTGGCGACGAACAGGCTGTGGGCGACGCCGGTGCAGAACACCCCGAGCAGACCGATCCACAACCAGTCGATGGCGCGCACTTCGCTCAGTTGCGGCGCCGCCACCGGCAGCAGACACAGTGCCACCACCACGTTCTGACACAGCGCCGCCTGCACCGCCGGGATGCGCCCGGAGCTGGCGCGGTTGGTCAGGGACAACAGGGAAAACAGCAGCCCAGACAGGATCGCCCAAAGCAGGCCGGTGGTCGCGCCGCTGGCCAGATCGAACGCCGGGGTCACCAGCACCAGTCCGACACTGACCAGCACCACCAGTACGATTTCATTGATGCGGATGCGTTCGCGAAAGATCAGCCCTTCGAGGATCACCGTGAAGGCCGGGAAACTGGCGAAACCCAGGGTCGCAATGGCGACGCCCGCGACCTTGACCGCAATGAAGAAACTCACCCAGTGCCCGGCCAGCAGCACGCCGCTCAGGGCCAGTCGCCGCCAGTCCACGGCCTGCAGTTTCTGCCAGCCGCCCTGTTGGGCGAAGCGGGCGAAAAACGCCAGGGCCAGCACGGCAAACGCGGCGCGTCCGAACACGATGACGGCGGGCGTTGCGGCCGCGAGTTTGCCGAAAACACCGGTCAGGCCGAACATCAGTGCGCCGATATGCAAGGCGCCGAGGGCGGTACGGGGAGTCATTGCAGTCCTTTTTTCCAAACACCATTACAGGCACACATTGAAACGTGTAACGGCCGAAAAGTCTGTCGGCAGGCTATCGACTTTTGTCGTCAGCCTCGCGTCGCAATTGTGTAGGAGAGGTGCCGAACTCACGCAGGACGGCGGCCGAGAACGCACTTTGCGAGTTGTAGCCGACACGGCTGGCCACTTCACCGACAGGCAGCGTGGTGTTGCGCAACAGCGCTACAGCTTTGTGCAGACGGCGACTGCGAATGTAGTCCATCGGTGTCTGCCCGCATTCGGCGACGAACCGCGCATGCAGCCGGGCGCTGGACAATCCGGCGACACGCGCCAGATCCGCGACTTGCAGCGGATAGGCCGCGTACTGCTCGATGTGCGCGTCGAGTGCCGCGTAGGGCAGGCGGCGCGCGACGATTTCGGCGGGTGGCACGTGGTTCAGGCTCGCCAGCAGCAACACCGCGCCCTGTTGCGCAATCAGCGGATCGTCAACCGGACTGTTCGCCAGCCAGCTGACCAATTGACCTTGCCCGGCATCCAGCGACAACCGCGCGGCGTTATCCAGCAGACGGCGGCTGGCATCGGCGTGATTACCCAACGAGCGCGTCAGCCATTGCTCGTCGGGCACATCCAGCACCAGACAGCGGCTGCCCTTGGGACTGCCGCACGCGTGATGCGCGCCGGCGGGGATCACCACGAAGCTCTGCTGCAATACCTGACTGCCACGCCCTTCGACTTCGAAATCCAGCGCGCCGGACAGGCCGAACACCAGTTGCGCGTGGTCGTGGCTGTGGGCGATCAGGTCGTGGCTGTAATGGCGCAGGGTCAGGATCGGTTGCATGGCGGTCTCCGGGCGAGCCGCCAGTCTACACCGGCGCAGGGGCGACGCGTTTGTCACACGACTGACGCATACCTGTCATGGTCGATTAACCGGGCGCGCGCAGAGTGGCGAAAACATCGCAGAGGGTTGCCCATGACCAGCGCCGAGCTCGCCAGACCCAGCCGTAAACAACGGGTTCGCACCCTGTGGATCTCCGACGTGCACCTGGGCACGCGGGATTGCCAGGCCGAGCATCTGTCGCAATTTCTCAAGGGCTACCACGCCGACAAGATCTACCTGGTCGGTGACATCATCGACGGCTGGAAACTGCGCGGCGGCATGTACTGGCCGCAGGCGCACACCAACGTGATCCGCCGTTTGCTGACCATGAGCAAGCGCGGCACCGAGGTGATCTACGTCACCGGTAACCATGACGAATTCCTGCGCCGCTATTCAAAACTGATTCTGGGCAATATCCAGCTGGTCGACGAGGCGGTGCACGTCACCGCCGATGGCCGGCATCTGCTGGTGATTCACGGTGACCAGTTCGACGTGATCACCCGCTATCACCGCTGGCTCGCGTTCCTTGGCGATTCAGCCTACGAGTTCACCCTGACCCTCAACCGCTGGCTCAATCACTGGCGGGCGAAATACGGTTATGGCTACTGGTCGCTGTCGGCCTATCTCAAGCACAAGGTGAAGACGGCGGTCAGCTTCATCAGCGACTTCGAAGAAGCCATCGCCCATGAATGCGTGAAGCGCGAGTTGCACGGTGTGGTCTGCGGGCACATCCACCACGCCGAGATCCGCAAGGTCGGCGAGGTGGATTACCTCAACTGCGGCGACTGGGTGGAGTCATGCACGGCGCTGATCGAGCACTGGGATGGCACGATCGAGCTGTATCGCCTGGCCGATGCGCAGGCGCGGGAAGCCGAACTGAAAGCGGCGAAGGTGGCCGAGCTGGCCTGAGTTTTCAAATCAACTCAGGCCGGGCTGTGCTCTTCCATCGCCGCCTTGTAGATTGAGTTCTTCGGCTGGGCAAACAGCCTTTCCATCATCGGTTCAAAGAAACTCAGCGGCAAGGTGTCGTACTCGGGGTCGAACGCCGCCGCGTCATATTTGGCGCAGAACTCCGCGGTCGCCAGAAACTGCGGGTGGTCGCTGAATTGCTCGCGCAGGTGCCGATCCATGCCCAGGTGATGGAAGAAGTAGTAGCCCTGGAAGATCCCGTGCTTTTCCACCATCCACAGGTTCTCGGCGCTGACGAACGGCTTGAGGATGGCGGCGGCGATGTCCGGGTGATTGTAGGAACCGAGGGTGTCGCCGATGTCGTGGAGCAGGGCGCAGACCACGTATTCCTCGTCGCGGCCGTCGCGAAAGGCGCGGGTGGCGGTTTGCAGCGAGTGGGTCAGGCGATCCACCGGGAAACCGCCGAAATCGCCTTCGAGCAGTTTCAGGTGGGCCATGATCCGGCCCGGCAACTGACGGGCGTAGGCGCTGAAATCCGCCGCAATGATCGCCCAGTCGTCCTGTGTGCCGTCCTTCATGTGGGTGAAACGGGCAGTGGCATTCATCGGCAGTCCTCTTGTCGGAATTTCTAGAACGGCACGCGGCCCAGGATCATGTCGCGGTACATGACGAAGTCGCCGAGCAGGCTGTAGAACGGGTGCTGGAAGGTGGCCGGGCGGTTTTTCTCGAAAAAGAAATGACCGACCCAGGCAAAGCTGTAGCCCGCCAGCGGCAACGCAAGTAAAAGCAGCCAGGCGCCCTTGGCGATGGTCAGGGCGAGAATGAAGATCACCAGCGTCGTGCCGATGAAATGCAGGCGACGGCAGGTGCTGTTGCCGTGCTCGCTGAGGTAATACGGATAGAACTCGGCGAAGCTGTTGAAATGCTTGATGGTTTCCACGACTGCGATCTCTGTGGTTATTGTTCTGATTGCAAGTTGTTCGGCGGGTAGCTTATTTGAGTCTAGAGTGATCAATGGCGTCGGCCAGTGACAATCGGCGCCACTTTACTATCCTTGGGAAATCGGCCGTAGTATGCGGCTCACCATGTCATCCAAGAAAAAACGCCATGAGCGAACGAACGACTTCTGCAAGCTGGGCGATGGGGATTGTCAAAGCACTGGAAATGGACGGCCTGGATTGCCGGGTTTTGTTCAGACAGCTGGGGCTCGACTACGCGGCGCTGGAGGACCCGGACGCACGCTTCCCGCAGGATTCCATGACCCGACTCTGGCAACGGGCGGTCGAGCTGTCCGGCAATCCGGCGATCGGCCTGAATATGGGCAAGGTGGTGCGGCCGGCTTCGTTTCATGTAGCGGGCTATGCGCTGATGTCCAGCAATACGCTGGCGGAAGGTTTTCAGCGACTGGTGCGTTATCAGCGGATCATCGCCGAAAGTGCCGACCTGAGTTTTCGCCTGCTCGACGAAGGTTATGCGCTGATCCTGACGGTGCACGGCGATCATCTGCCGCCGACCCGGCAAAGTGCCGAAGCCTCGCTGGCCTGCGCGCTCGCGTTGTGCGGCTGGCTGACCGGACGCACGCTGCACCCGCGCAAAGTGCTGGTGCAGGGCGACCAGCCGGATGATCTTGAACCCTATAAACGAGCCTTTCATGCACCGCTGGTGTTCAACGCGCCGTATGACGCGCTGATCTTCGAGCGGGCCGACATGGAAGCGCCACTGCCCACCGCCAACGAGGCGATGGCGCTGCTGCATGACCGGTTTGCCGGGGAATATCTGGCGCGGTTTTCCGAAAGTCGCGTGACGCACAAGGCGCGTCAGGTGCTGTGCCGCCTGCTGCCGCAGGGCGAGCCGAAGCGCGACACTGTGGCGCAGACCCTGCACTTGTCCCAGCGCACCTTGCAACGACGCTTGCAGGAGGAGGGCACCAGTTTTCAGCAGTTGCTCGACGACACCCGCCGCGAACTCGCCGAGCAATATCTGGCGCAGCCGAGCATGACCTTGCTGGAGATTGCCTATCTGCTGGGCTTTGCCGACCCGAGCAATTTCTTCCGCGCCTTCCGCCGCTGGTTCGACACCACGCCCGGCGATTACCGGGCGCGGTTGCTCGAGGCGCCGAAGGCGATCAGTGACGCCAGAACGCCGGAATACACAGTACAAACACCGTAATGATCTCCAGTCGGCCGAGCAGCATGCCGAACGACAGAATCCACTTGGCCGCATCCGGCAGGCTGGCGAAGTTGCCGGCCGGGCCGATGGTCTCGCCCAGGCCCGGGCCGACGCCGGAGACGGTGCTGGCGGCACCGGTCAACGCCGTCATCCAGTCCACGCCCAACAGCGACAGCAGCAGGGCGATCACGCAGATGGTGATGGCGAAGAAGAACGAAAAGGTCAGAATCGAACGAACGATTTCCTCGTCGAGGCGATGACCGTTGTACTTCTGCTTGATCACCGCTCGCGGGTGAATCAGCTGGTTAAGGTTGGCCTTGAGCAGGATGTAGGCGACCTGGAAACGGAAGATCTTGATCCCGCCCGCCGTCGAGCCGGAGCAGCCGCCGACGAAGCCCAGATAGAAGAACAGCATCAGCGAGAAGTTGCCCCACAGGCTGTAGTCGCCCAGCGCGAAACCGGTGGTGGTGACCACTGACGTCACGTTCAGCGCCACATGCCGCAGCGCGTCCAGCCAATGCAGGTTGGTGGTCCACCAGTACCAGGTGCCGAGCACCAGCCAGGTCACCAGCAACATCCCGAGCAGACCCTGCACCTGTTGATCCTTGATCAACGCCCGGCGGTTGCCGCGCAGCGTCGCCACGTACAGGGTGAACGGCAGGCTGCCGAGAATCATCACCACCACCGCGACCCAGTGCACCGCCGGTTGCGTCCACTTGGCCAGGGACTGGTCGGAGGTCGAGAACCCGCCGGTGGAAATCGCCGACATCGCGTGGTTGATCGCATCGAACGGGCTCATCCCGGCCCACCAGAACGCCAGGCTGCCGAGAATCGTGATGCCGACGTACGCCGCCACGATCAGCCGCGCCACCATGTGCGAGCGGGGCATGACCTTCTCCGAGCGGTCCGAGGATTCGGTCTGGAACAGCCGCATGCCACCGATGCGCAGCAGCGGCAGGATCGCCACCGCCATGCCGATGAAGCCGATGCCGCCGATCCAGTGCAGCAGCGAGCGCCACATCAGGATGCCGGGGGACATGTCGTCCAGATGGTTGAGCACGGTCGAGCCGGTGGCCGTGATGCCGGACATGCTTTCGAAGAACGAGTCGGTGTAGCTGATGTGCTGGGTCAGCAAAAACGGCAGTGCAGCAAAGATGCACACCACCAGCCAGCTGCTGACGGTCAGCAGGTACATGTCCCGGGGGCGCAGGTGAATGTGCTCCGGGCGACCGGGAATCACCAGCGCCAGGCCGGCGAGGAAGGTGATCATGCTCGCCCAGAGGAACGACGGCAGATCGCCGGTGCGCTCGAAAATCACCAGGGTGGCCATGGGCACGACCATGGCGATGGCCAGGGTGATCAGGAAGATGCCGATGATGAAACCAATGATCCGTAAGGTCGGCAACGCCATGAAGTCCGCTCGGGCTGATGTGGGAAGGGCGCCATTCTACCTGCGGTGCAAGGCATGTAAACCGACGCGTCTGGATCACTTGCAGCTAGAATAGCCGGACATTTTTTTCAGGAGGTGGCCGATGCAGGCTCTCGACGCTTTGCTCAACCGTGTTTCCGTTCCACGACTGATCGATCCGGCCCCCACCGCCGAACAGCGCGAAGTGCTGTTCGCCGCCGCGACCCGCGCACCGGATCACGGCCATTTGCAGCCGTATCGCTTCCTGACCGTCGAAGGCACGGCGCGTGAGCAGATGGGCGAGTTGCTGGCCGAAGCTGCAAAAATGCAGGAAGGCGAAGTCACCGAAGCGATGATCGACAAGGCCCGCAACGGCCCGCTGCGGGCGCCGCTGGTGGTCGTGGTCATCGCCAAATTGCAGGATTACGTCAAATACCCGAAGGCCGAGCAGTTGCTGGCGGCGGGCTGTGCGGCGCACGGGATTCTGCTGGCCGCTTACGCGCAGGGGATTGGCGCGGTGTGGCGCACGGGTGATCTGGCTTATTCGAAACATGTCGCCAAGGGTTTGGGCCTGACGGATGACGAAGAGGTGATTGCCTTCCTTTACCTCGGCACGCCGCAGAAAGAACCGCGGGTGGCCGAGAAGGTTGATCTGGCGGAGTTTGTCAGTGCCTGGCCGGGTAAGGCTTAAAGGGCCTTAAAAGCTTAAAAAGCGCCCTCACCCTAACCCTCTCCCGGGGGGAGAGGGGACTGATTGGGGGATGCTTCAGAGGTTCACCGACCTGGAAGAGCTTTGCCGAGTCCGGAATTGACTCGGTTCACGTGCTTGGCAGATCCATAATCGACTCGATTTTTCAGGTTGATGTATGACGCAAGACACCTCGGTCGGCTCCCTCTCCCTCCGGGAGAGGGCTGGGGTGAGGGCAGCTATTTAGGGCTGGACAATCGCCCCAGGCACCAGCGGCAACTCAAGACTGGCCACAAACCCGCCCTGCGGGTGATTGGCCAGCACCAGCGTCCCGCCATGCCGCTCCGCCGCCCGCCGGGCAATCGCCAGTCCCAGGCCATGCCCGGCAGCGGTCTGCCCCGGCGCCCGATAAAACGGTTCGCCCAACTGGCTTAGATGCTCGGCCTGCACCCCCGGCCCATGGTCACGCACGCTGACCACGATCCGCTCACCCTGACGTGACGCCTGCATTTCAATCGACTGCCCGACCGGGTTGAAGCGCTGGGCATTGCGCAGCAGGTTGTCCACGGCGCGCTCGATCATGGTCGGCCAGCCTGTCAGATTGAGTGCCGGCTCGGCCTCCAGACGCACGGTCTGCTCTGGCGAGCCCAGCTGCGCGTCCTTTTGCAGGGTGGCGAGCAAGGCATTCAGATCCACGTCTTCGGCGCTGGCGTTGTCGGCATCGACCCGCGCCAGCACCAGAATTTCACTGATCAGCGCTTCCAGCCGATCACACTCGCGGGTCAGGCGAGGCCAGAGTTTTTCCCGTTCTTCCGGGCTGGCCCGTTCGGCCAGTGCCAGGGCGATGCGCAGGCGTGCCAGCGGCGAGCGCAATTCGTGGGAGACATCACGCAGCAACTGACGCTGACTGCCGATCAGGCTTTGCAGACGGGCACCCATGCGGTTGAAGTCATTGGCCAGCACACCGAATTCATCCCGACGGTTGGCCAGTTGCGCCAGGCTGTTCTGTTGATAGGTGGTCTGGCCGAGGTCATGCACTGCACCGCGCAGGCGACTGAGCGGGCGAGTGATGGAAAACGTCACCAGCAGGCTGAACAGGGTCAGCACCACCAACGCAATGCCCAGCGCACTCAATGGCCAGAGTAGGCTTTCGCGGTGCCAGGCGTCGAGTTCGGGGTGCGGGATGCGGTAGATGAAGAGGTAGGTGTCGCCGCTTTTGTCGCTGGTGAATTCGTCGGTCAGACGGCGCCATGGCAGGCGACGGTCATCGTTGTTCTGCCGCGCCTCGAAGGCGGCCGCGCGCCGGGGGAAGGTGCCGCGCACCACCGGGTCGCCGGTTTCGTTCAGCACTTGCACGTCGATGTGGTACTGGCGCTTGCGCTGTTCGAGGATGTCCTGGGCGGCGTTTTCGCCCTGGGCTTCGTAAGTCTGCGTCCATTCGGCGGCCAGAGTGTTGAGGCCCGGATGGCGGCTGAGGATCCACGCGTCCTGGTTGAGCATGTGCCCCAGCAGAATGGAAAGCCCTGCAACCAGAGCGATGGCCAGCCAGAAGCTGGCGAGGATACGCCAGAACAATGAACGCACAGAAAATCCTCAAACAAAGAAAACCCAACGGCGGTGAGCCGTTGGGTCGGGGCATGACGCTAGAACATTATTGCGCCTTTTGCGGCTGTTGCGCTTTCCAGGCTTTGAACTCGGCCCATTCGGCGCGACGCTCGGCCTGTTTCTTCTGGATCTCGTCGAATTTCTTCTGTTGATCCGGTTTCAACACGGCGCGGACATCGGACTCGGCTTTCTTGTGGTTGGCCGCCATCTCGTCCTTCATGGCTTTCTGGTCGGCTGGCGAGAGTTTCTCCAGGTATTTGTCGACCGTCTGCTTACGCTCGTGCATCTGCTCGCCCATGATCTTGCGGATCTGCTCGCGCTGTTCGCGGGACAGGTCCAGCTGGCTGTACGGGCCTTTGCCGTGCATGCCGTGCATCTGACCGCCATGGCGCGGGCCGTCCAGCGGGCCACCCATCGGGCCGCCATCCTGTGGCATGGCCATGGCGACGGTCGGCAGGGCAGCGGCAAACATCAGAGCGATAAGAGTCTTGCGCATGGTGAATCTCCTTTGTCTCGTTCCCGGTACGTTCCGGATGAGTACAGATTACGGAGATCAAGGTCAGCGGCGGTCAGCGCTGTGTAAAGCTTGGGTAAACACGTTTTCGCGCCGACCTGACAAAACTGACAGACGATCAGAGGCTGTAGTAGTAGCCACGGCTGCGCAGGGCAACGATGCGCGGGCGACCGTCGGCGTGCGGGCCGATCTTTTTGCGCAGGTTGCTGACGTGCATGTCCAGGCTGCGGTCGTACAGGGTCAGCTTGCGGCCGAGGGCGATCTGCGCCAGTTCCTGTTTGTCCAGCGGCTCGCCCGGTTGCTTGAGCAGGGCTTCGAGCAGGCGACTTTCGGACACGGTGAGGGTGAATTCCTTTTCGTCGATACTGACCACGCCGCGCACCGGGCTGAAGCTCAGGTCGCCCAGCTCGAGCTGGGTCGACACTGCGGCCGGATGACTGCGGCGCAGCACGGCGCGCAGGCGGGCGGTCAGTTCGCGCGGATCGCAGGGTTTGGCCAGGTAATCGTCGGCGCCCAGTTCCAGGCCGAGGATCCGGTCCAGCGGCTCGCCCCGGGCCGAGAGCATCAACACCGGCAGGTCGGCGTGATCGCTGCGCAATTGCTTGAGCAGTTCCAGACCGCTGCCGTCGGGCAGCATCACGTCCAGCACCACGGCCGCCGGCGCGGTTTCGGCCAGCGCCTTGCGGGCGCTCTGACCATCGTGGCAGGCCCGGACCTGAAAGCCTTCCTGGCTCAGCCAGCTACTCAGGAGTTCGCACAACTCCTGGTCATCATCAATCAGTAACAGCTCGCTCATGACTCACTCAATTTAGCCATTGCCGACGTTTTCGGCTTGCTCCACTGGCAAAGATACCGCAGAGCAGCGCCAATAGCGCTACCCCGGCCCCGGTGACGAACCATTGCTGCTGTTCGGTAAGCAGGCGCGGCAGCGGGCTGGCCTGGGCTTCCTTGAGTTGCAGCTTCAGACGCTGGTTCTCTTGGCGCAGCCGGGCGAGCTGGGCGCTTTCGCGGGTGTTGTCGGCGTTTTGCAGTTGTTTGCTCAGTTCTTCCCGTTGCTGCTCGCTGGCCTTCAGGCGCTGCTGCAACTCGGTGATCTGACTGCCGGCGCTCAACGAAAGCGGTGTGGAGCTGCCGCCTTCGGTGCTTTCTTCACCATGGGCGGGCGCCACGATCGACAACGTGACCAACATCAGACACAACGGACCCTTGCGCATCGCGACTCCTGTTTCCAAATGGATATTGGGCAGGTTGTCGGCCGGCAAACGAGAATAATGAGCGATTGAGAACGCGATGAACCGACAAGGTTCATCGCGTGGGGACATTGGCGGGGGCGGCTACGGCAGGACTTGCTTGAACGGCTTGACGATCACGTTGGCGTAAACGCCGGCGGCGATGTACGGGTCGGCATCGGCCCAGGCTTGCGCCGCGCTCAGGGAGTCGAATTCGGCAACGATCAGGCTGCCGCTGAAACCTGCTGCGCCCGGATCATTGCTGTCGACCGCCGGGTGCGGGCCGGCCAGTACGATGCGGCCTTCGCCCTTGAGCACTTGCAGGCGTTCAAGGTGTGCCGGGCGCGCAGCGAGGCGGGCTTCCAGGGAGTTGGCGACGTCGGTGGCAATGATGGCGTAGAGCATGTCAGTCCTCGGTTTTTGGCGTTGTGGTATCGGCGTCGTGCAGGTGACGGGACAGGTAGATGCCTTGAGCGACCAGGAACAGCACGGTCAAGCCCAGGCTGCCGAACACCTTGAAGTCCACCCAGTAGTCCTGGAAGGTGAAGGCGACGAACAGGTTGGCGGCACCGCAGAACAGGAAGAAACCGATCCAGGCGATGTTCAAACGGGTCCAGACCGGATCCGGCAGGGTCAGCGCGTGGCCCATGATGCGCTTGATCAGCAGGCGGTCACCGATGAAATGGCTGCCGATGAAGGCCAGGGCGAACAGCCAGTTGACCACCGGGGCTTTCCATTTCAGGAAGGTTTCGCTGTGAAAGGCCAGGGTCAGGCTGCCGAACACGAGGCAGGCGACCAGCGTCAGCCACTGGCTCTTCTCCAGCTTGCGCTGCTTGATGAAGATCGCGCCGTACACCACCAGGGAGCTGATGATCAGCACGGCGGTTGCACTGTAAATGCCGCCTACCGTCAGTTCATGGCCGGCAACGTCGACGGTGCGTGGATCGAGTTTGTAGACGATGAAGAACAGCAGAAGCGGGATGAAATCGATGAATTGTTTCACAGTGAGAGCCAGAAGCTGGATGTGGCGGCATAATAACAAACATATGGGCGCGCGATAGCGCCAGCTGATTTGAGGTTACACATCCCCGTGAATGTCGATTTGCACTGCCACAGCACGGCCTCCGACGGCGCCCTGGCGCCTGCGGCACTGGTTGCGCGTGCGTTCGAGAACGGCGTGCGAGTCCTGGCCCTGACCGATCACGACACCCTAGAAGGCCTCGCCGAAGCGCGCACGGCCGCCGAGGCGCTGGGCATGCAACTGGTCAACGGCGTCGAGTTGTCCTGCACCTGGGGCGGGGCGACCATTCACGTACTCGGCTACGGTTTCGACGTCAACGCCGCGCCGCTGGTCGAGGCGATTGCCCAGTTGCACGACGGCCGCTGGCTGCGGTCTGAGGAAATAAGCCGCAAGCTCGCCCTCAAGGGCATGCCGAATGCGCTCGACGGCGCGCGGCAGATCCAGCAGGAACTGGGCGACAGCGGTAACGCGCCGGCCCGCCCGCATTTCGCCGACTGGATGGTGCGTGAAGGTTTTGTAAAGGATCGCGCCGAGGCGTTTCGCAAATGGCTCGGCGCCGGCAAGCTTGGGGACGTCAAGCAGCATTGGCCGACCCTCGAAGACACCGTCGGCACGCTGCGAGCCGCCGGCGCCTGGGTCAGCCTGGCGCATCCGTGGCACTACGATTTCACCCACAGCAAGCGCCGAAAGCTGATTGCCGACTATATTCAAGCAGGCGGGCATGCGATCGAAGTGGTCAACGGTCATCAGCCTGCGGAACAGGTGGGCAGCCTGGCAATCCTTGCCCGTGAGTTCGGTCTGCTGGTCAGCGCCGGCAGTGATTTCCATGGCCCTGGTGGCTGGTCCGAGATCGGCCAGTACCGGCCGGTGCCGGAGGACCTTCCACCCCTGTGGTGTCGGTTCAAACATGACACAGTTATTGCCGCCGTCTGAACAGGTAGAGAATGTGAGTCAATTTTTCCAGATTCATCCGGAAAACCCGCAAGCGCGCCTGATCAAACAGGCGGTCGAGATCATCCGCAAGGGCGGAGTGGTGGTCTATCCCACGGACTCCTCCTACGCAATCGGCTGCCAGATCGGCGACAAGAACGGCATCGAGCGCGTTCGACGCCTGCGTCAGCTTGACGAAAAGCACAACTTCGCACTGATCTGCAGCGACCTTTCGCAACTGGGCAATTACGCCAAGATCGACACCGGGACGTTTCGAATCCTCAAAGCCCACTTGCCAGGGCCGTACACCTTCATCCTCAACGCCACCCGCGAAGTGCCGCGCCTGCTGCTGCATCCGAAGAAACGCACCATCGGTCTGCGGGTGCCGAGCCATCCGATCGCGCTGGCGCTGCTGGCCGAACTGGGAGAGCCGTTGATGAGCGTGACCCTGATCATGCCGGGCGATGAAGACCCGTTGAGCGATCCGTACGAAATGCGCCAGTTGCTCGAGCATCAGGTCGACCTGATCATCGACGGCGGTTCCGGCGGTATCAAGGCCTCCACCGTGATCGACCTCACGGGCGATGATCCGGAAGTGATCCGCGTCGGTTGCGGCGATCCTGCCCCATTCATGGTCGAGGCCTGAATGTCCGCAGTGGAAACCGTTGATCCCCAGGCCGGTGCCCAGCAGGAACTGCCGTTTGCCATGGTCTATGGCCAGGCCGTCACGGAAATGCCGCTGGACCTGTACATCCCGCCCGACGCGCTGGAAGTCTTCCTCGAAGCCTTCGAAGGCCCGCTCGATCTGCTGCTGTACCTGATCCGCAAACAGAACATCAACATCCTCGACATCCCGGTGGCGGAAATCACCCGCCAGTACATGGGTTATGTCGAGCTTATGCAGTCGGTGCGTCTGGAACTGGCCGCCGAATACCTGGTGATGGCCGCGATGCTGGCCGAGATCAAGTCGCGGATGCTGCTGCCTCGGGCCGAAACCGTCGAGGACGAAGAGGACGACCCGCGCGCCGAGCTGATTCGTCGCCTGCAGGAGTACGAACGGTTCAAGGCTGCCGCCGAAGGCATCGATGGCCTGAGCCGGGTCGGTCGCGACGTGATCGTGCCCAAGCTCGATGCTCCGGAAGCCCGGGCGCGCAAACTCTTGCCCGACGTGGCGCTGGAAGAAATCCTGATGTCCATGGCCGAAGTGCTGCGCCGGGGCGACATGTTCGAAAGCCATCAGGTCAGCCGCGAGGCGCTGTCCACCCGCGAGCGTATGAGCGATGTGCTGGAGCGGCTCAAGGGCGGCGGGTTTGTGCCGTTCGTCGAGCTGTTCACCGCCGAGGAGGGCAAGCTCGGGGTGGTGGTGACCTTCATGGCGATCCTTGAACTGGTCAAGGAATCCCTGATCGAGCTGGTGCAGAATGAGCCGTTCGCCGCGATCCACGTGCGAGCCCGAGCCGAATAACGAGTCCCGATATGAACCTGACTGAACCCCGCGAGCTGGCGTCCCTGCTTGAAGCCTTTCTGTTGGCCTCGGGAAAGCCGCAATCCCTCGAGCGCCTGTATGAACTGTTCGAAGAAGGTGAGCGCCCGGAACCGCCGGTCTTCAAGAAAGCCCTGACCCTGCTCGGCAAATCCTGCGAAGGCCGGGCGTTCGAGCTCAAGGAAGTTGCGTCGGGCTATCGCCTGCAAATCCGCGAGAAGTTCGCGCCGTGGGTCGGTCGACTGTGGGAAGAGCGCCCGCAGCGCTATTCCCGGGCGCTGCTGGAAACCATGGCGTTGATCGCCTATCGCCAGCCGATCACCCGAGGCGAGATCGAGGATGTGCGGGGCGTGGCGGTCAACACCAACATCGTCAAGACGCTGATGGAGCGTGAGTGGATCCGCATCGTCGGTTACCGCGACGTGCCGGGCAAACCGGCGATGTTCGCCACCACCAAGGCGTTTCTCGACCACTTCAACCTGAAGAACCTTGACGACCTGCCGCCGCTGGCCGAGTTGCGCGAAATCGAGGCGGATCCGGTGCTCGACTTCGACGACGCTCCCGTGCCACCGGGCTTGCAGGAGCTGGCCGACGCCAGTGCCGAGCCGGATGAGCCGAAGGAAGAAACCAGTTTCCACACCCTTCTGCTGGAACTGGACAGCATGGAGGAGGGGATCAAGACCGACTTTGACGACTTGCTGCGTGACGGGGCGGGCGGTGAATCGATGCCGACCGGGGTTGAGTTCGATCCGGTCGAGCCGCCGGTTGAGGATGAGTTCGAAACTGAATTTGAGCATGAGCCTGAATTCGAGCCCGAGCCTGAGCAGGAAGACGATGTGCTCGGCGTGGCCGAAGCCCGGGAAAAGCTGCTGGCCGCCGTCGCCCGGCTTGAACAGCCCGCACCGGAACCCGCCGCCGAGGAAGAGTTGAGCGAAGAAGAGGCCGAGGCCCGCGCCCTGGCCGAAGCCATCGAAGCCGAACGTCGCGAGTTCGAGGATTGAGCATGAGCTCGACCAAAGACCCGTGCATCAGCGTCTGCAAGTTCAGCGACGACATCTGCCTCGGTTGCGGGCGCAGCAAGCGCGAGATACGGGCCTGGAAGAAACTCGACAAGGACGACAAGCGCACTGTGCTGGCCGAAGCCGCGCTGCGTCTGATCAAGCTCGGGGCCACCGGTCGGCGGAAAAAGAAATAACCTTGCCCTGATCGACTAGTCTCTGATGCGCGCGCGGCCACATCCGCGTATGATTCGCGACCCTTCGGCTATCCCTTCGCCCGAAAACCCAGATTTCAACGCCTCAGCGGCTCATTCAGCGCCGCTGAACAGACCACACCGGGAGGTGCCCAGATGAGTGACATCAATCAGAAAGACGACCAGGAAATCGGCCCAGCAGGCGAAAAGCTGCAGAAAGTCCTCGCCCGTATCGGCGTCGGCTCGCGCCGTGATGTCGAATCCTGGATCGCTGCCGGCCGCATCAAGGTCAATGGCAAAGACGCCACCTTGGGCCTGCGTGTCGACATGCACGACGCCATCACCATTGATGGCAAAGTCATCAAGCGCGAAGAAGCCGCCGAGTCGGTGCGCCGCGTGATCATGTACAACAAGCCCGATGGCGAGATCTGCACCCGTGACGACCCGGAAGGCCGTCCGACCGTGTTCGACAAGCTGCCGCGTCCGAAAGAAGGCCGCTGGATCAACATCGGTCGTCTCGACATCAACACCACCGGTCTGCTGATGTTCACCACCGACGGTGAGCTGGCCAACCGCCTGATGCACCCGTCCTACGAGATGGATCGTGAGTACGCGGTGCGTGTACGTGGCGAAGTCGATGACGAAATGATCGAGCGCCTGAAGGCCGGCGTTGTGCTGGAAGACGGCCCGGCGCGTTTCACCGACATTCAACAGGCACCGGGCGGCGAAGGCTTCAACCACTGGTATCACTGCGTGGTGATGGAAGGCCGTAACCGTGAAGTACGTCGCCTGTGGGAATCCCAGGGCCTGGTGGTCAGCCGCCTGAAGCGCGTGCGTTTCGGCCCGGTTTTCCTCAACTCCGACCTGCCGATGGGCCGCTGGCGCGAAATGAGCCAGTACGAAGTCGACGTGCTGAGCGCCGAAGTCGGCCTGACCCCGGTGGCCATGCCGCAACTGAACGCCAAGAGCAAAGACAAGCTCGACCGGATGCAGCGCAAGTCGTCGCGTCCGATGGCCCGTACCGAGCGCGTGCGCACCCTGCGTCCGGCCAACGGTGCACCGATTGGCGCCGGTCCACGTCCGGTCCGCGAGCCGCAGATCGAAGGCGAGCGTCCAGGCCGCAAGCCGGCAGCGCGTCCGGATGGCGAGCGCGGTCCACGCACTCCGCGTCCGGCCAATGGCCGTACCGAGCGGGGCGAAGGTCGCGGTACGCCGGTGGCGGATCGTCCAGCCGACACCAAGCGTCCGGCCAAGCCGGCGCCGAAGCGTCCAGGCATCAAGCTGGCTGACGATGACAAGCCGTCGGGCAAGCGCCGTGGCGCACCGGCCGGTTCCGGCCAGCGTCCGGGTTTCGGTCGCAAGAAGCCGGAATAACGCGGTTGTAAGCTTCGAGCGGCAAGCTTCAAGCTGAAAAACAGAAACGCCAACCTTAGGGTTGGCGTTTTTTTTTGGACTTTTTATTTCTTTTTTCAGGCGTGTTTTTCTTGTTTTAAAACAAAAAACTTAACGCCTTTCAAATAGTTAGTCAGCTAACGTCAATCGCTGCTCCGGGCTTCGATGGGTCTGGAGTGGAAACTTTACGTTACGCACTGTCAGTGAATATTTACGAAAAGGCCGTCGCAGACCCTTAAATCGGGTGTCTTTATCAGACTGTAAGGAAAATCTGCCGGAGCCAGTCCCGCCGGGCCTTGCGCGGCGCTCTGGCGCGCTTGTTTCAGCGACGTTTGGAAGGTGAGATGCGCTGCATGCCTGTCGTGCAGGTGCATAACAAGAAGGAGGCGCAATGAACGCCGATATCCATTTTCACTTCTCCACGTTGGGCGGATTTTCCATCGTCCACGCCGATGGCCTGCAAAGGCCTGACTCAATTTTTGCAGCCGCCCGGGCCTCCCGGGGTGGACACATGCAATCCCGGCAACCGACACGCTGATCCGGCGAGGTCTGGCAGCAGGGGGTTAGCGGTGTACAATGCGCCGCGTTTTAACTGTGACCCTCTGCGTAATCGCGCAAACCTCAAGGTTTATCCGCCTTGTTCACTCCGCCGCGTCACGAGCGTGTCGGGTTCGATTTCGTCACAGATAAAAACAAACAGGTGACGCATGACCGTTGTAAAAAAGCTGAATTCCTGGTGCCTGCGCTGGGGTTTGATCAAGGTTGGCTGAAATCGCAACCTTGCAGCAACGTCTACTGAACATCATCAAACCTTGCGTGAGACCTTTTTCATGAGTGGACAAAACTCGCAATCAGGCGAGCTGAAACGCGGCCTGAAAAATCGCCATATTCAACTGATCGCCCTCGGTGGCGCGATCGGTACCGGATTGTTCCTCGGCTCGGCCGGGGTGCTGAAATCCGCCGGCCCGTCGATGATCCTCGGCTACGCCATCTGCGGCTTCATCGCCTTCATGATCATGCGCCAGCTCGGCGAAATGATCGTCGAAGAGCCGGTGGCCGGCTCTTTCAGCCACTTTGCGCACAAATACTGGGGCGGTTTTGCCGGTTTCCTGTCGGGCTGGAACTGCTGGATCCTGTACATCCTGGTGGGCATGTCGGAGCTGACCGCGGTCGGCAAATACATCCACTACTGGGCGCCGGAGATCCCGAGCTGGGTCACCGCTGCCGCGTTCTTCGTGCTGATCAATGCGATCAACCTGGCCAACGTCAAAGTCTTCGGTGAAGCCGAATTCTGGTTCGCGATCATCAAGGTCGTGGCGATCGTCGGCATGATCGCCCTGGGCAGTTATCTGCTGGTCAGCGGCCATGGCGGCGAGCAGGCGGCCGTTAGCAACCTGTGGTCCCACGGTGGCTTCTTCCCGAACGGCGTCAGCGGTCTGGTAATGGCCATGGCGATCATCATGTTCTCCTTCGGCGGTCTGGAAATGCTCGGTTTCACCGCAGCCGAAGCCGACAAGCCGAAAACCGTGATCCCGAAAGCGATCAACCAGGTGATCTACCGGATCCTGATTTTCTACATCGGCGCGCTGGTGATCCTGTTGTCGCTGACCCCGTGGGACAGCCTGCTGGAAACCCTCAACGCTTCGGGCGATTCCTACAGCGGCAGCCCGTTCGTGCAGGTGTTCTCGATGCTTGGCAGCAACACCGCTGCGCACATCCTCAACTTCGTGGTACTGACCGCGGCATTGTCGGTGTACAACAGCGGCACCTACTGCAACAGCCGCATGCTGCTGGGCATGGCCGAGCAGGGCGATGCGCCGAAAGCGCTGGCGAAGATCGACAAGCGCGGCGTGCCGGTGCGTTCGATCCTGGCGTCGGCGGCAGTGACTCTGGTGGCGGTGCTGCTCAACTACCTGATCCCGCAACACGCGCTGGAACTGCTGATGTCGCTGGTGGTTGCAACGCTGGTGATCAACTGGGCGATGATCAGCTTCTCGCACTTCAAGTTCCGCCAGCACATGAACAAGACCAATCAGAAGCCGCTGTTCAAGGCGCTGTGGTACCCGTACGGCAACTACATCTGCCTGGCGTTCGTCCTGTTCATCCTCGGCGTGATGCTGCTGATCCCGGGCATTCAGATCTCGGTGTACGCGATCCCGGTGTGGGTGGTGTTCATGTGGGTCTGCTACGTGATCAAGAACAAGCGCAGCGATCAACGCGCGGTGCTTGGGGCCGCGGCCAAGTAGGCAACGGACGACAACAAAATAGCCGGCTTCCGCCGGCTTTTTTGTGCCCGGTCCTACGCGAAGTGACGATAGACTGCCGGCGCCAATTGAATCGCGAAGGAGTCGGGCATGGATCAGGTGCAAACGCACTACGAGGTCGAAGGAGACGCGCTGACGCGTGATGATGTGCAGGCGTTGATCGCGTCCCAGCGCTTGCCGCTGCGGTTTATCGGGGTGGATTTCACCGATGTCGATCTGTCGCGACTGACGCTGGATCGCGCCGAGTTCCAGCGCTGCATTCTGCTGCGCACGCAATTTCTCGGTGCCCGCCTCGAAACGACTCAATGGAAGGGCTGCCGGGGTGCCCACGCGGTGTTCGAAGCGGCGCAGTTGCTGGAGGCCTCGTTCAGCAGTTGCGATTTGAACAACACACGCTGGCAGCGGGCGAAACTGGCGCAGGTCGCTTTCACCGGCTGCAAGCTGACCGGTGCCAACTTCAGTCACACCTCCAGCCTGGGTCTGTCGTTCAGTGAGACCCGACTCAACAGCGCATTTCTGGCCGGCATGTCGTTCGCCCGCACGACGTTGAACGGTCTGGATTTCTCCGATGCGGACTTGAGCGATGCCGACTTTCGCAAGGCCGAGTTCATCGAGTGCAGCCTGGCTCACGCACGGATCAATGGCGCCAGGTTTACCGATGCCGACCTGCGCGGTGCTGATTTGAGCGGCTTTCGGCTCAACGATGCCAAACTGTTCAAAGGGGCGGTGATTTCCCGGGCCCAGGCATCGATGCTGTTGTCCGAACTGGGGTTGTCTGTCGCTTAGCGACTTGAAGGTAGAGTTTCCATGCTGGTGATTTCCAACAATGTGCATCTGCCGGACGCAGAGATCGAACTGACGTACATCCGCGCCCAGGGCGCCGGAGGGCAGAACGTCAACAAGGTCTCCAGCGCCGTGCACCTGCGCTTCGACATTCCGGCCTCGTCCTTGCCCGAATTCTACAAGGAGCGTCTGCTGGCGCTGCGTGACAGTCGCATCACCGGCGACGGTGTGCTGATCATCAAGGCCCAGCAATATCGCACGCAGGAACAGAATCGCGCCGATGCGCTGGAACGTTTGACCGAGCTGATTCTCAGCGCCACCAAGGTCGAGAAGAAGCGCCGGCCGACCAAGCCGACGCTGGGTTCAAAGAAGCGTCGGCTCGAATCGAAAACCAAGCGCGGCAGCATCAAGGCCGGGCGCGGCAAGGTGGATTTCTAGTCTTCGCGGTACTTCGCCGTGTGGCGGTACAGATAGACGCTCAATGCCAGACCGCTCAGCGCGGCGAGGGCGGCGAACAGGAATATCGAGGCAAAACCGAAGCCCGCTGCAATCGCACCCGCCAGCGGCCCGGTGATCCCCAGCGACAAGTCGATGAACAACGAATAGGCCCCGACTGCCGCGCCTCGGCTGGAGGCCGGCACCAGGTTCACGGCTTCCACGCCCAGCGCCGGGAACACCAGCGAGAAACCGAAACCGCTCAATGCCGCACCGGCCAATGCCCAATGCGCGTCCGGCGCCAGCCACAACAACAGCAGACCCAGGGTTTCCACCGACAGGCAGGCAATCGCCACGCGAAAGCCGCCGAGGCGGTTGATCAGGTTGCCGAACAGCAGCCGCGCACCAATGAAGCTGGCGCCGAACAGGCTCAGGCACAGCACCGCGTTATCCCAGTGCTGCGTGGCGTAATACAGGGTGATGAAGGTGGCGATGGTGCCGAAACCGATCGAGCCCAGCGCCAGTCCGCAGCCATGCGGGAAGACGCGACCGAGAACGTGCATGAATGGCAGACGCTCGCCGGCCACGATCGGCGCGGCGGTTTTCGGCCAAGCCAGCAGCAGCCCCAGCGTGGCCAGCAGCAGAATGCTCACACCCATGCTCCACAAACCAAAACGGCTGACCAGCCACACGCCCAGCGGCGCACCGACCGCCAGCGCGCCGTAACTGGCGATGCCGTTCCACGAGATGACTTTGGCTGTGTTGACGGCGCCGACGCGGCCGATGCCCCAACCGATCGAGCCTGAGCCGACCAGGCTTTCAGCGCTGCCCAGCACCAGACGGCCGACGAACAGGCTGATCAGGCTCAGCAGCGGCAGGTGGGGCGTCCACGCCGAAATCAGCATGAACACACCGCTCAAGCCACACCCGGCCAGACCAATCATCACCGCACGTTTACTGCCCTGGTTGTCGATGATCTTGCCGGCATACGGGCGACTGAGCAGGGTGGCGAGGTATTGCACGCTGATTACCAGCCCGGCGATGACCGCGCCGAAGCCCAGGTCGCTGTGCACATAACCTGGCAGCACCGCCAGCGGAATGCCGATGTTCAGGTAGCCGATGAAGGTGAACAGGACGATGGAAACGACTTGCAGCGTGACCGCCAGGGGACGCTGGGGTTCTGGCATAGAGGACGACATGAATTACGATCCACGGGAAGAGCAGAATAGATAGGCTGCTCATGATACCGATGCAGACGCGTCTGGGGCGGGGAAAAGTAAAACTATTTGGCCGGGGCGACCAATTGCGTGGTGACCAGTGCGGCCAGCGCGTTTTCTTCGCTGCCGAAACGGGCGAGCAGGGCGGCCTGTTTCTCGGGCGAGAGACGGCTCCAGATCTCGATCATCTTTTCGGTGGCACCGATCAGGATCTCGGCCTGTTGTTCATCGAATTCTTTGGACATGGCGGCTCAGGTTTCAGGCAGTGTGGAAAGCGCATGTTAGCGCTTTCCACACGGTCTGTACGGCGGGTGTTGCTTACTCTTCGCTGTCGGCCGGACGGCTCTCGGCGGCTTCTTTCGGCTCGGGCTGTTGGGCACCGGCTTGTTGCGTGGTCGTCTGCTCAGTTTCGTGCAGGCTTGGGAAGGGGAGATTCGGAATCTCGTGCATGGTTGCGCTCCTCGCTAAGTCTGTTGATAGATCTGGTAGATCCGCGCTTTCAGAAAGCCTGCGAAGGATACAGCAGGAAAAGTGACAAACAGATTTTTAAATCCATTTGTTTCGACGGGCGGGATTGTCTAGACAAGTGCGACAGGGTGACGCAGGGCAAATGTGGGAGCGAGCCTGCTCGCGATGAGTGCGCCTGATCGTTCCCACGCGGAGCGTGGGAACGATCAAGACAAGGGGGAGTTATTTGCAGACGTTGGCGATCGCTTCTGCCAGCAAGTCGAGACGCGTCGCATCAATCCCGGCAACGTTGGCCCGGCCCGAGCTGACCATGTACACGCTGTGATGCTCGCGCAGGTTTTTCACCTGTTCCGGCGACAGACCGGTGTAGGAAAACATCCCGCGTTGCACGCCAATGTGTGCAAAACGCTCGCGCAGGCCGTGCGGTTCCAGCGCTTCCACCAGACCGCTGCGCAATTGGGCGATGCGCAGGCGCATGGCTTCCACTTCGTCGGCCCAGCGGCGTTTCAGCTCCGGGTCGGCGAGGATCGTGGCGACGACAGCCGCGCCGTGATCCGGTGGCGTCGACCACAGGTTGCGGGCGATGTGCGCCAGCTGGCTGCGGATGTCGATCAGCTTGTCAGCGGTTTTCGCGCTCACAATCAACGCACCGGTGCGGTCGCGATATAAACCGAAGTTCTTCGAGCAGGAGCTGGTGATCAGTAGCTCGGGCAACTCGGCGGCGAACAGTCGGGTCGACCACGCATCCTGCTCCAGACCGTCGCCGAAGCCCTGGTAGGCAAAGTCGATCAGCGGCAGCAGATCGCGGCGACGGACCACCTCCAGCACCCGCTGCCAGTCGTCGTGGCTCAGGTCGAAACCGGTCGGGTTGTGGCAGCACGCGTGCAGCAGCACCACATCGCCTTTCGGCACTTCATTGAGCACGGCGAGCATCGCATCGACGTCGAGGCGGTTGTCGCTGCCGACGTACGGGTAATGGCTGATCTTGACCCCGGCGGCCGCGAAAATCGTTTCGTGGATCGGCCAGGTCGGGTTGCTCAGCCATACGCCTTTGCCCGGCAGGCATTGCGCGATGAAATCCGCTGCCAGGCGCAGGGCGCCCGTGCCACCCGGGGTCTGGGTGGCGCCGGCGCGTTGCTCGGCGATCAGTGCCGAATCGGCACCGAGCACCAGCTCGTTGATGACCTTGCCGAACAGCGGATTGCCGTGGCCACCGATGTAGGTCTTGGTGTCCTGGCTCTCGACCAGACGCGCCTCGGCGATTTTCACCGCCTCGGGGATTGGCGTCAGGCCCTGGGCATCCTTGTAGACGCCCACGCCGAGGTCGAACTTGCGCGGGTTGGAGTCCTGCGCGTAGGCCTCCATCAGGCCGAGGATCGGGTCGCCGGGCACCCGGCCGATGGCGTCGAAGTGCATTACTTGCGTCCTTCTGCGGTCTTGGCCACTTCGTCAGTGCGCGCGGCCATGATGAAGTCGTTGCGGTGCAGGCCTTTGATCGAGTGGCTCCACCAGGTCACGGTGACTTTGCCCCACTCGGTCAGCAGACCCGGGTGGTGACCTTCGGCCTCGGAGATCTCGCCGACGGCGTTGGTGAAGGCCAGCGCGTGCTTGAAATTCTTGAACAGGAAGACTTTTTCCAGCTGCATGATGCTGTCGCGTACTTCGATGTTCCAGTCAGGGATCTGCTTGATCAGGATCGGCAGTTCTTCATCGCTGACTTGTGGGGCATCGGCACGGCAGGCTTCGCAATGGGCTTGGTTCAAAGTGGACATGGTGGACTTCCTGAAATCTGAAGGTATTTTTTTATATTGGCGGTCAGTGTCGCCACGCTAAACCAAAGTGGCGACGACGGACAGACTCACTTGTAAGCAAAAGTCGCGGGTCACGCGGCTTTTGGTTTTGGCGGAAACTTCGGTGCGTGCAGACCCAGCTGCATGCCTTGCTTGACCATGGCCATGATGTCTTCGTGGGCCAGGTCGAACAGGCGCTTGAGGTTCGGCAGGACAAAATACAGCGGTTGCAGGATGTCGATGCGATACGGCGTGCGCATCGCTTCCAGCGGATCGAAGGCCTGATGCTCGGGCTCGTCCGACAGCGAATAAACGGTTTCTTTCGGTGAAGACAGGATGCCGCCGCCGTAGATGCGTTTGCCTTGCGGGGTGTCGACCAGGCCGAACTCGATGGTCATCCAGTACAGGCGCGCCAGATAAACGCGTTCTTCCTTGGTGGCTTGCAGGCCGAGCTTGCCGTAGGTGTGGGTGAATTCGGCGAACCACGGGTTGGTCAGCAGCGGGCAGTGGCCAAAGATCTCGTGGAAAATGTCCGGCTCTTGCAGGTAGTCCAGTTCTTCACGGGTGCGAATGAACGTGGCCACCGGAAACTGCTTGCTGGCGAGCAATTCGAAAAAGGTCTGGAAAGGGATCAGCGCGGGAACGCGGGCAACCTGCCAACCGGTAGTCTCGCCGAGCACCTTGTTGATCTCGCCCAGTTGCGGAATGCGGTCGTGGGGCAGACCGAGTTTTTCGATACCGTCCAGGTATTCCTGGCACGCGCGACCCTCGATCACTTTCAACTGGCGGGTGATCAGCGTGTTCCACACCGCGTGTTCTTCGGCGGGGTAGTCGATAAAACCTTGCGCATCGGGCTCGCGGGCCACGTATTGCGTCTGCTTCATACTGCTCTCCTGCGAGGGGAATTTCGTTCTTGTTATGTCCTGCGATGGACTGAGAAATACCCCGGAACGTTCGTTGTTGCAGCAGGTTGAAGACTGGTGGAGTAGGAAAAGTCTCTTTAATTCGTAAAATTTTCGTTACGCTTCGTGCGATAAGTCGTGTTTGCGGTGACTGTCGGGTTTGAAAAGGCCGATGGCTGTCACATAATCTTGACGACTATCTTGCGCGCTGCGCAGAAAATTCCGGCGTCAGACCACCTCTTCACCTGTTTCGGGCCTTTATATGCGTATCAAAGTCCACTGCCAGAATCGCATCGGCATCCTGCGCGACATTCTCAATCTGCTGGTGGAGTACGGGATCAACGTCGCCCGTGGCGAGGTGGGCGGTGAGCATGGCAACGCGATCTATCTGCATTGCCCGAACCTGATCAACATTCAGTTCCAGGCATTGCGACCCAAGTTCGAGGCGATTGCCGGGGTGTTCGGCGTCAAGCGTGTAGGGCTGATGCCCAGCGAGCGGCGGCATATGGAGTTGAATGCGTTGCTCGGCGCGCTGGAATTTCCGGTGCTGTCGATCGACATGGGCGGCTCCATCGTCGCGGCCAACCGTGCGGCGGCGCAGTTGCTCGGGGTACGGGTGGACGAGGTGCCGGGGATTCCGTTGTCGCGTTACGCCGAGGATTTCGATCTGCCGGAACTGGTGCGCGCCAACAAATCGCGAATCAACGGCATGCGGGTCAAGGTCAAGGGCGACATCTTTCTTGCCGACATCGCGCCGCTGCAATCGGAACACGACGACAGCGAGGCCATGGCCGGTGCCGTGCTGACCTTGCACCGTGCGGACCGCGTCGGCGAGCGCATCTATAACGTGCGCAAACAAGAGTTGCGTGGCTTCGACAGCATCTTCCAGAGCTCGAAAGTGATGGCGGCGGTGGTGCGTGAAGCACGGCGCATGGCACCGCTGGATGCACCGCTATTGATTGAAGGCGAAACCGGCACCGGCAAAGAATTGCTGGCACGGGCCTGCCATTTGGCGAGTCCGCGCGGACAATCGCCGTTGATGGCGCTCAACTGCGCAGGGCTGCCTGAGTCGATGGCCGAGACCGAACTGTTCGGCTACGGCCCCGGTGCCTTTGAAGGCGCGCGCGCCGAAGGCAAGCTCGGGCTGCTGGAGCTGACGGCGGGCGGCACGTTGTTTCTCGATGGCGTCGGCGAAATGAGCCCGCGCTTGCAGGTGAAATTGCTGCGCTTTCTGCAGGACGGCTGCTTCCGGCGGGTGGGCAGTGATGAAGAGGTTTACCTGGATGTGCGGGTGATCTGCGCAACCCAGGTCGACTTGTCGGAGTTGTGCGCACGAGGCGAGTTTCGCCAGGATCTGTATCACCGCTTGAACGTGCTGTCGCTGCACATCCCGCCACTGCGCGAATGCCTCGACGGTTTGACGCCGCTGGTGGAGCACTTCCTCGATCAGGCCAGTCGGCAGATCGGTTGCCCGCTGCCGAAACTGGCACCGGCGGCGATGGACCGGCTCAGTCACTACCATTGGCCGGGCAACGTGCGGCAGCTCGAGAACGTGCTGTTCCAGGCGGTTTCGCTGTGCGACGGCGGCACAGTCAAGGCCGAGCACATTCGCCTGCCGGATTACGGCGTGCGTCAGCCGCTTGGCGATTTCTCCCTCGAAGGCGGGCTGGACGAGATTGTCGGGCGCTTCGAGAAAGCGGTACTGGAGCGACTGTATTCAGAGCATCCGAGCAGCCGGCAACTGGGCAAGCGGCTCGGGGTTTCGCACACCACGATTGCCAACAAGCTGCGTGAGTATGAAGTCGGCAAGGACGCGTCCGAGTGATCACGGCCGGATCGGGTGTTTGCCGCCAAGCGGCATGACACCGCCGGTTTTTCGACTTCGATACATTTCCCTCATCCTCGCAAAATCCCTCAAGTCCTTTGTTTACCGGGCCCTCAGCCGCCAGAAAAAAGTTGGTCTGCAAATTGCTTATGGCTCAGCAGTACAGCGGTGGGCGGCAAACGTCCGGCATGCAGAGGAAAGAGTGTGGACAAGTACCTTTATGTGGCAATGACCGGCGCCAGCCAGAACGCACTGGCGCAAAAGGCTCATGCCAACAACCTGGCGAACATCTCCACCAATGGTTTTCAGCGCGACCTGGAGCAGGCGCGTTCGATGCCGGTGTTCGGTGACAGCTTTCCGGCGCGTGCGTTTGCCATGAGCGAACGGCCCGCCACCGACTTCACGCCGGGCTCGCTGGTGCAGACCGGCCGTGACCTCGACGTCGCCGTGTCGGGCAACGGCTGGATCGCCGTGCAGAACCCTAATGGCGGTGAAAGCTACGTGCGCACCGGCAGCCTCAACATCGATGCCCTCGGCGTGTTGCGTGCCGGCAACGGCATGCCGGTCATGGGCAATGGCGGGCCGATCGCCGTGCCGCCGGAGCAGCAGGTGGAAGTCGGTGAAGACGGCACCATCAGCATCCGTGCGATGGGCGAGGGGCCGCGCGTCATGGCCGAAGTCGACCGGATCAAGCTGGTCAACCCGGACATCAAGAACATGAACAAGGGCCTGGACGGTTCGATTTACACCAAGGACGGCCAGCCTGCGCCGGCCGATGCCAACGTCAAACTGGTGTCGGGTTTCCTGGAGTCGAGCAACGTCAATGCCGTGGAAGAAATGACGTCGGTGCTGGCCCTGGCCAAGCAGTTCGAACTGCACGTCAAGATGATGAATACCGCCAAAGACGACGACCAGGCCATGGCTCGGGTCTTGCAGATCAGCTAATTATCAGAACGTCGCGCCGTAAAACAGGCGCACGAGGAGAATCGAATGCTTCCGGCTCTATGGGTTGCCAAAACCGGTCTGTCCGCCCAGGACACCAACCTGACCACCATTTCCAACAACCTGGCGAACGTGTCGACCACGGGTTTCAAACGTGACCGCGCCGAGTTCCAGGACCTGCTGTACCAGATCAAGCGTCAGCCAGGCGCCCAGTCGACCCAGGACAGCGAACTGCCGTCAGGTCTGCAAGTGGGTACCGGTGTGCGCATTGTTGGCACCCAGAAAAACTTCACCGCCGGCAGCCTGCAAACCACCGAGCAGCCGCTGGACATGGCCATCGACGGTCGCGGTTTCTTCCAGATCCTGCAGCCGGACGGCACCACGTCCTACACCCGTGACGGTACTTTCCACCTCGACTCCAACGGCCAGATCGTCAACGCCAGCGGTTTCGCCCTGGAGCCGGCGATTGTCATTCCGAACAACGCCCAGACCTTCACCGTAGGTCGTGACGGCACCGTGTCGATCACCGTTGCCGGCAACGCCGCGTCGCAAGTGATCGGCAACCTGCAAACCGCCGACTTCATCAACCCGGCCGGTCTGCAAGCGGTGGGCAACAACCTGTTCCTGGAAACCGCCGCTTCCGGTGCACCGCAAGTCGGTACTCCGGGCCTGAACGGTTTCGGCACCACCCTGCAGAACACCCTGGAAACCTCCAACGTCAGCACCGTGGAAGAGATGGTCAACATGATCACCACCCAGCGCGCGTACGAGATGAACTCCAAGGTGATCTCCACCGCCGACCAGATGCTCTCGTTCGTAACGCAGAATCTGTAATCAAGTCTATGAGGCGGCCATGAGGTCGCCTGCAACACCGTGAGGTAAGGGTCATGAAGCGCTTTGTATCTGTTGTGGCATTGAGTGGGGTCGTCTCGCTCGCGGGCTGCGTCGCTCCGACGCCCAAGCCCAATGATCCTTACTACGCCCCGGTGTTGCCGCGCACACCGTTGCCGTCGGCCGCCAACAACGGCTCGATCTATCAGGCCGGTTTCGAACAGAACCTGTACAGCGACCGCAAGGCGTTCCGGGTCGGTGACATCATCACCATCACCCTGAACGAGAGGACCCAGGCCAGCAAGAACGCCAACTCGCAGGTGGCCAAGAACAGCAAGACCGGCATCGGTCTGACGTCGCTGTTCGGCAGCAGTGCGACCACCAACAACCCGATCGGCAGCAATGACCTGAGCCTGAGCGCCAGCTACGAAGGCGACCGCGCGACCAAGGGTGACAGCAAGGCCGCCCAAGGCAACACCCTGACCGGTTCGATCACCGTGACCGTCGCCGACGTGCTGCCCAACGGCATCATCGCCGTGCGTGGCGAGAAGTGGATGACCCTCAACACCGGCGACGAGCTGGTGCGGATCGCCGGCCTCGTGCGGGCCGATGACATTGCCACCGACAACACCGTGTCCTCGACCCGGGTCGCCGATGCGCGCATCACCTACTCGGGCACCGGTTCGTTCGCCGATGCGAGTCAGCCAGGCTGGTTCGACCGTTTCTTCCTCAGCCCGCTGTTCCCTTTCTAGGTGGCTACGTTGAATTTCAGAAGTCTCATGGTGGCCGCGTTCCTGTTGTCGGCGGCCTTCAATGCACAAGCCGAACGGTTGAAGGACATCGCCAGCATTTCCGGCGTGCGTTCCAACCAGTTGATCGGCTATGGCCTGGTGGTCGGTCTTAACGGCACCGGCGACCAGACCACGCAGACCCCGTTCACCCTGCAGACCTTCAACAACATGCTCTCGCAGTTCGGCATCAAGGTGCCGCCGGGATCGGGCAACGTGCAGCTGAAAAACGTTGCGGCGGTATCGGTGAGTGCCGATCTGCCGGCGTTCGCCAAGCCGGGTCAGCAGGTCGATATCACCGTGTCGTCCATCGGTAACTCCAAGAGCCTGCGCGGCGGCACTCTGTTGCTGACCCCGCTCAAGGGTATCGACGGCAACGTCTACGCCATCGCTCAGGGCAACCTGGTGGTTGGCGGTTTCGACGCTGAAGGCCGTGACGGTTCGAAGATCACCGTCAACGTTCCGTCGGCCGGTCGCATCCCTGGCGGTGCGTCGGTCGAGCGTTCGGTGCCGAGCGGTTTCAACCAGGGCAACAGCCTGACGCTGAACCTCAACCGTTCCGACTTCACCACCGCCAAGCGCATCGTCGACAAGATCAACGACATGCTCGGCCCTGGCGTTGCCCAGGCCATCGACGGCGGTTCGATCCGTGTGACCGCACCGCTCGATCCGAGCCAGCGCGTCGACTACCTGTCGATCCTGGAAAACCTCGAAGTCGATCCGGGTCAGGCGGTGGCGAAGGTCATCATCAACTCGCGTACCGGCACCATCGTCATCGGCCAGAACGTGAAGGTGTCGCCGGCCGCCGTGACTCACGGCAGCCTGACTGTGACCATCACCGAAGACCCGATCGTCAGCCAGCCGGGCCCGCTGTCCAACGGCCAGACCGCCGTGGTACCGCGCTCGCGGGTGAATGCCGAACAGGAAGCCAAGCCGATGTTCAAGTTCGGCCCGGGCACCACTCTCGACGAGATCGTGCGGGCGGTGAACCAGGTCGGCGCAGCGCCGGGTGACCTGATGGCCATTCTCGAAGCACTGAAGCAGGCCGGCGCGTTGCAAGCCGACCTGATCGTGATCTGAGGACGGCGACCATGGATATGCGCAAAAGCGGTCTGGTCAGCAGCAGCGATTCGGGTTCGTACTCCGACCTCAATCGTCTGAACCAGCTGAAGGTCGGCGACAAGAACAGCGACGGCAACATGCGCAAGGTTGCGCAGGAATTCGAATCGCTGTTCCTCGGTGAAATGCTCAAGTCGATGCGTTCGGCCACCGAAGCGCTGGGCCAGGACAACCCGCTCAACACGCCGGCCGCCAAGCAGTATCAGGAAATGTACGACCAGCAACTGGCGGTTTCCATGTCCCGCGAGGGCGGTGGTATCGGTCTGGCCGACGTGCTGATCAAGCAGATGTCGAAGAACAAACCGATGGCGCCGGGCGAGGCTGCGGCCGCATCCGCCGCCAAGCAGGAAGAAGCCAAAGCCAAGGCCGCTGCCGTAGCCACGCCGATTGCCGCCGGCACCGTGGCCACCAATGGCCCGTTGTCGCGACTCAACGGCGAGCGTCCACTGTGGGCGTCGCGTTCGGTGCATGCGCCGAACACCGAACTGACCCATCGCAATGACATGGAAATGATCAACCAGCGTCGTCTGGCGTTGCCGCCGAAACTGGCGGATCGCTTGCTCGCAGGTCTGGTGCCGTCGGCCACGCCGGCAGCGGCCACTCAACTGCCGCAACGCGCCACGACCGCCGCTGTCACCGGTTCCGGCCCGCTGTACAACGGCGACTGGCTGGACCGTGCCGAGGCAGACAAGGCTTCCGGCGGGCAGATGCAGATTTACGGCCGAGCCATGGCGCAGATCCCGCTGGCACCCGCCAAGCGCGCGTTCAGCAATGCCGACCAGTTCGTCAACACCATGCTGCCGATGGCCCAGGAAGCCGCCGCCCGCATTGGCGTCGATCCGCGTTATCTGGTGGCTCAGGCTGCACTGGAAACCGGCTGGGGCAAATCGGTCATGCGCGCCCAGGACGGCAGCAGCAGTCACAACCTGTTCGGTATCAAGGCGAGCAGCAACTGGAAGGGCGATTCGGCCCGGGCGATCACCAGCGAGTTCCGCAACGGGCAGATGGTCAAGGAGACGGCCGAGTTCCGTTCCTATGCCTCGTACAAGGACAGCTTCCACGATCTGGTGACTTTGCTGCAGAGCAATAATCGCTATCAAGATGTGCTGAAGTCGGCCGATAACCCAGAACAGTTTGTACGCGAATTGCAGAAGGCCGGTTACGCGACCGACCCGAACTACGCGACGAAGATTTCGCAGATTGCCAGGCAGATGACGGTCAATCAGAACTACGCTGCGGCCGGCGTTCCAACAACGCCCTTATAAACACAAGGTAAGGTTTGAATCATGAGTTTGCTCAATATCGGGATGTCGGGGTTGAACGCGAGTTCTTCCTCTCTGGCTGTGACAGGTAACAACATTGCCAACGTCGACACCGCCGGTTATTCACGCCAGCAAACCGTGCAGGGCACCAAGTCCTCGATTCAGTACGGTAACGTGTTCATCGGTACCGGTACGACCCTCGCCGACGTGCGTCGGGTGTACAACTCCTACCTCGAATCGCAGCTGCACACCGCCACCTCGCTGAGCAGCGAAGCGGCCGCCTATGGCGCGCAGGCGACAGCGCTGGACGGTTCGCTGTCCGACACCAACACCGGCCTGACCGGCGTGTTGCAGAAGTTCTTCACCTCGATGCAAGGCGTATCGACCTCTGCCACCGACGACACTTCCCGTCAGTCGGTGCTGACCGGCGCGCAAGCCCTGACCAGCCGCTTCAACGCACTGGCCAAGCAGCTCAACGACCAGAACACCACGCTCAACGGCAACCTTGGCGACATGGCGGCCCAGGTCAACAAACTGGCCACCTCGATTGCCAATCTCAACCAGAAGATCGGCGAGATTTCCACCAGCGGCGGCCAGCCGAACGATCTGCTCGACACCCGTAACGAAGCCGTGCGCCAGCTCTCCCAGCTGGTCGGCGCGCAGGTCGTCGAGCGCGGCACCAGCTTCGACGTCTACGTCGGCAGCGGTCAGCCGCTGGTTGTCGGTAACACCACCAACACCCTGAGCACTGTGCCGAGCAAGGATGACCCGTCGCGCATGGGCATCCAGATGGATCGCGGTTCGAGCACCATCGACATCACTTCGGTGATCAGCGGTGGCGAAATCGGCGGTCTGCTGAGCTATCGCAAGGAAGTGCTCGACCCGTCGCTCAACGAGCTGGGCCGTGTAGCGCTGGTGATCGCTGACCAGGTCAACCGTCAGCAAGCCCAGGGCATCGACAAGAACGGTGACTTCGGCGCAGCGATTTTCAACAACATCAACAGTGCCGCGCTGATCAGTCAGCGCAGCATTGCCCAGGCGGGCAACAGCGCGGGTTCGGGCAACCTTGACGTGACCATCAAGGACACCGGCAAGCTGACCACCAACGATTACCAGGTCACTTTCACCAGCGCGACCAACTACACGGTCAAGCGCTCGGACGGCACCGACATGGGTTCGTTCAGCACCACGACCACGCCGCCTCCGGTCATCGACGGCTTCACCCTGGCCCTCAATGGCGGTGCCCTGAGCGCCGGTGACACCTTCAAGGTGACCCCGACCCGTGGCGCGGCCTCGAGCATCCAGACCGTGCTCACCGACCCGAAGAAAATTGCGGCGGCGGCACCGTTGACCGGCGTGGCCAGCACCAATAATTCCGGCACCTACACTCAGCCGACGCTGACCGACACCATCGATATCTACAACCCGACCTCCCAGGCCGAGTTGCAGAACGCGCTCAAGTATTCGACCCCGGTCAAACTGGTGTTCGGTGCGGTCGCCAGCGGCAGCCAGTCGTACAACATGGTCGACGCCAAGGGCAACACCATCGGCACCGGGACCATCGTGCCGGGGCAGGCCAACACCCTGAACCTGAAGATCGGCATGGTCGACTCCACCGGCGCACCGGTGATGGATACCAGCGTCACGCCGAACGTGCAGAAAACCTTCACCGTGCAGACCACCGTGGGCGCGACGCCGAAAGCCGGCGAAACCTTCACCATGAGCCTGACCGGCGCGGCGTCTTCGGACAACCGCAACGCCCAGGCACTGGTTGGTCTGCAGACCAAGCAGACCGTGGACACCGGCTCGGGCAGCAAGGGCATCAGCCTGACCGACGCCTACAACAAGCTGGTGACCAACGTCGGTACCAAGGCCGCTCAAGGCAAGTCCGACATCGAGGCCACCACCGCCATTCTGGATCAGGCGCAGGGCGCGCGTGATTCGCTGTCTCAGGTCAACCTGGACGAAGAGACCGGCAACCTGGTCAAGTATCAGCAGTACTACACAGCGTCTTCGCAGATCATCAAAGCTGCGCAGGAAACCTTCGCCACGCTGATCAACAGTCTTTAAGGAGTCGTAATTCATGCGCATTTCCACCGCTCAGTATTACGCGACGCAAGCTGCTCAATATCAGCGCAACTACAGCAAGGCTGTCGCGACCGCGAACGAAGCCAGCAGCCTGCAGCGCATCAACACCGCCGCCGACGATCCGATCGGCGCCGGTCGCTTGCTCAAGCTCGGTCAGCAGGCCGCGATGCTTGATCAGTACAAAGGCAACATCGACACCACCAAGAGCGCGCTGACCGTTCAGGAATCCACACTGAACTCCATCACCACTGCTTTGCAGCGCGCGAAGGAAATCGGTCTGGCCGCCAACAACGGCATCGCCACCGATAAGGACCGCCAGGCTTACGCCGCCGAACTGAGCCAGATCCAGCAACAAGTGCTGGGCCTGATGAACTCCAAGGATGCCAACGGCAATTACCTGTTCTCCGGCTCGAAGACCGATACCGCGCCGTACTCGCAGAACGCCGATGGCACCTACACCTACAACGGTGACCAGACCCAGATCAACCTGGGCATTGGTGACGGCCTGTCGGTAGCCACCAACACCACCGGTTGGGATGCGTTCCAGCAGACCATCAACACCAGCCGCACCCAGACCACAATGACGGCTCCGGCCGTCGATGACGGTCGCGTGGTGCTGACCAACGGTACGGTCGGCACCGCCGCCACCTACAACGCCAAGTTTACGGCCGGTCAGCCTTACACCGTGGACTTCATCAGCAGCACTCAGCTCAAGATCACCGATGCCCTGGGCAACGACGTGACTTCCGAGGCCAGCCAGAACGGTCTGATCAGCAACAGCAACGGCGCCAACCAGACGGTCAGCTTCCGTGGCGTCGACATGAAGTTGAACATCAACCTCAAGGCTGGCGATACCAACCCGGACGCGGTCATTGCCGGTCATAGCTTCCAGCTGTCGGCTTCGCCGGACTCGTTCACCGCTTCGCGCAGCCCGGGCAACCCGTCGACCGCGGTCATCACCGGTTCCAGCGTGACCAACCAGGCAGCCTACGACGCGGCTTTCCCGTCGGGTGGCGGCGCAGTCCTGAAGTTCACCAGCGCCACCGCGTTCGACCTGTACGCGGCGCCTGTCACTGCCGACAGCAAGCCGATCTCGTCGGGTACCGTGGCTGGCGGCAACGCCACGGCAGCGGGCGTGACCTTCGCCCTCGGTGGTACGCCGGCGGCCGGTGACCAGTTCTCGATCCAGTCCAACAACCACCAGACCCAGAACGTGCTCGACACCCTGGGCCAGATGGTCACGGCGCTGAACACCCCGATCGACGGTGATCCGGTGGCCAAGCAGAAATTCCAGGGTGCCATGGAAGCCGGCCTCGGCAACATCGACAGCGCCGCCAATCAGATCGGCAGCGCGGTGACGTCCATCGGTGCCCGTGGGTTGTCGCTGGATGACCAGAACACCACTAACGAGAGCCTGCAGCTGGCGAACTCCACCACTCAGGGCACGATCCGTGATTCGGATCCGGCCGAAGTGATGACCCGCCTGACCTTGCAGCAGACCATGCTGCAGGCCTCGCAACTGGCGTTCAGCAAAATCTCTCAGTTGGGCCTGTTCAACAAGATCTGAAGCCTGAGCGGGCGCGCAAGCGCCCGCTTGCTCTGACCGCTCTGTATCAATCGTCTTTTTTTGCGGTTTCAAAGGGCTCGCTGTTCCGGGCGGGTTCCCGCCGCTTGCGAGTCCGCCGTGAATTCACTCCCCCTTGTCAGCCTCGTCATCCCTGCCTTCAATCCGCGTTTTTTCGAACGAGCCTTGAACAGTGCCGTGAGCCAGAATTACGGCAATCTCGAAATCATTGTGTGCGATGACAATCGCGGCAACGAGATCCAGGACATCACAGCGTCAGTGAGCGAGCAGACAGGCGTGGCCGTACGCTACGTGCGCAATCCACGGACGCTGGGGCTGGTCGACAACCTCAAGGTCTGTCTTGAGCAGGCACAGGGCGAATTCATCAAGTTCCTGTGCGATGACGATTTGCTCTATTCGGCTTGCGTCGAGCAGCAGGTCCACGAAATGCGGCATGCCGAAGTCAGCCTGGTGGTGGCTCAGCGGCTGCTCTGGGATGCCAACGACATCATTCTGCCGGCGCGTATTGAAAACACCCCGTTGTCGCCAGTCAGCGCACTGCTCAAGGGCGACGATGTCCTGGGCATCTTTGAAAAATTCCCGGTCAATGTTCTCGGTGGATTCAGCAGTGCGCTGATGCGCCGCGCCGACGTTGTCGAGCTTTTGCCGGCGTTGACCGAGGAGGGTGCCTGCTTCGTCGCGACCCTGGATTTTGCCTTGTATGTCTGCCTGCTGCGGCGCGGCAACCTGGCGGTTTCCAACAACGTACTCAGCGCCGAACGTCTCTACCCGGAGCGTTTGAGTGCGCAGCAACCGATGAAGGATGCGGCAGAAGTCGAGCGCGAATGGATTTCGCAAATGCTCAAGGCGCGCAGTGGTGAGTCGGCGCCTGCGCCGGGGTGGGTGCGCTATGTGCCGCTGACCCGTGTCGAAGACTCGCCCCGGGTGTGGCAAGAGCTGCCCCTGAGCCGAACCCTTGGCTCCAAACAGAGCCGTCAGGAGTGGGGCGTAGGCGTCAACAGCTTCAGCTTCGGCGAACTCTACGCGCAGTGGCTGGCATGCCGGGTGCTCACCGAACAGCAGCGCCACTGGTTGCCGGAAACGCTTGCCAGCTGGCCGCAGCAGCCGCGGATTGTGCCGATCATCATTGACCGGCAGGGCAGTCGCGATGGTCTGGAGCGCACACTGGAGGCGCTCGCTGCCCAGGATTACCCGCCGGAACTGATCCTGGTGCTGTCCGTTTCGTGTCACGAGGCGACCCTCGACGGGCGCGTGTTTCACATGCCGTTGCAGGATGACGGACTGGAACAGATCAACACACTGCTGCCGCAGCTCGAAGGCGCCGACTGGTTCTATCTATTGCAGCCAGGTGATTGCCTCGTTGCGCCGGCGTTGTTGGTCATGGCCGACCGGATCGCGCACAGCCAGACCCTGACCTGTCTTTACAGCGACGAGGGTAGCCTGCGCACCGGCGAATCGGCGGAGCCTGCGTTCAAGCCGGACTTCAATCTGGATCTCATGCGCAGTTATCCCTACGTCGGGCGCGCCCTGGCGTTCAAGCGCGAGCGCTTTCTGGCGCTCGGCGGCTTTGCACCGGCGTTTGCCGAGCTGGCCCCCCATGATGTGCTGTGGCGGATGGTCGAGAGCGACGGCCTGAACGTTGTGGGACACATTGCTGAAGTGCTGCTGGAGTCCAAATTCGATCTTTCCCAATGGCTGACCGAATCGGCTGTCGTTGCGCAAAGTCCACGAATTCTCGAAGCGCATCTGCAACGGCTGGGGATTGTCCATGAAATCCGTCGTGGTGGCAGCGAGCTGCTGAATCGCGTGGATTATCACCATGCCCGACGCCCGCTGGTGTCGGTGGTCATTGTCACTCAGGACCAGACTGCTGCCGTGCAGCGCTGTGTGGAAACGCTGCTGGAAAAGACCGCTTATACCGAGTACGAATTGCTGCTGGTCGACAACGGCAGCGAAAGCGCTGAAGCGCGGGTATGGCTGGACGGCATGGCGCAACTGGGCAGCGACCGGATCCGCGTGCTGAGCTATCCGCAACAGGGCAATGCCGCCGCTGTGCACAACTTTGTGATCAGCCAGGTGCGTGGCGAGTATGTGTTGCTGCTCAACGCCTTTGCGGTGATTACCCAGGCCGACTGGCTCGATGAACTGCTCAACCATGCGCAGCGCCCGGAAGTCGGGGTGGTCGGTGCCAAGCTGTTCAATCCCGACGGCGGGGTGCTGCATGCTGGCCTGATTCTCGGTTTGAACGGGCCGGTCGGGCTGCCGTTCTATGGCCAGCCCATGCAGTCGGACGGGTACATGTTCCGCCTGCAGGCGGTCCATAACCTGAGTGCTGTCGGCGGCGATTGCCTGATGATTCGCAAGTCGGTTTTCGACGCTGCGGGCGGGCTCGACGAGCAGGACCTGAAGCAGTCGCTGAATGTCGTGGATCTGTGCTTGCGGGTTGGCCGCGAAGGCTACCTGGTGGTGATGAGTCCCCATGCCGTGCTGGCGGTGGGCGCGCGCCCAAGCGCTGCGGCGACGGCGGAAGACGAAGCGCTGCTCGCCGAGGAAAGGGACACGTTCTACCAGCGCTGGTTGCCGACCATTGCACGCGACCCGGCCTACAACACCAACCTGACGCTGCAGGGTGTGGGTGCCACCAACTTCAGTCTGGAACCTGGCTTGCGTACTGGGTGGAGTGCCTTTTCCAGGGCGCAGTTGCCGAATGTGCTGGTGGTGCCGATCAACGCCTCTGCCATCGGGCACTACCGCATGAGTCAGCCGATGATCGAGCTGCAGGCGGCCAACCGGGTCGAGGGGCGCATTTGCTACGGCTTGCCGTCGATCATCGATATCGAGCGTCAGTCGCCCGATGTGATCGTGTTGCAAGGGCGCTATTCGGAACACGCCATCGATGAAATCCCGCCGCTGAAAAAGTATTTCAATGCGCGGCGCATCTTCGAGCTCGATGACTATGTCATCGACGTTCCCCATCGCAATGCGCATATCCGCAACATGCCGAGCAAGCAGGACATGGAGCGTATGGTGCGACGCGCCATTGGTCTGTGTGATCGAGTGGTCGTGTCGACCCAGCCATTGGCTAACGTGCTGTCGGACATGCATCACGACATTCGTGTCGTACCGAACATGCTGTCCAAGGACTTGTGGAGTCACTTGCGCAGTCAGCGCCGTACCTCGAAAAAACCGCGGGTCGGTTGGGGTGGCGGTACCAGTCACCACGGTGACCTGGCCGTCATCGCCGATGTGGTGCGCGAGCTGGCCGACGAAGTCGACTGGGTTTTCTTCGGCATGTGCCCGGACGATCTGCTTCCGTACATGCATGAATTCCACGGTGTGATCGATCTGGAAATCTATCCGGCGAAACTGGCCAGCCTGAACCTTGACCTGGCCCTGGCGCCGCTGGAATTCCACGTATTCAACGACTGCAAAAGCAACCTGCGGCTGTTGGAATACGGTGCCTGCGGTTATCCGGTGATTTGCACGGACACCGAAGCGTATCGCGGTTATCTGCCGTGCACCCGGATCAAGACCAACAGCACGGACGAGTGGCTGCAGGCGATCCGCATGCACCTGGCCGACCCGGATGCCAGCTACCGAATGGGTGACGAGTTGCGCGAGGTAGTCCTGCGTGACTACGTGCTGCGCGGCGATAACCTGCGGTATTGGGAATATGGCTGGCTGGCGGACTGAGCCGCGCTCGACAACCGAAAAAAGGCGACCTGAAGGTCGCTTTTTTTTCGGCCGTGAAATGCGTATTTACATTAAATGCCGACGAATGTGTGCGCGGATTAAAGCTTTGGTTTTTCCCTGTCGATATCAACGTATTCCGCGATTTATCAGTGGGCCGTGGCGGGGTGTGATCGCCACGCACGCAGGGACAGATTCATAACAAGGCAAGGAAGAAGCAAATGGCTATCGTAAATGGAACGAGTGAAGCGGATGTCCTGATTGGCACCCAGGACAATGACGAACTCTATGGAATGGAGTCGGATGATCAGCTGTTGGCCAGCGGGGGATCGGACGTGCTGGACGGCGGTGAAGGGTTTGATACGGCGACCTATTACGGCATGAGTTCGGGAGTCGGTGTCGAGGTTGGTGCTGGCGCCGTTACGGTCACAGGGCCCGATGGCAAGGTCGACACGCTGGTGTCGGTGGAGAAGGTGGTCGGCAGTTTCTACAACGACACCTTTACCGCTTCCGTGGGTGGCGTGACGCTGGACGGCAGTGTGGGTGATGACGTGTACAACGTCACCGCCGAAGGCGTGACCCTGATTGAAGAAAACAACGGTGGCTACGACGAACTGCGCACCAGCCTGAACACCGTCAAGATGGACCCGTTCATCGAGAAGCTCACCTTCACCGGTACCGGCGATTTCAAGGGTTACGGCAATGCCAGTGACAACGAGATCATCGGCGGCGCAGGTAACGACTGGCTGTGGGGTGGCGCCGGCGCTGATCACTTCGTGGGTGGCGAAGGCTTCGATACTGTCAGCTATTCCGACAGCCTCGAGGGTGTGAGAGTCCAGGATTTCGAGAACTACGATGCATTGACCATCGCTGCTGGCGACACCTTCACCGGCATCGAGGCGATTCAGGGATCGAATTTCGATGACGTGGTGTATCTGCTCGATAACGCCATGATCGTGGATGGCGCCGATGGCTACGACACCGTGAGCTACCGCCACTCCTTTGATGGCGTCAGTATCGGCATTGGTCAGCAAGCAGGTGCGGATGTCACGTTGCTGAACGTCGAGAAAGTCATCGGTACTTCGTTCGATGACCGATTCACCGCCAACGTCGCGGGCGTGACGCTGGAAGGCGGAAGAGGCGACGATGTGTACATCATCAACAGCGCCGGTGTGAGCATCGTCGAGACGGACCTCTTTGGTGGTACCGACCACGTGTACACCAGCCTGTCGTCGATGCACATGGATCCGTTCATTGAAAAAATGACGTATACCGGCACCGCAGACTTCACGGGCTACGGTAATGACGGGGACAACGTCATCGTGTCGGGCGCCGGCAATGACGTCCTGTACGGCGGCGCGGGTGCCGATCGCTTCGAAGGCGGAGCCGGTGTCGACACCGTCAGCTACGAAGACAGCACTGAGGGTTTGAGCGTCTCCCTCGGCTGGGGCCCGCAGAGCGGTATCGCCCTCTACGACACGTACATCGACATCGAAAACCTGCGTGGCAGCGATTTCAATGACGTGCTGCAAGGTGATTGGGGCGACAACATTCTGGAAGGCGGAGCTGGCGACGATTTCATTCAGGGTGGCGGGGGTGCGGACATTCTTTATGGCGGCCTGGCATCCGGTCTGGATGGCGAGGCGCCGCAGAACGATACGCTGATTGGTGGCGATGGCGATGACACCTATGTGGTGAATGCCCCCGGCCTGGTATCCATTCAGGATATGGCCAGCAGCTACAACGACACCCTGATCATGAACACCATTGCCAACCTCAGCCAGTTGAGCGTCACGCGTGTCGGCGACGATGCCTACCTGCACGGCGCCAATGACGGCAGCAGCGGTGTGCCGGCCAATGGCGTGAAACTGGTGGACTGGTATGTGGGTGGGTACAACAACATCGAGCATCTGCAGACCGCTGACGGTCAGGTCTACGACCTGCCGGCCACGATCGATGGATTCGCGATGTTTGGCTGATCCGTCTGATTGATTGAAGCTGCTCGATGAAAGGGATGAGTCCGGCAACGGATTCATCCCTTTTTTCATGCCTGCATTTCCTCGCCGACACAGGGTCGGCGGAGCTGGCGCGTTTCCTGCAAGTCCCCCTCAAATCGCCATAAAACGAGCGCTCGCGGTCATTCACCTGCGCCCGGACTGGCAAAGGTTCAGCCGCAAAGGCCTGCAACAGCGAGGCCAAGCCCTGTGACGTAGAAGAGGGGAGACGATGAAGGCAGTTATTTTGGCGGGTGGCCTCGGCACGCGCATCAGTGAAGAGTCGCACCTCAAGCCCAAGCCAATGATCGAGATCGGCGGCAAGCCAATTCTCTGGCACATCATGAAGCAGTATTCCGCCCACGGAATCCACGACTTCGTGATCTGCCTCGGCTACAAGGGCTACGCGATCAAGGACTTCTTCGCCAACTACTTCCTGCACACCTCCGACGTCACGTTCGACATGCGCAACAACCGCATGGACGTTCACCAGAACTACAGCGAGCCGTGGAGCGTCACCCTGATCGACACCGGCGAGGAAACCATGACCGGTGGCCGTCTGCTGCGTGCCGGCCGTTACCTCAAGGATGAAGAGGCGTTCTGCTTCACCTACGGCGACGGCGTCTCCGACATCAACATTGCGCAGCTGGTCGACTACCACAAGGGCCACGGCCGTCTGGCGACCGTCACCGCCGTGCAGCCGCCGGGCCGCTACGGCGCCCTCGAGCGCCATGGCGATCAGGTCCTCGGCTTCACCGAAAAACCGCGCGGCGACGGCGGCTGGATCAATGGCGGCTTCTTCGTGCTGTCGCCAAAAGTGCTGTCGTATATCGCTGGCGACGAAACTACCTGGGAAGCGGAGCCATTGGCTCGCCTGGCCCAGGACGAACAACTGAAAGCCTTCGAGCACGAAGGCTTCTGGCATCCGATGGACACCCTGCGCGACAAGAACCATCTCGAAGCACTGTGGCAGAGCGGGGAGGCCCCATGGAAGCAATGGGCCTGAGTCCTGAGTTCTGGCGCGGCAAGCGGGTTCTGGTCACCGGGCACACCGGTTTCAAGGGCAGCTGGCTGACCCTGTGGCTGCAAAGCCTCGGTGCGCAAGTCAGCGGTTTTTCCCTCGACCCGTCGACCGAGCCGAGCCTGTTCGAACTGGCGCGCGTGAGCGAAGGCATCAACGATCAGCGCGGCGATCTGCGTGACCTCGGCGCCTTGCTCGAGATCATCGCCGACAGCGAGCCGGAGATCGTCCTGCATCTGGCGGCCCAGCCGCTGGTGCGTGAGGGTTATCGTGATCCGCTCGGCACTTATTCGAGCAACGTCATGGGCACCCTCAACCTGCTCGAAGCGATTCGCCAGGTCGGTTGCGTGCGGGCCTGCGTGCTGGTGACCACCGACAAGGTCTACGCCAACAAGGAATGGCTGTGGCCGTACCGCGAAGACGAAGCTCTCGGTGGCCATGACCCTTACAGCAGCAGCAAGGCCTGCTGCGAGTTGCTGGCGCAGTCTTACGCGGCATCGTTCTTCCCGGCCGACAAGTACGCCGAGCACGGTCTGGCCCTGGCCACCGCGCGCGCCGGCAACGTGTTGGGCGGCGGTGATTTCGCCCCTGAACGGCTGATACCCGATGTACTGAAAGCCTGGTCGGCCGACGAGCCGGTGACCCTGCGTTACCCGCAAGCCGTGCGCCCGTGGCAGCACGCGCTGGAGCCGCTGGCCGGCTACCTGCAATTGGCCGCCGGCCTCTATGAAGACGGCCCGGAATATGCTGGCGCGTGGAACTTCGGCCCGGGTGAGGCGGACATGTGCAGCGTCGGCGAAGTGGTCGAACTGCTCGCCAACCGCTGGCCTCAGGCCCGTGGCCTGCGCCTCGAAAAGAGTGACCTGCACGAAGCCGGTCTGCTGCGCCTGGACAGCAGCCGCGCCCGTCAGGTGCTGGGCTGGCAACCGCGCTGGACGTTGCAGCAATGCCTGACCCAGACCCTCGACTGGCATCTGGCGTGGCAGAACGGCGACGACATGCGCACCGTGACCCTCGGCCAACTGAATCTTTACCGGGGCGCGCTGTGAGCGAGTTTTCCTTGAAACCGTTGCCGCTGGCCGGGTTGTTCAGCGTCCAGCACAAACGCTTCGAAGATCAGCGCGGGCACTTCGCCCGACTGTTCTGCGAAGGCAGTCTGAAGGCGTTCGGCAGTGAATTTCACATTCGTCAGATCAACCATTCCTGCACACGCGAGAAGGGCAGCGTGCGCGGTCTGCATTACCAGAACGCCAATGCGCCGGAAGCCAAACTGATCACCTGCCTGCGCGGTGAAGTGTGGGACGTGGCGGTGGACCTGCGCCCGGACTCGGAAACCTTCCTGCACTGGCACGCCGAGCACCTGAAGGCCGGTGACGGACGCAGCCTGCTGATTCCGGCCGGTTTCGCTCACGGTTTCCAGACCCTCACCGAAGACGCCGAACTGCTTTATCTGCACAGCGCCGATTACGCGCCGGAGCACGAGGGCGGCCTGTCGGTGAACGATCCACGGCTGGCGATTGCCTGGCCGTTGCCTGTCAATAATTTGTCAGCGCGTGATTCCAGCCATCCCGCGCTCGATCAACACTTTGCTGGAGTGCGTCTATGAACTGCCGTGGGTGCGCCGCACCGCTGAGCCTGCCGCTGATCGACCTCGGCACCTCGCCACCGTCCAACGCCTATGTGCATGCCGATCGGCTGGAGCAGGCCGAACAATGGGTGCCGCTGAAGGTCGCCGTGTGCCAGCAATGCTGGCTGGTCCAGACCGAGGATTACACCTCCGCCGACAGCCTGTTCGATGCCGAGTACGCCTACTTCAGTTCGTTCTCCAGCACCTGGCTGGCCCACGCCGAGCGTTATGTGGCCGAGATGGTCGAGCGTTTCGGCCTGACCGCCGACAGCCGCGTGGTGGAAGTCGCTGCCAACGACGGTTACCTGCTGCAGTACGTGGCCGGTCGCGGCATTCAGTGCCTGGGCGTCGAGCCGACCCGTAGCACCGCGCAGGCGGCCCGGGAAAAAGGCCTGGAGATTCGTGAACTGTTCTTCGGTCGCGACACCGCCGCGCAGCTGAAAAGCGAAGGCTGGGCCGCCGACCTGATGGCTGCCAACAACGTGCTCGCTCACGTGCCGGACATCAATGATTTCCTCGGCGGTTTCGCCACGCTGCTCAAGCCGACCGGCGTCGCCACCTTCGAATTCCCGCAACTGCTGACGCTGATGGCCGGCGCGCAGTTCGACACGCTTTATCACGAACACTATTCCTACCTGTCCCTGACTGCCGTGCAGACGCTGTGTGAACGCAACGGTCTGGAAGTGTTCGACGTCAGCCATCTGACCACCCATGGCGGATCGCTGCGGGTGTTCGTCCAGCGCAAGGACGGCGAACGCCGCGCCGTGCAGCCAGCGGTGCAACAGCAGTTGCAGGCCGAGCTCGACGCCGGGGTGAAAACCACCGGGTACTACGCGACGCTGGCGCCGGCTGCCGAACGTATCAAGCATGATCTGCTGCGTTTTCTGTTGCAGGCCAAGGCCGACGGCAAGCGTGTGGTCGGTTACGGCGCTGCTGCCAAGGGCAACACCTTGCTCAACTACGCCGGGGTCAAACCGGATCTGCTGGCCTGGGTCGCCGATGCCAACCCGCACAAGCAGGGCAAGTTTCTGCCGGGTAGCCGCATCCCGATTGTCGCGCCGGCGCAGATCGATATCGAGAAGCCGGATTACGTGCTGGTGCTGCCGTGGAACCTGCTGCACGAAGTCAGTCAGCAACTGGCCCAGGTGCGTCAGTGGGACGGTCGTTTCGTGATCGCCGTGCCTGAGTTGAGCGTGCTGTGAAGGTTCTGGTCACCGGAGCCACGGGCTTCGTCGGTCGTCATCTGGTCGCAGCGTTGCTGGCCCGTGGCTGCACGGTGCGGGCGGTTGCGCGCGACGCGCAGAAAGCCGCGGACATGCCCTGGATCAATGACGTCGAGTTCGTGAGCGCGGATATTCACGCGGCGGATCTGGATATCGGCGCGCTGACCGAGGGTGTCGATGCACTCGCGCACCTGGCCTGGCCGGGGTTGCCGAACTATCGGGCGTTGTTCCATTTCGAGCACAACCTGATGGCCGACTATCGCTTCATCAAAGGCGTGGTAGAGGCGGGCGTGAAGCAGGTGCTGGTGACCGGCACGTGCTTCGAGTACGGCATGCAGAGCGGTCCGTTGAGCGAACAGAACGACGCGCAGCCGGCCAATCCTTACGGTCTGGCCAAGCACACGCTGCACCTGTTTTTGCAACATCTGCAGCAGGAGCATCCGTTCACCCTGCAGTGGGCACGGCTGTTCTACCTGCACGGCGCCGGACAGAACCCCAACAGTCTGTTGGCGGCGCTGGACCGGGCAATCGATGCCGGCGATGCGACGTTCAACATGTCGGCCGGTGAACAGCTGCGCGATTTTCTGGCGATTGAAACGGCCACCGCGTACCTCGCCGCGATCCTGCACAAGCGCGATTTCGACGGCACGATCAACTGCGCCAGCGGCCAGCCGGTTTCGGTGCGGGCGCTGGTCGAACAGCGCGTGCAAGAGCGCGGCGCGACCATTGGCCTGAACCTCGGCCACTATCCGTATCCGACCCACGAGCCGCTGGCGTTCTGGGCGGTGACCGAGCGCTTGCAACAGTTATTGGGAGAGCCGCAATGAGGCACGAGTTGTATCGGGTCACCGACCTGCCGGTGCTGCAGAACCGCACCTTTGCCGATCCCGAATCGGCGAAGGCATCGGCCCGCGCCGACATGTTGCTGGTGCAGGATGAGCGCAGCGGTCTGATCTTCAATGCGGCGTTCGACGCCGACAAGCTCAGCTACGACGCCGACTACCAGAACGAGCAGGCGCATTCCGGCCAGTTCCAGAAGCACCTGAGCGATGTCGAAGGCATCATTGCCCGGCACTTCAAGGGTCAGGAACTGATCGAAGTCGGCTGCGGAAAAGGCTATTTCCTCGAGTTGCTCAAAGGTTTGGGCTACCGCATCACCGGCATCGATCCGGCCTACGAGGGCGAGAACGCCGACGTGATCAAGGCCCCGTTCACCCGAGGCCTGGGCCTGGAGGCGGACGCCATCGTGCTGCGTCATGTGCTGGAGCACATTCAAGATCCGCTGGGTTTTCTGGCGGTGATCGCCGAAGCCAATCAGGGTGGCGGGCAGATCTACATCGAAGTGCCGTGCTTCGACTGGATCCTCGAACACCGCGCCTGGTTCGATCTGTTCTACGAGCACGTCAATTACTTCCGTCTCGATGACCTGCGCCGGATGTTCGGCACCGTGCACGAGGCCGGTCACCTGTTCGGTGGCCAATACCTGTACATCGTCGCTGACCTTGCCACGTTGCGCCTGACCCCGGAACAACCGGTGCCACGCCTGGCGTTGCCGGACGATTTCACCGCCAGCCTCGAGCGCGCGGTGCAGATCATCCAGGGTGCACCCGAGCAGGGTTCGGCGATCTGGGGCGCCTCGTCCAAAGGCGTGATCTATTCGCTGTTCCTGCAACGCGCCGGCGTGGCGGTGGATCGCGTGGTGGATATCAACCCGGCCAAGCAGGGGCGTTACCTGCCCCTGAGCGGCGCCCGGGTGTCCTCGCCGCAAGAGGCGATGGACGCCTTGCCCGAGGGTGCCAACCTGTTTGTGATGAATTCCAATTACCTCGAAGAGATCAAGCGGATGACCGGTGGACGTTACGTCTATCACGCCGTCGACAGCGCTTCGTTTCAGTGACCCTTGAGATTTTGAAAATGACCGACAACAGCATCAACAAAGCTTTCGAAGCCGAATGCCGCGAGCAGATCGCCCAACAGGGTGACGACCAGAAACTCACCGGCCTGGCCCGTGATTTCTTCAACGAATCGGCCAAGCACAAGTACAGCTACCACTTCTCGTGGATGGGCCGTCCGATCATCCAGCTGCCGCAAGACATGATGGCGATGCAGGAAATCATCTGGCAGGTGAAGCCGGATCTGGTCATCGAGTGCGGCATCGCCCACGGCGGTTCGATCATCTACTACGCCTCCCTGCTGGAACTGCAAGGTCACGGTGAAGTGCTGGGCATCGATCTGGACATTCGTCCGCACAACCGCGAAGCCATCGAAAGCCACCCGATGAGCAAACGCATCAAGATGATCGAAGGTTCGAGCATCGACCCGGCCATCGCTGCCCAGGTTCGCGCGGCGGCTGAAGGCAAGAAAGTCATTCTGGTGCTCGATTCCAACCACACCCACGACCACGTGCTCGAAGAGCTGCGCCTCTACGCGCCACTGGTTTCGGTCGACAGCTACTGCGTGGTGATGGACACCGTGGTTGAAGACATGCCGGCCGACTTCTTCCCGGATCGTCCATGGGGCCCGGGCGACAACCCGAAGACCGCCGTGTGGAAATACCTGGAAGAGAACAAGGATTTCGAGATCGATGTTCAGCTGCAGAACAAGCTGCTGATCACTGTGGCGCCGGACGGCTATCTGCGTCGCGTTCGTTAATTCGCAACATCACCAAAGCGTTGTCTCGGCGAGTCGCCGGTTGTGGAGAGAAGTTATGCAAGGCAAGTTCAGTTCTGAATTGACGCTACCGCTCAACGAGCTGTTGACCGTGGTGCTGATTACGCACAATCGTCCGGCGTTCCTGCGTCGGGCGGTGAAGTATTACAGCAGCTTGCCCTGCAAAATCATGGTGCTGGACTCCACGATCGAGCGGCCCGAGGGGGATTTTTCCGCCGTTGATTATCACCACGTGCCGCAGTTTGCCTACTGGGGCATGCAGGCCAAGCTGGCTTACGGTGTCGAGCGACTGACCACGCCGTACATGGTGCTGGCAGCCGATGACGACTTCATCCTGCACGATTCGCTGGCCGAGTCCGTGAGCTTCCTGCACGCGAACCAGGACTATGGCATGTGCCACGGCTATTGCCTGATGTACCTGACGCTGACCAACGGCGTGAACTACTACCGTCGGGACAAGAAGGTTCAGGAAGACTACGCGTCGGAGCGGGCTCAGGATCGGGTTATCGATTACATGAGTCAGTACATCCCGCCGTTCTATGCGGTGACGCGTACCGACCTGATGAAAACCTGGCACTCGGCATTGCCGGCCGGCACCAATTTTCAATGGCAGGAAATCGGCCACGTGTATTTCCTGCTGGCCAGTGCCAAGGCACGGATTCTGCCGATTCCCTATGTGGTCCGCGAGATCAACTACGGCGTCTCCGAGCACAACACCGATGTGTTCCATTCGCTGACCTACGTCGATAGCAAATCGGTCGCCGAGCGAGAGGCCTTTGCCGAGTTCCTCACCTCGTTGCCTTGCGCTATCGAAGGGCTGGACGCCATGCAGGCCAAAGCGTTTGCGCTGGAAAGTTTCGACGCGATGGCCGAGAGCCTGCGCAGCGGTCGTGCACTGACCGCGGAACTGATTTTCGAATCGGTCTGGAGTCAGGAAAAGAAGGTGCCGGATCGTCGTTTCGGGCCGCTGCAGTACGTCGAAATGCCTTTCTACAACCAGGCGTTTTTCGACCGTCTGGAACAGTTCGAATTCATGCTTCACGCCATGCCGGCCGGTCGCATTCAGCTGGAAGGGCTGGAGGGCGTATGGACGCGTCAGGCGCACTTGCTGCAGGCGCGCAATAACGACACGGCAGAAAGCGTGACTGACCGGTTGTGGCAAGCGCACGACCTCAATGCGTTCAACCAGACGGTCGTCAAACGCCTGTCGACGCAACTGCAGGCGTCGGATGAGGACGAAGCGGCGCATGCCCTGAACGACTGGATCGCTCGCCTCGAGGCGTTTGCGGACGATGACCAGCAGGCCATGTTCGACAAAACGAAGTCCGGTCGCCTGCTCAAGTGGCTGGCTGCCCGCGAGCCGTCCGCCGAACAATCGCAGGCGATTGCCCGTCACCTGGCGGTCAACGGCGGCGGCCCGCAGTTCGGTATTTTCCTGCTGGACCTGGATAACGACATCGACAAGTTGCAGGTCTCGCTCGACAGCCTGCTTGAGGGCCACTGCAAAGCGTTCAGGATTGTCGTGTTCACCACCGGTGAAGCGCCGAGCGCGACCACCGCGCAGAACACCCTGCACTTTGTCCGCGTGACCCAGAGCAACTTTGTCGACAAGCTCAATCAGAGTGCCCAGCAGTCGCCTTGCGACTGGCTGTTGCTGGCACAGGCCGGCGATCAGTTCACCGCCAGCGGGTTGTTGCGCGCCAGCCTGGAACTGATGGACGCGGCCCAGATACGTGCAGTCGCCACCGACGAGATCCAGCGCCAGGAGAGCGGCGCGCTGGTTGACGTGTTCCGCCCGGGTATCAATCTTGATCTGCTGCAAAGCGTGCCGTCGCTGATGGCGCGTCACTGGCTGGTCCGTCGCGACGTCCTGCTGGATGCGGGTGGCTATCAGGCCGACTTCAACAAGGCGCTGGAACTGGACTTGCTGCTGCGCATCATCGAGCAGGGTGGTCTGGACGGTCTGGCACACCTTGACGAACCCTTGCTGATCACTCAGGCAGTGGCCCCGGAAGAGAATGCCCACGAGCGTCAGGCCTTGCTGCGCCATCTGGGTAATCGTGGCTACAAGGCCAAGGTCAACTCGACCCTGCCGGGTACCTGGCAGATTGATTATCGTCATGCCGAGCAGCCGCTGGTGTCGATCATTGTGCCGGTCATCGATGATGTGCGTGCGTTGCAGCGCTGCCTGGAAAGCGTGGTGCTCAAGACCCGCTACAGCCGCTTTGAGGTCCTGGTGGCGGCCAATCCGAATTCGTCCGCCGAGGTCAACGATTGGCTGGGCTCCCTGCAGCACGCCAAGGTGCGCGTGCTGCGTGCCGATCAGCCGTTGTGTGATTCAGCGCTGTGCAACGCCGCCAGCGGGCAGGCGCAAGGCGATTATCTGGTGCTGTTGGCGGCGGACAGTGAGGTGGTCAACCCGAACTGGATCGACTTGCTGCTCAACCACGCACTGCGGCCGGAAGTGGGTATCGTCGGTGGCAAACTGGTGAGCCGCGACGGCAAGGTTGCTCAGGCCGGCTTGATCCTCGGTCTCAACGATGGCGTCGGTTCGCCGTTCATCGGCGAGAAGCACAGCGCCGAGGGTTACATGCAGCGCCTGGCCGTCGAGCAGAATTACTCGGCCGTGTCCAAGGTCTGCCTGATGATCGGCAAAGAGCTGTTCAATGCGCTGGGCGGTCTCGATGAAGTGACGTTCGCTGAAGGCTTCAGCGATGTCGACCTGTGCCTGAAGGCGGGTCAGGCCGGCTATCTCAATGTGTGGACGCCACTGGTGCAGGTGCTGCACACCGGCGAGCTGCCGCAGGCACCGCAAGCCCTGGCGGCCTTGCGTGAAAAATGGAGCACGGCCTTTGCGCAGGATCCGGCCTACAACGCCAACCTGGCGCTGAACGGCAAAGGCTTTACCCTGGGCGAAAATACCTCGATCAATTGGGCACAGTTGCTCGCTTGAGCCTGCCGGGCAGGGAACAGGAATCAGAACATGTTCAACGGTAAGTCGATTTTCATCTCCGGCGGCACCGGCTCGTTCGGGCGCAAGTTTATCGCGCGCCTGCTCGAGCAATACCAGCCCAAGCGCGTGGTGGTGTTCTCCCGGGATGAGCTCAAGCAATACGAAATGCAGCAGACGTTCAACGCGCCGTGCATGCGTTACTTCCTCGGTGACGTGCGCGACGCCGATCGTCTGCGCCAGGCCATGCGCGGCATCGATTACGTGGTGCATGCCGCGGCGTTGAAGCAGGTGCCGGCGGCGGAATACAACCCGACCGAATGCATCCGCACCAACGTCAACGGCGCGGAAAACATCATCGCCGCTGCCATCGACAACGGCGTGAAGAAAGTCGTCGCGCTGTCCACCGACAAGGCCGCGAGCCCGATCAACCTGTACGGCGCCACCAAGTTGCTGTCGGACAAGTTGTTCGTCGCGGCCAACAACATCGCCGGCGAACAGCAGACGCGTTTTGCCGTGGTGCGCTACGGCAACGTGGCTGGTTCGCGCGGGTCAGTGGTGCCGTTCTTCAGCAAGCTCATCGCCGACGGCGCGACAGAGCTGCCGATCACCGATGAGCGCATGACCCGCTTCTGGATCACCCTCGATCACGGCGTGCAATTCGTGCTCGACAGCTTTGCGCGGATGCACGGCGGCGAAGTGTTCGTGCCGAAGATCCCGTCGATTCGCGTGGTCGATCTCGCGCGTGGCATGGCCGAGCATCTGCCGCACAAGAACGTCGGCATCCGTCCGGGCGAGAAACTGCACGAGCTGATGGTGCCGCTGGACGATGCGCGGATGACCCTGGAGTTCGCCGATCACTACACCATCCAGCCGTCGATTCGCTTCACCAGCGTCGATGTGGATTTTGCCGAGGACAAACTCGGTGAGCGTGGCGTACCGGTTGGCGAAGACTTCGAGTACCGCTCCGACACCAACCCGCACTTCCTCTCGGTGGGGCAGATCGCCGAGCTGCACGCGAAGCTCTCGGTATGATTCCCTACGGTCGGCAAAGCCTCGACCAGGCGGACATCGACGCGGTCGTCGAGGTGTTGCAGTCCGACTGGTTGACCCAGGGCCCGACTATCGAGCGCTTCGAGCAGGCGATGGCCGAGCGTTGTCAGGCCGACTTCGCCGTGGCGGTGTGCAACGCCACGGCGGCGCTGCACATTGCCTGTCTGGCGGCAGGGCTGGGAGCGGGCGACCGCTTGTGGACCACGCCGAACACCTTTCTCGCGTCGGCCAACTGTGGGCGTTACTGCGGCGCGGATGTCGACTTCGTGGACATCGACCCACTGACGTGGAACCTCGATGCTGAAGTTCTGGCAAGCAAACTCGATGCTGCCGAACGCGACGGCACGCTGCCCAAAGTGCTGGTGGCGGTGGCGTTCTCCGGGCAGAGCTGCGACATGCGGCGAATTGCCGAACTGGCCGAGCGCTACAACTTCACGGTGATCGAAGACGCTTCCCATGCGGTCGGCGCAAGCTATGCCGGGCGTCCGGTGGGCTGCGGTGAATTTGCCGCGATGACCGTGTTCAGTTTTCATCCGGTGAAGATCATCACCAGCGGCGAAGGCGGCATGGTGCTGACCAATCGCCCGGAGCTGGCCGAGCGGCTGCAACGCCTGCGCAGCCACGGCATGACCCGCGATCCGCAGCAGATGACCGAGCCCAGCCACGGCCCGTGGTACTACCAGCAGGTCGAGCTGGGGTTCAATTACCGGATCACCGATCTGCAAGCCGCGCTGGGCCTGTCGCAGCTGAGCAAGCTGGACGAGTTCATCGCCCGGCGTCGGGAACTGGCCGAGCGTTACGACCGTCTGCTGGCGTACTTGCCAGTCACCGTGCCGAGCCTCCAGCCGGAGGCTGAATCGGCCTGGCATCTTTACGTGGTGCGTTTGCAGACCGAGCGCATCGGCCTCAGCCACCGTCAGGTGTTCGAAGGATTGCGTGCCGCCGGCATCGGCGTGAACCTGCACTACATTCCGCTGCATCTGCAGCCGTACTATCGTGACCTGGGTTTTGCCGAAGGTGACTTCCCCGAAGCCGAGCGTTATTACGCCGAAGCGATCAGCCTGCCGCTGTTTCCGTTGCTGAGCGATCAGCAGCAGGACTACGTGGTCGAGCAATTGCGTCGGTTGACTGAATGATTGCCGCTGCGGCGGTGGATGGAAACGGTAATGCGTGATCTGAGCGAGCAGGAACAATTCTGGCAAGGCGAATTCGGCAACCAGTACGTCGATCGCAACGTCGGCCAGCCACTGGTGGCGGCCAATCTGGCGTTGTTCGCCAAGGCGCTGACCCGGGCCGGACGGATCGACAGTTTGCTGGAACTGGGCACCAACGCCGGCAACAACTTGCAGGCGCTGCGTCAGCTGTTGCCCCGCTGCGAGCTGTTCGGGGTCGAAATCAATGCCAGTGCCTGTGCCCAGGCGCGTGCGCTGGAGATCGCGAACATCTGGCACGGTTCGCTGTTCGATTTTCCCCGTGAGCGCCAATACGACCTGACCCTGAGCAAAGGCGTGCTGATCCATCTGGCGCCGGAGCTGTTGCCGACGGCGTATGCCCAGTTGTATGAATTGAGTTCGCGCTACATCCTGATCGCCGAGTACTACAATCCGTCGCCGGTGGAAGTGTCCTATCGCGGCAACAGTGGAAAACTGTTCAAACGCGATTTTGCCGGGGAAATGCTTGACCGTTATCCTGATCTGCAACTGCTGGATTACGGCTTCGGTTATCGCCGCGACCCGCAATTCCCGGTCGACGACATCACTTGGTTCCTGCTGGAAAAACGTCCTTGAACAACGTCGCAATCATCCCGGCCCGTGGGGGCAGCAAGCGCATTCCGCGCAAGAATCTCAAGCCGTTCGACGGTGTGCCGATGATTGTCCGTTCGATACGCACGGCCCTCGATTCAGGGTTGTTCGAGCAGGTGGTGGTCAGCACCGACGACGCAGAGATCGCGGACGTGGCGCGTGCCAACGGTGCTCAGGTGCCGTTCATGCGTCCGGCGGAGCTGGCCGATGATTTCACCGGCACTGCGGCGGTGATCGCGCATGCCTTGCAGCAACTGCCGGCCTTCGAATACGCCTGCTGTGTGTATGCCACGGCGCCGCTGTTGCAGGCGCGGTTTCTGCGTCAGGGCCTGGAGTTGCTGGCGCAGCATCCGGACAAGTCCTTTGCTTTTTCAGTCACTGATTTCGGCTTTCCGGTGCAGCGCGCCCTGACCCTGGACGGGCAGGGCGCACTGACGGCGTTGTACCCCGAGTTTCGCAATACCCGTTCGCAGGATCTGCCGGCTGCCTTTCAGGATGCCGGCCAGTTCTATTGGGGCCGCAGCGAGGCGTGGCTGGGTGGGGAGGTGCTGTATTCGCCGGCCAGTCTGCCGGTGATCCTGCCCCGGCATCTGGTGCAGGACATCGATATCGCCGAAGACTGGAAGCGTGCCGAGTACCTCTACGCCGCCCTCAAGGCTGGCGGAGAGTTGCAATGAGAGTGCTGATCCGCGCCGACGCATCGCCGACCATCGGCAGTGGCCACATCGCCCGGTGCCTGACGCTGGCGCGAGTGCTGCGCACCCAAGGCAGTCATGTCGCGTTCGCCTGCCGTCGTTTGCCGGGGCATCGGCTCGATGCGTTGCAGAGCGAAGGTTTCGAGACCTTCGCGTTGCCGGAGCGCTACGCCGGTGAAGACCCGGAGCAGGCCATCGAATCGATGCTGCCGTGGCAGGCGGATATCGATGCACTGGCGGCGCAGCTGGAAGGGCAGCCTGGGTTTGACTGGGTCATCGCCGACCATTACGGCCTCGACCATCACTGGCAGACCGCGGCCCGTCGCTTCGCGCCACGGATCGCCGCCGTCGACGATCTGGCGACCCGACGCTACAGCGTGGATCTGCTGCTCAATCAGAACCTCTCGGGCCTCAGCGAAAACTATCAGCCATTGCTGCCGACCGGGTGTCGAACGCTGCTCGGCCCGCGCTTCGCCATGCTGCGCGAAGAATTCAGTGGCCCGGCCATCGAGATCAAACCGGTGGCGCGCCGGGTGCTGGTGAATTTCGGCGGCTTCGATGCGGCGCGCCAGACCCATCACGCGATGCTGGCGCTGGCGGATTTTTCCGAGCTGGAAGTGGATTTCGTCGCCGGCGCCGACAACCCGGCCTGGGCAGAGATGCAGGCGTTGGCCGAAACGCGGCCGCACTGGCGGCTGCACAGTTTTGTCAGCGATTTTCATCGGCGCATGACCGAGGCCGACCTGTTTATCGGTGCCGGCGGCGGCACCAGTTGGGAACGCGCGGCCCTGGGCCTGCCGACGATTTGCATTGCGGTGTCGAACAACCAGCAGGCCAACGGCGAGGTGATGGCGGCGGCCGGCGCGCATGTGTTCATGGGCGCGCGGGAGCAGGTCGGCGTCGAGCAACTGCGTGATGCCATCGGCTTTGTCGTGGGCAATTTTTATCTGCGCCAGAGCCTGGCCGAGCGTTCGCGGCATCTGGTCGACGGGCGCGGCGCGTTGCGGGTCGCAGCGGCACTGGCCGGCGCGGTGCTCAAGTTGCGTCTGGCGACACTGGATGACGCGCAGTTGCTGTTCGACGGACGCAATGCCGAGGCGGTGCGCCGCTGGTCGCTGGACAGCGGTGTAATCGATTGGGTGCAGCATGTGAACTGGCTGGGCGCGAGCCTGCGCAATCCTCAGCGGCTGCTGCTGGTGGCCGAGGCGGATGACGGCCCGGTCGGTGTCCTGCGCTACGATCTGCGCGGCTTTGAAGCAGAGGCTTCGTTGTATCTGCTCGAAGGGCGTTTCGGTCTCGGCTGGGGCAGGGCGCTGCTGGCGCAGGGTGAAGTCTTCGTGGCTGGGCACTGGCCGCAGATGAACGCCATTACCGCCCAGGTATTGCCGGCCAATCAGCCCTCGATGAATGTTTTTCGTGACGCCGGGTTTACCCAGAGTGCCTGCGCGTTCACCAAGGTTTTGAAGGAATTCCGTCAATGAGCAGTTTCAATATTGGAAACCGCCGGATCGGTGCCGATGCGCCGCCGTTCATCATCGCGGAAATGAGCGGCAACCATAACCAGTCGCTGGACGTCGCCTTGCAGATTGTCGAAGCGGCGGCCAAGGCCGGTGCCCATGCCTTGAAGCTGCAAACCTACACCGCCGAAACCATGACCCTGGATCTGGCGGAAGGCGAGTTCTTCATCAAGGACCCGAACAGTCTGTGGGCCGGTACCTCGCTCTATGACCTGTATGAAAAGGCCCACACGCCCTGGGAATGGCATGCGCCGATCTTCGCCCGGGCCAAGGAATTGGGCATGCTCGCGTTTTCGACGCCGTTCGACGACAGCGCCGTGGATTTCCTCGAAAGCCTCGATGTGCCGGCCTACAAGATCGCCAGTTTCGAGAACACCGATCTGCCGTTGATTCGCCGTGTCGCAGCGACCGGCAAACCGCTGATCATTTCCACCGGCATGGCCAGCATCGCCGAACTCGACGAAACCGTGCGCGCCGCCCGTGAGGCGGGATGCAAGGATCTGGTGCTGCTCAAGTGCACCAGCACCTACCCGGCGACCCCGACCAACAGCAACGTGCGCACGATCCCGCATCTGCGTGAGTTGTTCGGTTGTGAGGTTGGGCTGTCAGACCATTCGATGGGTGTTGGCGTATCGGTGGCGGCGGTGGCGCTGGGTGCGACCGTGGTGGAAAAACACTTCACCCTCGACCGTGCGGCCGGTGGCGTGGACGCCAGTTTCTCGCTGGAACCGGCGGAACTGGCCAGTCTGGTGGTCGAGACCGAGCGCGCCTGGCAGGCCATGGGGCAGGTGCATTACGGGGTGACCGAGGCTGAGCAAAAGTCGCTGGTTTACCGCCGGTCGCTGTATGTCACGGCCGATATGGCGGCCGGTGAACTCTTCACTGTGGCTAATGTGCGCGCCATTCGTCCCGGTCTCGGCTTGCCGCCCAAGCACGCCGAAGCCGTCCTCGGGCGCCGTGCGCGCCAGCCGATCAAACGCGGTACGCCGCTGGACTGGTCATTGGTCGAATGACCCGATCTGTCACCGATTCGGCAAAATAGCGTGACCTGCGAGTCATAACGCGCATCTTCACTGTATTGTAATGACCGGGGAGATGGCGCCTGGCCCGTTTTCGGTTCCAGTGATAGCCCTTTGCGCTCCCCGTGGCTGCCCGTTGTGGCGGCCGTTTTCTGTTTGTCGGCGCCCCTCGAATCCTTGCGAGCGGTGGTATTGGGCTGTTTATTATTGGGAAGCCGTAATGATTGGCATAAAAAGCATTGCGAGCTACGTTCCTGTAGCCGGCGTGGACAATTACGCACAAGGTGCAAAATTCGAGAAGGATGAAGAATTCATCCTCGGCAAGATCGGTTCGGCCTTCCTCCCACGCAAAGACGCGGAACAGGAAACCTCCGATCTGTGCGTTGAAGCGGCCAATGCGCTGTTTGCCAACAACCCTGAACTGAAACGTGAATCCATCGATGCGCTGATCGTCGTCACCCAGAACGGTGACGAGGAAGGCCTGCCGCACACCGCGGCCATCGTCCAGGACAAACTCGGCCTGCCGACCAATGTCGCGGCGTTCGATATTTCCCTGGGCTGCTCCGGTTACGTCTACGGCATCTATGCGATCAAAGGCTTCATGGAAGCCGCCGGCCTGAAGAACGGCCTGCTGATCACAGCCGACCCGTATTCGAAGATCGTTGACCCGGAAGATCGCAACACCACCATGCTGTTCGGCGATGCTGCTACCGCCACCTGGATGGGTGAAGATCCGGTCTGGGCGCTGGGCAAGGCCAAGTTCGGCACCGACGGTTCCGGCGCACCGCACCTGAAAGTCACCGATGGTGTGTTTTTCATGAACGGCCGCCAAGTGTTCAACTTCGCGCTGCTCAAGGTGCCGGCGCACCTGCATGAACTGCTCGACGATTCCGGCCTGAAGGCCGATGACATCGATGCCTTCTGCATCCACCAGGGCAGTGCGGCGATTGTCGACGCCGTGGCGCGGCGCTTCGAAGGCGAGCCGGAGAAGTTCATCAAGGACATGGTCGAGACCGGCAACACCGTGTCGTCCAGTGTGCCGCTTCTGCTGGAAAAACACGTGATGGATTCCGACTGGAACCGCATCGCGATCAGTGGTTTCGGTGTCGGTCTGTCGTGGGGTTCGGCGATTATTTATCGTCCTTGAATCCGCTAAGAACGACGGATACAAAAATAGCGTTCAAGGGTTAACCTTGAACGCTATTTTTTTGCCTGAAGGGAGCGCGAGGCGCCATGAGTGAGTTTTTCCAGGCCAATGCTGAAGTCGTCGAGCGACGCTGGCCGGCGCTGTTCGCACGATTGCTGAACGAAGACAGTTCGGCGATTGAGGCCGAACTGACGCAAGGGCTGGGCTCGACGCTGAGCATTGGCGGCATTCAGCTCACCAGCCGGCATGATCGTGTCCGCGAGGCGCAGATTCAGGCCGCCAGCCTACCGGCGGACAAGCCGCAACTGCATGTCTACGGCACCGGCCTCGGGGATTTGCCCGCGGTGCTGCTGGAGCGCGCCGGGCTTGAGCGCTTGTATGTGCACATCCTCAATGGCGCGCTGTTTGCCCTGGTGCTGCAACTGCTCGATCAGCGTGAGTGGCTGCAGGAGCCGCGAGTTGAATTGCTCTACGCCGGCGACCTGCCCGACATCTGCACGCCATTCTTTGCATTGCCTGCCGAAATGCTGCTGGCCGATGACTTCAACGCGAAGATTCGTGATCGACTGGTCAGCGAAGTGCACTTGAGCTTCAACAACCGTGAGTTCGATCCGCAGTCACCGTTCATTCAACAGCGTCTGCAGGACTGCTTGCCGGTATTGCTTGCCGACGATGATGTGGCGACGCTGTTCGGCACCTGCACCGGTCGGGAGATCTATGTGATCGGCACCGGGCCGACGCTGGAACAGCATTTCGAACGTCTGGCCGCGATCCGCGAGCGGGCCGAGCGTCCGTTGTTCATTTGCGTCGATACCGCCTACCGGCCGCTGCGCGAGCACGGGATCGTGCCCGACTATGTGGTGAGCATCGATCAGCGCATCAGCTTCCGGCATTTGCCTTTCGAGGACTCCGACGGCATCCCGCTGGTGTACCTGCCCATGAGTGATCCCGAGGTGCTGAGGGCCTGGAAGGGCAAGCGTTACGGCGGCTACTCGGCCAGTCCGGTCTATGCGGCATTGCGTGAACAGCACCCGAGGGCGCTGCTGCATGTGGGTGGCAGTGTGATTCACCCGGCCGTGGACCTGGCGGTGAAGATGGGCGCTGCACGCATCACGCTGTTCGGTGCCGATTTTGCTTTCCCGATGAACAAGACCCATGCCGGCTGGAATGACGGTGACCTGGGGCCGTCGGTGAATCAGGCGCGGCACTGGGTGCGTGACGGGTATGGCCAGCGCGTCAGTACCCAGCTCAATTTTCGCGGTTATCTGTGCGTGCTGGAGCGATACATCGCCAGTCAGCCGCAGGTGGCATTTTTCAACAGCAGCCGGGCGGGTGCGCAGATTGCCGGAACAGCGTTCAATCAGGAGTTTGTGCAATGACTGCACTGCAAAGCTGGGTAGACGAATGCCATCAGTGCGCCGGGTTGTTCCGCCTGGGACGTGATGTCGAGGCGGCGTTGACCATGGTCGATGTGTTCGAGGGCGCGCAGCAGTCATTGCTGTCGGCCGGCACGCAGACGCAGCAAGTCTGGGCGCAATTGCTCGCACAAATGCTCGAGTGCCAGGAGCGTCAGGACTGGCTGGGACTTGCCGATTTCATGGAGTACGAGTTGATTCAATTGCTGGAAGAATCGTCCGCCTGAAGAGGAGCGAAGGCGCTGGCCCGCCGGTTTGCGCCACGGACGGTTTTATGACGTCATTTTTTCGAAGGTGAAGTGCTGCTAAGTCTTTGTTTTCTAGGGGGTGGCAGGGTGATGGCAAATTTTTTCAAAAAAGCCCTCAAGCAACCTGCAAACCCGACGATAACTATTACGAAGGTTCTCTAGGCCATACCCGGCGGTTGCCAGGGCCGGAAGCCGCAGTACCCAACCAACGAGGAATTCGTCATGGCTTTAACAGTAAACACCAACACCACGTCGTTGAACGTTCAGAAAAACCTGAACCGCGCTTCCGACGCTCTGTCGACTTCGATGCAGCGCCTGTCTTCCGGCCTGAAAATCAACAGCGCTAAAGACGACGCCGCTGGCCTGCAGATCTCCAACCGTATGTCTTCCCAGATCCGCGGTAACACCCAGGCAATCCAGAACGCCAACGACGGTATCTCCGTTGCCCAGACCGCTGAAGGCGCTCTGCAAGCTACTACCGACATTCTGCAGCGTATGCGTGAACTGGCTGTTAAAGCACGTAACGGTACCAACGGCACTGCTGACCAGACCGCTACCAACGCTGAATTCGCTCAGATGTCCGACGAGATCACCCGTATCTCGGCTTCGACCAACCTGAACGGCAAAAACCTGCTGGACGGTTCGGCTGGTACTGTAACCCTGCAAGTGGGTGCAAACACCGGTTCGGCTAACCACATCGACCTGGTACTGAGCTCCAAGTTCGACGCCGTCAGCCTGTCGGTTGGTAGCGGTACTCTGTCCCTGACCGGTGCTACCGTAACTGGCGCTTCGCAGAACATCGACAACGCGATCACTGCAATCGACGCCGCTATCGCTGCAATCGGTGCAACTCGTGCCAGCCTGGGTGCTTCGCAAAACCGTCTGACCAGCACCATCCAGAACTTGCAGAACATCACCGAGAACACCACTGCTGCACAAGGTCGCGTACAAGATACCGACTTCGCCGCAGAGACTGCTAACCTGACCAAGCAGCAAACCCTGCAACAGGCTTCGACCTCTGTTCTGGCTCAAGCCAACCAACTGCCTTCCGCTGTACTGAAGCTGCTTCAGTAATTTCGGAATGAGTTTTAGCGGGGGAGTGCGCTTGCGTGCTCTCTCGCTTTTTACGTTATGAGGTGATGAGCATGGACATGAGCGTCAAGCTTAACGTGTCTTATCCGGCTCCCAAACCAGCCAATACCGTTACCGACAAGCCGTCGGAAACCAAGCCTCAGACCGTTGATGCTGTTCCTGCCTCGAAAAAGAGCCAGGAAGCAGATGAAACCAAGCTGAAGCTGGCGGTGCAGGAGATCGAGAAGTTCGTTCAGTCGATCAAGCGCAATCTGGAATTTTCGATCGACGAGCATTCCGGCAAGGTCATCGTCAAGGTGATCGCAAGCGAGACGGGCGAGGTCGTACGACAGATCCCCTCCGCAGAAGCCCTGAAGCTGGCAGACAGCCTCGCCAACGCAAGTCACGTGTTGTTCGACGCCAAAGTCTGATAGCTGGCATGAATAGTGTTTGAAGTTCTTTAGGCGCAGGTATTGGTCAAAAGACTGGCAACAACCCAAGGGAGATGCACATGGCAAGTCCAATTTTACCGGGTTCGGGCCTGGGTTCCGGCCTGGACATCGGTGCGATCGTTACTGCGCTGGTCAACGCTGACAAATCGCCGAAGCAGACGCAGATCGATAACCAGACCAAAACCAACACGCTGAAAATTTCCGGTGTGGGTGCTCTGAAGAGCGCGCTGACCACCTTTCAGGCGGCATTGGCCACTCTGGGCAGCAAGACCAATCCCGCATTCGCCGGCTACACGGCGACATCGAGCGTGCCTGGAACGCTGACTGTAACTTCCGATAACACTGCGGTTTCGGGCTCTTACAGCGTTGTCGTGAAAGAACTGGCTACCGGTTCGAAGGTCGCCTCTGCAGCCTTTGCCGGCGGTGCATCCAGTGCCATTCCGAGTGGTACCCTGAAAATCAGTCAGAATGGCACTGATTACAATGTCACCATCCCGGCCAATGCCACCTTGCAGAGCACGCGTGATGCGATCAACAAGGCCCAGGGCAGCAATGGTATTTCCGCCAACATCGTGACCGACGCCACTGGCGCCTCTCGTCTGGTGATTGGTTCGAACAAGACCGGTGCGGGTTCCGATCTCTCTGTCAGCGGTATCGCCGGCCTGGAAATCGATGGCACCAAGGTCATGTCGGCTACGCCGGCGGCAGGTGATTCCGGTTCCGTGGGCGCGCTCGCCAAGGATGCGTCCCTGACCATCGATGGCCTGGCAGTCACCAGCAAGAGCAACACGGTTACCGGTGCGATCAGTGGCATGACCCTGAATCTGGTCGCTGCCAGCGCGACGCCGTCCACGGTTACCGTTGATACCAATACCAAAGGGCTGCAGACGTCGCTTCAGCAGTTCGTCGATGCCTACAATTCGCTCAAGACCACCGTTGACAGCCTGTCCAAAGCCACGCCGGATGAAGACGGCAAGCTGACCGTGCAGGCGGCGTTCACTGGCGATTCCTTGCCGCGTTCGTTGATTGCGAGCATTCGCGCCGAGTTTACCGGCGCGGGCGCGGGTGGCTCGATGGCCTATCTGTCGGAAGTGGGCATCATGACCGACTCCATTACCGGTAACCTGAAGCTCGACACCACTGCCTTCAACAAGGCCATGGCGGCTCCGGGGGCAACGGGTCAGGTACAGCAGTTGTTCAGTGGTACCAATGACACCAACGGTCTGCTGGCGCGCATGAGCAAGGCGGTTGACCCGTATCTCAAGACATCGGCCGACGGCAAGACTCAAGGTCTGCTGGATCAGCGACTGACGATCCTGAATGCCAATAGCCGGACGATTACCGATCAGCAAAAAGCCCTGGATGTCCGTGTGGCCAACCTGACCAAGACGTTGACTGCCAAGTACAACGCCATGGACTTGCTGGTAGGGCAGATGAAGGCGACGGCGAGCAACATTACGTCGTTCTTCAGCTCGCTGAACGCTCAGCAATCCGCGAAGTAACATGCAAAAACGACAAAAACCCGGCTACGCTTTCGAGCGTGCGCCGGGTTTTTGTCTTATGGTCTAAAGTTTTTCGACTCGCTGGCGATACACTGTTCATACGAGTCATTGTGGCAAATGAGGTAGAACATGAATCCGATGTTAGCCCTTCGGCAATACCAGAAAGTAGGTGCGCACGCTCAGACCTCTGAAGCGAGCCCTCATCGCCTGGTGCAAATGCTGATGGAAGGCGGTCTGGACCGTATCGCCCAGGCCAAAGGTGCGATCGAGCGCAAGGACATTCCTGCCAAGTGCACGTCGATCAGCAAGGCCATCGGCATCGTCAGCGGGCTGCGTGAAGGACTGGATCTGGAAAATTCCGCGGATACGCTGGCTGATCTGGACGGTCTTTACATCTACATGATGAAGCGTCTCGCCGAGGCGAACATCAGTAGCGATCCGCGTATTCTTGATGAGGTTGCCGGCTTGCTGAGCACCGTCAAAGAAGGCTGGGATGCGATCGCGCCTGCGCCCGCTCCGCAGTTCTGAGGAGATCACCATGAGTCTTGTATTGCAGCGAATCGAAGAAACCCGGGCAGCGTTGGTCGGAGCACTGGCCGAGCGCAACTGGGAGGCCATCGGTCAACTGGATCTCGATTGCCGTTCCTGCATGGAAGATGTCTTGAGTGAGGCTTCGGTGGACGAGGTCGCATTGCGCGACAACCTCGAGGAGTTGCTGCATGTTTACAAGCAGCTGCTTGAAGTCGCCATGGGTGAGCGTCAGGCGATAGTCGACGAGATGTCGCAGATCACCCAAGCGCAGAACGCGGCAAAGGTTTACCATCTGTTTGGTTAATTAACCCCCAGTTAATCCAGACATGTGCGCCATAAATTTGACTGTGCACGGTTTTTTGACTTAACTAGTGGCTGTTTTCAGATTTCAGGCGTCTACAGGCACAAGGTGTCCTGCAAGCGTCTCGCTTGCCCCTCATTTTGGGCATTGAGTTGACTAGGGAAGTTGCTATTGCATGTGGCGTGAAACCAAAATTCTGCTGATCGATGACGATAGCGTCCGCCGCCGCGACCTGGCGGTGATCTTAAATTTTCTTGGCGAAGAAAATTTACCCTGCGGAAGCCATGACTGGCAGCAGGCAGTCGGCTCTTTGTCGTCTAGTCGTGAGGTCATTTGCGTACTGATCGGGACGGTCAATGCTCCTGGTGCGCTTTTGGGCCTGTTAAAGACACTCTCAACCTGGGATGAGTTCCTTCCGGTTTTGCTGATGGGCGATAATTCTTCGGTGGACCTGCCCGAAGACCAACGCCGCCGGGTACTTTCGACCCTCGAAATGCCGCCGAGCTACAGCAAGCTGCTGGACTCCCTGCACCGTGCCCAGGTCTATCGCGAGATGTACGACCAGGCCCGCGAGCGCGGCCGTCATCGCGAACCCAACCTGTTCCGCAGTCTCGTCGGCACCAGTCGCGCGATTCAGCACGTGCGTCAGATGATGCAGCAAGTGGCCGACACCGACGCCAGCGTGTTGATCCTCGGCGAGTCCGGGACCGGCAAGGAAGTGGTTGCGCGCAACCTGCATTACCATTCCAAGCGTCGTGACGCGCCATTCGTACCGGTCAACTGCGGGGCGATCCCGGCCGAGTTGCTGGAAAGCGAACTGTTCGGCCACGAGAAGGGCGCCTTCACCGGCGCGATCACCAGCCGTGCCGGCCGCTTCGAGCTGGCCAACGGCGGTACGCTGTTCCTCGACGAAATCGGCGACATGCCGCTGCCGATGCAGGTCAAACTGCTGCGCGTGTTGCAGGAGCGCACCTTCGAGCGCGTGGGCAGCAACAAGACCCAAAGCGTCGACGTGCGCATCATCGCCGCGACTCACAAGAATCTCGAAAGCATGATCGAGATCGGCACCTTCCGCGAAGACCTCTACTATCGCCTGAACGTGTTCCCGATCGAGATGGCGCCGCTGCGTGAGCGCGTCGAAGACATTCCGTTGCTGATGAACGAGCTGATCTCGCGCATGGAGCACGAGAAGCGCGGTTCGATCCGCTTCAACTCCGCCGCCATCATGTCCCTTTGCCGCCACGGCTGGCCGGGCAACGTCCGCGAGCTGGCCAACCTGGTGGAGCGCATGGCGATCATGCATCCGTACGGGGTGATCGGCGTGGTCGAGTTGCCGAAGAAATTCCGCTACGTCGACGACGAAGACGAGCAAATGGTCGACAGCCTGCGCAGCGACCTGGAAGAGCGCGTGGCGATCAACGGCCACACGCCGGACTTCACCGCCAACGCCATGCTGCCGCCGGAAGGTCTCGACCTGAAGGACTACCTCGGTGGTCTGGAGCAGGGCTTGATCCAGCAGGCGCTGGACGACGCCAACGGCATCGTTGCCCGCGCCGCCGAACGCCTGCGCATTCGCCGCACCACGCTTGTGGAAAAGATGCGCAAGTACGGCATGAGCCGTCGTGAAGGTGATGAACAGGCGGATGATTGACGCCTGTTTTTCAACTGTTTCATTTATAAGCGGTTTTTTTTAGGCACGGGTATTGCTACGTCCCTCGCAACGTTCCGTTTAACTGACGGTCAGCCAAGCGAGAGAGCACAATGCCCCAAGCCTCCCAGATGTCTTCTGTTCCCGAGTCCTCGGGGCAACTGCCGTCCGTAGAGCAGGCGAGCCGCCAGGGGCTTGAGCAGGCATTCGCCCTGTTCAACCAGATGTCGAGCCAGTTGACCGACTCCTACAGCATGCTCGAAGCCCGGGTCACCGAGCTCAAGGGCGAGCTGGCCGTAGTCAGCGCCCAACGCATGCAGGAACTGGCGGAAAAAGAACGCCTGGCCAACCGTCTGCAAAACCTCCTCGATCTGTTGCCCGGTGGCGTCATCGTCATCGACGGTCACGGCATTGTGTGCGAGGCCAATCCGGCCGCCATCGATCTGCTGGGCCTGCCTCTGGAAGGCGAGCTGTGGCGCCATGTCATCGCCCGTTGCTTCGCGCCTCGTGAAGATGACGGCCACGAAATTTCCTTGAAGAACGGTCGACGCCTGTCGATTGCCACCCGCTCGCTGGATGCCGAGCCGGGGCAGTTGGTGCTGCTCAACGACCTGACTGAGACCCGTCACTTGCAGGATCAGCTTGCGCGCCACGAGCGACTGTCTTCCCTGGGTCGGATGGTCGCTTCGCTGGCTCATCAAATTCGTACGCCGTTGTCCGCCGCCTTGCTGTACGCCAGTCATTTGACCGAGCAGGAACTGCCGGTCGCCACCCAGCAGCGTTTCGCCGGTCGCCTCAAAGAGCGTCTGCACGAGCTCGAGCATCAGGTGCGCGACATGCTGGTGTTCGCTCGCGGAGAATTGCCGCTGACTGATCGCATCACGCCCAATACCTTGATGCAGTCGTTGCAGGCCGCGGCGCTGACCCATGTGCAGGATCTGCCGATCCGCTGGCAGTGCGACAGCCATGCCGGTGAGTTGCTGTGCAATCGCGACACGCTGGTCGGCGCTTTGCTCAATCTGATTGAAAACGCCATTCAGGCGAGTGCCGGCGAGGTACGTCTGAAGGTGCATTGCTATACCCGCGACAACACCCTGCGTTTGTGTGTCAGTGACAGCGGTAGCGGTATTGATGCGGCGGTGCTGGCGCGGCTGGGCGAGCCGTTTTTCACCACCAAGGTTACCGGGACCGGCCTGGGCCTGACCGTGGTCAAGGCCGTGGCACGTGCGCATCAGGGAGAATTGCAGCTGCGTTCGCGGGTCGGGCGCGGTACGTGCGCGCAGGTCATCCTGCCGTTGTTTTCTGCTGTACAGGGAGCTGAGTGAAGGTCATGGGCATCAAGGTTCTGCTGGTCGAGGATGACCGCTCGTTGCGCGAAGCGCTGGCCGATACGCTGTTGCTGGCCGGTCACGACTATCACGCGGTGGGTTCGGCCGAAGAGGCGCTGAACGCCGTCGAGCGCGAAGCGTTCAGTCTGGTGGTCAGCGACGTCAACATGCCGGGCATGGACGGCCATCAATTGCTCGGCCTGCTGCGCGCGCGACAACCGCAATTGCCGGTGCTACTGATGACCGCCCATGGCGCGGTCGAGCGCGCGGTCGATGCGATGCGTCAAGGCGCGGCGGATTATCTGGTCAAGCCGTTCGAGCCCAAGGCTCTGCTGGATCTGGTGGCGCGTCACGCCTTGGGCAGCCTTGGCGTGAGTGATACCGAAGGCCCGGTCGCGGTCGAGCCCGCCAGCGCTCAATTGCTGGATCTGGCAGCGCGGGTCGCGCGCAGTGATTCCACCGTGCTGATTTCCGGCGAGTCCGGCACCGGCAAGGAAGTGCTGGCGCGCTACATCCACCAGCAATCCCATCGCGCCAGTCAGCCGTTCATTGCGATCAACTGTGCGGCGATCCCCGACAACATGCTCGAAGCCACCCTGTTCGGTCACGAAAAAGGCTCGTTCACCGGCGCCATCGCGGCCCAGGCCGGCAAGTTCGAACAGGCGGACGGCGGCACCATTCTGCTCGACGAAATTTCCGAAATGCCTCTGGGCCTGCAAGCCAAGCTGCTGCGGGTGTTGCAGGAGCGGGAAGTGGAGCGGGTCGGCGCCCGCAAGCCGATCACTCTGGATATCCGCGTGGTAGCGACCACCAACCGTGATCTGGCCGGCGAAGTCGCGGCGGGGCGATTCCGTGAAGACCTCTATTATCGTCTGTCGGTATTTCCGCTGGCCTGGCGTCCGTTGCGCGAGCGCACCGCCGATATCCTGCCGCTGGCCGAGCGTCTGTTGGCCAAACACGTCAATAAAATGAAGCACGCGATGGCGAAGTTCTCGCCCGAGGCGCAAGCGTGCCTGATCGGTTATCCGTGGCCGGGCAACGTGCGCGAGCTGGATAACGCGGTCCAGCGGGCCTTGATTCTCCAGCAGGGCGGGTTGATCCAGCCGCAGGATTTCTGTCTCTCCGGGCCTGCGCTGTTCGCCCCGTTGCCGTCGGTTGTGCCGGTTGCGCCGGTCATTCGTGAAGTCGAAATCGAGGCGGATTCGGCCGGTGCGCTGGGCGATGACCTGCGTCGCCGCGAGTTCCAGATGATCATCGACACCCTGCGTACCGAACGCGGTCGACGCAAGGAAGCCGCCGAAAAACTCGGCATCAGCCCGCGCACCCTGCGTTACAAACTGGCGCAAATGCGCGATGCGGGCATGGATGTCGAAGGCTACCTGTTCGCCACCTGACGGGTGGCGCAAACGTTTGAAACGGCTTTTCTGAAAGCGGTGCCCATGAGCTGGCACCGTTGTTGCTAACACCTGAGTACCCGCCGAGTGAGTGTCAAAAAATTGCGGGCCGCCCAAGAGAGTAGACCATGAGCCAAGGTATTGAATTTAATCGGTTGATGATGGACATGAAGGCCATGCAAATGGACGCCATGTCGAAGCCGAAATCGATTGCCGCTGCCCCTGAAGTGGCAGGCAGCAGCTTTTCCGACATGCTCGGTCAGGCCATCAACAAAGTCAGTGATACCCAGCAGGCGTCGACTCAGTTGGCCAACGCATTTGAAATCGGCAAGAGCGGCGTCGATCTGACGGACGTGATGATTGCCTCGCAAAAAGCCAGCGTGTCGTTCCAGGCTCTGACCCAGGTGCGCAACAAGCTGGTTCAGGCTTATCAAGACATCATGCAGATGCCGGTTTAAGGACGAGATTGAGTCATGGCAGAAGCAGTCGCCGATAACGTTCCGGCCAAGGCCACCCCGATAGACGGCAAACCGCCGCTGTTCGGCCTGTCCTTCCTGGAAAACCTCTCCGAGATGACCGTGCTGCGTCAGGTGGGCCTGTTGGTCGGCCTGGCCGCGAGCGTGGCGATTGGCTTTGCCGTGGTGCTGTGGTCGCAGCAACCGGACTACCGGCCTCTGTACGGCAGCCTTGCCGGCATGGACGCCAAGCAGGTCATGGACACCCTGGCCTCCGCCGACATTCCCTACACCGTCGAACCGAATTCCGGCGCCTTGCTGGTCAAGGCCGATGACCTGTCCCGTGCGCGGCTCAAGCTCGCGGCCGCTGGTGTCACTCCCAGCGACGGCAACATCGGTTTTGAAATCCTCGACAAGGAACAGGGTCTGGGCACCAGCCAGTTCATGGAAGCGACCCGTTATCGTCGCGGCCTCGAAGGCGAACTGGCCCGCACCATTTCCAGCCTGAACAACGTCAAGGGCGCGCGCGTTCACCTGGCGATCCCGAAAAGCTCGGTGTTCGTGCGTGACGAGCGCAAGCCAAGCGCTTCGGTACTGGTCGAGCTGTACTCCGGTCGTTCGCTGGAGCCAGGTCAGGTCGTTGCCATTATCAATCTGGTGGCAACCTCCGTTCCCGAGCTGAGCAAATCGCAGATCACCGTCGTCGACCAGAAGGGCAACCTGCTGTCGGATCAGGCGGAAAACTCCGAAATGACCATGGCCGGCAAGCAGTTCGACTACAGCCGTCGCATGGAAAGCATGCTCACCCAGCGCGTGCACAACATTCTGCAACCGGTACTGGGCAACGATCGTTACAAGGCTGAAGTCTCGGCCGACGTCGATTTCAGTGCCGTCGAATCGACCGCCGAGCAGTTCAACCCGGATCAACCGGCCCTGCGCAGCGAACAGTCGGTCAACGAACAACGCACCGCCAGCAATGGCCCGCAAGGTGTGCCGGGTGCCCTGAGTAACCAGCCACCGTCGCCCGCTTCGGCGCCGCAGACCACCGGTGGCGCAGCCGCGCCGGCGAGCATGGTGCAGCCAGGTCAGCCACTGGTTGATGCCAACGGTCAGCAGATCATGGACCCGGCCACCGGCCAGCCGATGCTCGCGCCGTACCCGGCGGACAAGCGTCAACAATCCACCAAGAACTTTGAGCTCGACCGTTCCATCAGCCACACCAAACAGCAGCAGGGTCGCCTGAATCGCCTGTCGGTGTCGGTGGTGGTGGACGATCAGGTCAAGATCAACCCGGCCAACGGCGAAACCACCCGTGCGCCGTGGAGCGCCGACGAATTGGCGCGCTTCACTCGTCTGGTACAGGACGCCGTTGGCTTCGACGCCAGCCGTGGCGACAGCGTCAGCGTGATCAACATGCCGTTCTCCGCCGAGCGCGGCGAAGTGATCGCCGACATTCCGTTCTACTCCCAGCCATGGTTCTGGGACATCGTCAAACAAGTGCTGGGTGTGTTGTTCATCCTGGTGCTGGTGTTCGGCGTGCTGCGTCCGGTGCTCAACAACATCACCGGTGGCGGCAAAAGCAAGGAGCTGGCCGGTCTCGGCGGCGACATGGAACTCGGTGGCATGGGCGGTCTGGATGGTGAACTGTCCAACGATCGCGTCAGCCTCGGCGGCCCGACCAGCATTCTGCTGCCGAGCCCGAGCGAGGGTTATGACGCTCAGTTGAACGCAATCAAGAGTCTGGTGGCAGAAGACCCGGGTCGTGTGGCCCAGGTCGTGAAAGAGTGGATTAACGCAGATGAGTGATAACCGAGCCGCCGTCGCCAAACTGTCCCGGGTCGATAAAGCCGCGATTCTGCTGCTGTCCCTGGGTTCGACCGATGCCGCACAAGTGCTGCGCCACATGGGCCCCAAAGAGGTTCAGCGAGTCGGCGTGGCCATGGCCCAGATGGGCAACGTCCACCGTGAGCAGGTCGAGCAGGTCATGAGCGAGTTCGTCGACATCGTCGGCGATCAGACCAGCCTGGGCGTCGGCTCCGACGACTACGTGCGCAAAATGCTCACCCAGGCTTTGGGTGAAGACAAGGCCAACGGCCTGATCGACCGCATTCTGCTGGGTGGCAACACCAGTGGCCTCGACAGCCTGAAATGGATGGAGCCGCGCGCCGTTGCCGACGTGATCCGTTACGAGCACCCGCAGATCCAGGCGATCGTGGTCGCGTACCTCGATCCGGATCAGGCCGGTGAAGTGCTGGGCAACTTCGACCACAAGGTGCGTCTGGACATCATCCTGCGCGTCTCGTCGTTGAACACCGTGCAGCCGGCCGCGCTGAAAGAATTGAACCAGATCCTCGAGAAGCAGTTCTCCGGCAACTCGAACGCCTCGCGCACCACCCTGGGTGGCATCAAGCGGGCGGCGGACATCATGAACTTCCTCGACAGCTCGATCGAAGGCCAGCTCATGGACTCGATCCGCGAAGTCGACGAAGACCTGTCCGGTCAGATCGAAGACCTCATGTTCGTGTTCAACAACCTGGCCGATGTCGACGACCGCGGGATCCAGGCGCTGTTGCGCGAAGTGTCTTCCGATGTGCTGGTGCTGGCCCTCAAGGGTTCGGACGAAGGCGTCAAGGAGAAGATCTTCAAGAACATGTCCAAGCGTGCCGCCGAACTGCTGCGCGACGACCTCGAGGCCAAGGGCCCGGTGCGCGTCAGCGACGTGGAGACCGCGCAGAAGGAAATCCTCACCATCGCCCGCCGTATGGCCGAAGCCGGAGAAATCGTGCTCGGTGGCAAGGGCGGCGAGGAAATGATCTAAGCCCATGGACAAGCATGACGACGATGTGACGGACCTGATCCGTGCCCGGGACGTCCGTGGTTTCGAATCTTGGGCGTTGCCCAGCTTCGACCCGCCGAAACCTGAGCCCGAGCCGGAACCGGAGCCTGAACCGCCGGAAATGGAAGAGGTGCCGCTGGAGGAAGTCCAGCCACTGACTCTGGAAGAGCTCGAAAGCATCCGTCAGGAGGCCTACAACGAAGGCTTCGCCATCGGCGAAAAGGAAGGCTTTCACAGCGCCACCCTCAAGGTGCGCCAGGAAGCCGAAGTGGTCCTGACGGCCAAGGTCAACAGCCTTGAGCAGCTGATGGGCCACCTGTTCGAGCCCATCGCCGAGCAAGACACCCAGATCGAAAAGTCACTGGTCGACCTCGTGCAGCACATCGCCAAGCAGGTGATTCAGCGCGAACTGGCCATCGACTCGACGCAGATCGAACACGTCATGCGCGACGCCCTCAAGCTGCTGCCGCTGGGCGTGGGCAATGTGCGGCTGTACGTCAATCCACAGGATTTCGAACAGGTCAAAGCTCTGCGCGAACGTCATGAAGAAACCTGGCGCATCGTCGAAGACGAATCCCTGCTGCCGGGCGGTTGCCGGGTCGAGACCGACCACAGCCGGATCGACGCCAGCATCGAAACCCGCGTCAGCCAGGTCATGGCCAAGCTGTTCGACCAGTTGCACGAACAGGCCCTGCACCCGGCCGCGCCGGACCTGAGTCTGGATCTGCCGGAGTCGCCAAAACCGGCACCGGTCGCAGATGAGCCGCTCGCGGACGCCCCCGATGCGCCTTGAACGCACCAGTTTCGCCAAGCGCCTGAGCACCTACGCCGAGGCCACCGAAATCGCCGGTGCGCCGATTCTCGAAGGGCGCCTGCTGCGCATGGTCGGCCTGACGCTTGAAGCCGAAGGCCTGCGCGCCGCCATGGGCACCCGCTGCATGGTGATCAACGACGACACCTATCACCCGTCCCAGGTTGAAGCCGAAGTCATGGGCTTCTCCGGCAGCAAGGTGTTCCTGATGCCGGTCGGCAGTGTGGCTGGCATTGCCCCGGGTGCCCGCGTGGTGCCGCTGGCCGACACGGGTCGCCTGCCGATGGGCATGAGCATGCTCGGTCGCGTGCTGGACGGCGCCGGACGTGCGCTGGACGGCAAGGGCGGCATGAAGGCCGAAGACTGGGTGCCGATGGACGGCCCGACAATCAACCCGCTCAACCGTGACCCGATCAGCGTGCCGCTGGACGTCGGTATCCGTTGCATCAACGGTTTGTTGACGGTCGGTCGCGGCCAGCGTCTGGGTCTGTTCGCCGGTACCGGTGTCGGTAAATCGGTGCTGCTCGGCATGATGACCCGCTTCACCGAGGCCGACATCATTGTCGTCGGCCTGATCGGTGAGCGGGGTCGAGAAGTTAAGGAATTCATCGAACACATCCTCGGTGAAGAAGGCCTCAAGCGTTCCGTGGTGGTGGCGTCGCCGGCGGACGATGCGCCGCTGATGCGTCTGCGCGCGGCGATGTACTGCACGCGGATCGCCGAGTATTTCCGCGACAAGGGCAAGAACGTCCTGTTGCTGATGGATTCCCTGACCCGTTTCGCCCAGGCCCAGCGGGAAATCGCCCTAGCCATCGGCGAGCCGCCGGCGACCAAGGGGTATCCGCCGTCGGTTTTTGCCAAATTGCCGAAACTGGTGGAGCGCGCCGGTAATGCGGAGAAGGGCGGGGGTTCGATCACCGCGTTCTACACCGTATTGTCCGAAGGAGATGACCAGCAGGACCCGATCGCCGACTCGGCGCGTGGTGTGCTCGACGGCCACATCGTGCTGTCGCGACGCCTGGCCGAAGAGGGCCATTACCCGGCCATCGATATTGAAGCCTCGATCAGCCGGGTAATGCCCGCGGTGGTGTCGCCGGAGCACATGCAGCGCGCGCAATACTTCAAGCAGCTGTGGTCGCGCTATCAACAGAGCCGCGACCTGATCAGCGTCGGCGCCTATGTCGCGGGCGGTGACCGCGAGACTGACCTTGCCATCAATCTGCAGCCGCAACTGGTCAGATACCTGCGTCAGGGTCTCAACGACAACATCAGCCTGGGTGAAAGCGAAGCGTATCTCGGCACGATTTTCGCCCCGGCGGCCGGCGGGTAACCGGTCATGGCCCTGAGTCGAGCCGCGCGTCTGGCGCCGGTGGTGGACATGGCCGAGAAGGCCGAGAAAACCGCCGTGCAACGCCTGGGTTACTTTCAGGGGCAGGTGAAGGTGGCCGAGAGCAAGCTCGCCGACCTGCATGCCTTTCGTCTGGATTACTCCGAGCAGTGGATCGTACGCGGCAGCACCGGCGTGTCCGGGCAGTGGCTGCTGGGTTTTCAGGGCTTTCTGGCGCAACTCGACACCGCCGTCGATCAGCAGCGCCAGAGTCTGCAATGGCACCAGAACAATCTGGACAAGGCCCGCGATGCCTGGCAGCAGGCATTCGCCCGGGTCGAAGGTCTGCGCAAGCTTGTACAACGTTATCTGGATGAAGCGCAGCGCGCCGAAGACAAGCGCGAACAGAAGCTGCTGGACGAGTTGTCTCAGCGTTTGCCGCGCCACGAGGCGTTTTGACGGGCAGATCTCGCACAGATCCCGACGCCATCGCGCCTTGCCCATGGCCCCTTCAGGTGCTAAACCTTGTACAGGTTCGTCAAATGACAAGGAAGCCAGTACATGTCAGTCGTTACAGAAGTGTCTGCGGACAAGAAAAAACTGACGATTTCGGTCAAGGGGCGATTCGATTTCGCCAAGCATCAGGAATTTCGCCAATCCTACGAAAAAGAGCAGCCCGAATCTGTGATTGTCGACCTCAAAGAGGCGACCTATCTCGACAGTTCGGCGCTCGGCATGCTGCTTCTGCTGCGTGATCATGTCGGCGGTGACGACTCGGAAATCCGCGTGGTCAACAGCAGTTCCGACGTGAAGAAAATCCTCGCCATCTCCAACTTCGACAAACTGTTCGACATCAGTTGACGGCCATGCAGCCGCAAGAGCCGCTGACGATCCTGATTGCCGAAGACAGCGCCGCTGACCGGCTGTTGTTGTCGACCATCGTCCGTCGTCAGGGGCATGAAGTGCTGACGGCCACCCACGGTGCGGAGGCGGTCGAGGCATTTATTCGACAAAAGCCGCATCTGGTGCTGATGGACGCCATGATGCCGGTGATGGACGGGTTCGAAGCCGCACGCCAGATCAAGAACCTGGCGGGTGAGAATCTGGTGCCGATCATCTTCCTCACGTCGCTGACGGAAAGTGAAGCGCTGGCCCGCTGCCTTGAGGCTGGCGGTGACGACTTTCTGGCGAAGCCCTACAACCAGGTGATTCTCGCCGCCAAAATCAAGGCGATGGATCGCTTGCGGCGTTTGCAGGCCACGGTTCTTCAGCAACGCGACCTGATCGCCAAGCATCACGACTATCTGCTCAACGAGCAGCGGGTCGCCAAGGCTGTATTCGACAAGGTCGCGCATTCCGGTTGCCTGAGCGCGCCGAATATCCGTTACCTGCAATCACCCTATGCGCTGTTCAATGGCGACCTGCTGTTGGCGGCCTACACGCCTGCCGGCGACATGCATGTGTTGCTCGGTGACTTCACCGGTCACGGCTTGCCGGCGGCGGTCGGCGCCATGCCGCTGGCCGAGGTGTTCTATGGCATGACCGCCAAGGGTTACGGTCTGGCCGAGACCCTTCGGGAAATGAACGCCAAGCTCAAGCGCATCCTGCCGGTGGACATGTTCTGTTGCGCGACGCTGTTGTGCCTGAGTTTTCAGCGGCGCTCGGTGGAAGTCTGGAACGGCGGCATGCCCGACGGTTATCTGCATTGCCTGGCTACCGGGGAGCGCAAGCCGCTGGCGGCTCGGCATCTGCCGCTGGGCGTGCTCAGCCCGCAGACCTTCGATGACCGCACCGAGGTTCACTCGATGGCGGTGGGCGATCGGGTGTTTCTGCTCTCCGACGGGGTCATCGACACCTGCGATGCCAACGATCAGTTGTTCGGTGTCGAGCGCTTGCACCAGGTGTTCGCCGCCAATCGCCAGCCGGATCGGCTGTTCGAGGACATCGAGCAGGCCTTGCAGGACTTTCGCGGTGAGGCCCGGGACGATGTGAGCATGGTCGAGGTCAGCCTGCTGGAAATGGCGCAGGTCAATCCATCGGCACCGGTGTATTCCGACAGTGGTCAGTCGTGTCCGCTGGACTGGTCGGTGAGCTTCGAATTTCGCGGTGCCACGCTCAAGCGCTTCAATCCGCTGCCTTATCTCTTGCAGTTGCTGCTTGAGGTGCATGGCTTGCGGGCGCAGAGTGGCGCACTGTACAGCGTGCTGGCCGAGCTTTATTCCAACGCGCTGGAGCATGGCGTGCTGGGACTGGATTCGAGCCTCAAGCGCGATGCATCGGGTTTCGCCCGTTATTATGAGCAACGCAATGCGCGTCTCGAGGCCTTGCAGGATGGTTACGTGCGCGTGCATTTGCAGGTGCGGCCGGAAGGCGAGGGCGGTTGTCTGGTGGTGCGGGTCGAAGACAGCGGCCAGGGATTCGATGTCTCGCGCGTGATGGAGCGGCCGCTCGACGGTGTCCGTCTGTCGGGGCGCGGAGTCAGTCTGATCCGGCAATTGGCGCGTAATGCCAGCTGGTCAGACGATGGTCGCAGTGCTCGCGTGGAGTTTTTCTGGGAGGCTCTGGCATAATCCGCGCATTCTTGATCAAGGAGTGAACAAGTGGCTGATACACATGTGGACCACGAAGCGCTAAGCGTGCTGCGGGAAGTGATGGAAGACAGCTATCCGGAACTGCTGGATACCTTTCTTGCCGATTCCGAAAATCGCCTGCGGGAGTTGCAGCAGACTGCCGATGCCGACGCATTGTCTTCCGTTGCGCACAGCTTCAAGGGCAGCAGCAGCAACATGGGTGCGACCCGTCTTGCGGTGCTGTGCCAGGAGCTGGAACAGCATGCCAAAGACAAAAGCCCTTCTGAAATCATCAAACTGGTCGCCGACATCCATAGCGAATTCGCCGATGTGCGGCCCGTTTATGTCGCCGAGCGGCAGCGCTCGCTGACGCACTGATTCTGCCGTCGGGCGGTTTTGCCGGAATTCTGGCGAAACTGGCCCGGCACTTGCAGTCATCTATCCCAACTGTACCTACGATCCCAGTGCAGCGGAGACCGTGCCATGCCTGCAAGCCCCAACATTCTTCTTCAGACCGCCGCCCAGGCCAAGGCGCAAGCTGCCTCGGCCAAATCATCGGCAGTGGCCGCAGAGCCCGGGGACAAGGCCTCCAGCTTCGCTCAGGTGTTCGCCGATCAAGGCCCGAACAAGCCCTCGGTGAGCGTCGACAATTCGGCAAAACCTGCCCGTGACAAGGTCGCCGACAACAGCGGCAAGAAAGACCTCGGCAAGGATCAGTCTGCCGCCCCGGAGCCGGCGGTTGCCGATAGCGGCAAAGCCTTGCCCGCCGACAAATCGGCGACGGCGGCAACGGACGACAAGACCGCTACTGATGATGAGACTGCCGATACCGCAACGACTCCTGTTGTCGACACAGCACCGGTGGATCCGGCACTTGTGGTGGCGGTAGAACCTGTCGTTACCGCACCGGTAGCCGTCACCCCTGTCGTCGATACCGCTGCGAAACCGGAAACCGATCAACCTGCCGTGGCGGCATTGCCGGGTATGGTCAAGGATCCGGCGCCGGCCACTGATCCTGCTTTCGACCCCGAGGCGGATCCGCTGGATTCGCTGCCTGCCGTGCGCATGGCCATGGAGCAGAGTGGTCACATTTCCGCTTCCAGTCAGTCCCAGCCCAAGGCCACCCCGGCCCAGACTCAGGGTGACGGCGAATTGACCTCGGCGCAGACCTTCGCTGCCGGCATGGCCAGCATGCTCGATGTGCAGGCTGACAAGGACAGCACCAGTCAGGGCGGTGAGAAGGCGTTCAGCGGCCTGATCGATGACGGCCTGAAAGACCTGAAGACCGCCACAAGCGACACTCGTGTCGATGATTTCGCCAACCGTCTGGCGGCGCTGACCCAGGCTGCCACGCCGAAAACCGCCAACGCGGTGCCGGTGAACCAGCCGATTGCCATGCACCAGAACGGCTGGACCGAAGAAGTAGTCAACCGGGTCATGTACCTGTCGAGCAACAACCTGAAAGCGGCTGACATCCAGTTGCAACCGGCCGAGCTCGGACGTCTGGATATCCGGGTGAACATGGTCCCGGACCAGCAAACCCAGGTGACCTTCATGAGCGCGCATCCGAGCGTGCGTGAAGCCCTCGACGGTCAGATGCACCGCCTGCGGGACATGTTCAATCAGCAAGGCATGGGGCAGGTCGACGTCAACGTGTCCGACCAGAACCGTGGCTGGCAGGGTCAAGGCCAGGAACAGGCGCAGCAGGGGCAGGGCGGTCGCACCAGCGCAGCCGGCGGTCGCCTGGATTCGGCTGAAGAAGAGTTGACGCCGACAGCCGTGGCTGAAGCGGCGGCCACGGCCACTCACGTGATCGGCTCCAGCGCCGTCGACTACTACGCCTGATCAAATCAAAAGCCCCTCACCCTAGCCCTCTCCCGGAGGGAGAGGGAACTGATTGGGGATGCTTGAGATGCTCGCTAACCTGATTGTTTGGGCTGAATCCAAGTCGACTCGGTGCCTCAGGTCGATATATCACAACAAGACAACTCGATCGGCTCCCTCTCCCTCCGGGAGAGGGCTGGGGTGAGGGTTGCTTTTGACTTCAGCGTTGTCTCCGCTACTACCTATACTTCTGGCATAACACTTGCTCTTGCCTTGCCGTGCGACTGTGAAAACCCGATTAGTGACGGATTATTGGCATGGCGAAGAGCGAAGCTGCAGCAGTAAAAGACCCCGCAACCAAAGGCAAACTCAAGATGATCATTGCGATCGTGCTCGGGTTGCTGCTGGCCATCGGCGCATCTGTGGGGGCGACCTGGTTCTTCATGCACAGTGCCCAGAGCAAGCCTGCGGCGGCGGCCGAAGCGGCTCCGGTCGGCAAGCAACCGGCGATTTTCGAACCGATGGCGCCGGCCTTCGTGGCCAACTACAACCAGAACGGCCGTCAGCGCTACATGCAGGTGAGCATCACCATGCTGGCGCGCAATCAGGCGGATCTGGAAGCGCTCAAAGTGCACATGCCGGTGATCCGCAACAACCTGGTGATGCTCTTCTCCGGTCAGGATTTCGCCACGCTGGCGACCCCGGTCGGTCAAGAGATGTTGCGCCAGAAGGCCACAGCCAGCGTCCAGGAAGTGGCGCAGAAAGAGCTGGGCAAAGTGGTGATCGAACAGTTGCTTTTCACTAATTTCGTACTGCAGTAGGAACACGACATGGCCGTGCAGGATCTGCTGTCCCAGGATGAAATCGACGCGCTGTTGCATGGCGTCGACGATGGTCTGGTACAGACCGATAACGCTGCCGAACCCGGCAGTGTCAAAAGCTACGACCTGACCAGCCAGGATCGCATCGTCCGTGGACGCATGCCGACTCTGGAAATGATCAATGAGCGTTTTGCCCGCTACACCCGCATCAGCATGTTCAACATGCTGCGCCGCTCGGCGGACGTTGCCGTCGGTGGCGTACAGGTGATGAAGTTCGGCGAATACGTGCACTCGCTGTACGTGCCGACCAGCCTCAACCTGGTCAAGATCAAACCCCTGCGCGGCACCGCGCTGTTCATCCTCGACGCCAAACTGGTGTTCAAACTGGTGGACAACTTCTTCGGCGGCGATGGCCGTCACGCCAAGATCGAAGGGCGTGAATTCACCCCGACCGAACTGCGCGTGGTGCGCATGGTGCTGGAGCAGGCGTTCGTCGATTTGAAAGAAGCCTGGCAGGCGATCATGGAAGTCAACTTCGAGTACATCAACTCGGAAGTGAACCCGGCCATGGCCAACATCGTCGGTCCGAGCGAAGCGATCGTGGTTTCCACGTTCCACATCGAACTCGACGGCGGTGGCGGTGATCTGCACGTGACCATGCCGTACTCGATGATCGAGCCGGTGCGCGAAATGCTCGACGCCGGTTTCCAGTCGGACCTCGACGACCAGGACGAGCGCTGGGTCAACGCCCTGCGCCAGGACGTGCTCGACGTCGACGTGCCGATCGGTGCCACCGTGGCTCGCCGCCAGTTGAAACTGCGCGACATCCTGCACATGCAGCCGGGTGACGTGATTCCGGTCGAGATGCCGGAAGACATGATCATGCGCGCCAACGGCGTGCCGGCCTTCAAGGTCAAGATGGGCTCGCACAAAGGCAACCTTGCGTTGCAGGTGATCGAGCCGATCGAGCGCCGCTGAAGCGGCGCCCTCACTCCCTGATTCTTTTACCGGTTTTTTGCCCGCCGAGGACAAATGATGAACGACGATATGAACACCCAGGACGATCAGGCACTGGCCGATGAATGGGCTGCCGCCCTGGAAGAAACCGGTGAAGCCGGGCAGGCCGACATCGACGCGCTGCTGGCCGCCGATGCAGGTGCTTCGAGCTCCAACCGTCTGCCGATGGAAGAGTTCGGCAGCGTGCCGAAGAACAACGACCCGGTGACCCTCGACGGTCCGAACCTGGACGTGATTCTCGACATTCCGGTGTCGATCTCGATGGAAGTGGGCAGCACCGACATCAACATCCGCAACCTGCTGCAACTCAACCAGGGTTCGGTGATCGAGCTCGATCGTCTGGCCGGCGAGCCGCTGGACGTACTGGTCAATGGCACCCTGATCGCTCACGGTGAAGTGGTTGTTGTCAACGAAAAGTTCGGCATCCGTCTGACTGACGTGATCAGCCCGAGCGAACGCATCAAGAAGCTGCGCTGAGTGAAAAAGGTTCTGGGGGCTTTGTTCGGTCTGGCGCTGGCCTTGCCGTTCAGCGTGCTGGCGGCCGAGCCAGTGGCGGCAACAGCGGCCACTGCTGCGCCGGCCGTCAACAGCGGCGTGGCCGGACAGCTGACGCAACTGGTGCTGGGTCTGTTGCTGGTGCTGGGGTTGATCTTCTTCCTCGCCTGGCTGTTGCGCCGGGTGCAGCAGGCAGGTCCCGCCGGCAAGGGCCAGGTGATCGAGCTGATAGGCTCCCGCGCGCTCGGGCCGCGTGACCGTCTGATGCTGGTGCAGGTCGGCAACGAGCAGATTCTGCTCGGTCTCAGCCCCGGAACCATCACTGCGTTGCACGTGCTCAAAGAGCCGGTCGAGGTGCCGAGCACCGCCGACAAAGCGACTCCGGAATTTGCCCAGCATCTGTTGAAGATCCTCGGCAAGGATCAGAAGGATAAGAAGTAATGGGTGCGTTGCGCATCGTCTTGACCCTGGCCTTGATGTTGGCCGCGCCGCTGGCATTCGCCGCCGATCCGTTGTCGATCCCGGCGATCACTCTGGGTACCAACGCCGAGGGCGCGCAGGAGTACTCGGTCAGCCTGCAGATCCTGCTGATCATGACGGCGCTGAGCTTCATTCCGGCCGCCGTCATCCTGATGACCAGTTTCACCCGGATCATCATCGTCTTCTCGATCCTGCGTCAGGCCCTGGGCTTGCAGCAGACACCGTCGAACCAGATCCTCACCGGCATGGCACTGTTCCTGACGCTGTTCATCATGGCACCAGTGTTCGACCGCGTGAACAACGATGCCTTGCAGCCGTACCTCGCGGAAAAGCTGACGGCCCAGCAGGCGGTGGAAAAGGCTCAAGTGCCGATCAAGGACTTCATGCTCGCCCAGACCCGCTCCAGCGATCTGGAGCTGTTCATGCGCCTGTCCAAACGCACCGACATCGCCACTCCGGATGCTGCGCCGCTGACGATTCTGGTGCCGGCCTTCGTGACGTCTGAACTGAAGACCGCGTTCCAGATCGGCTTCATGATCTTCATCCCGTTCCTGATCATCGACCTGGTGGTCGCGAGCGTGCTGATGGCGATGGGTATGATGATGCTGTCGCCGCTGATCATTTCCCTGCCGTTCAAAATCATGCTGTTCGTGCTGGTGGATGGCTGGGCGCTGATCATCGGCACCCTGGCCAGCAGTTTCGGAGGTGTATCGCCATGACGCCAGAAGTAGCGGTCGACATCTTTCGCGAGGCCCTGTGGCTGACCACCATGATGGTGGCGATTCTGGTGGTGCCGAGTCTGTTGGTGGGCCTGCTGGTGTCGATGTTCCAGGCCGCCACCCAGATCAACGAACAGACCCTGAGCTTCCTGCCGCGTCTGCTGGTGATGCTGGTAACGCTGATCGTCGCCGGCCCGTGGCTGGTGCAGACGTTCATGGAATACATCACTCAGCTGTACAAAAACATTCCGATGGTCATCGGCTAAGCCATGCAATCGCTGCTTCAGTTGACCGATACCCAGATCAGTACCTGGGTGGCGTCGTTCATGCTGCCGATGTTTCGCGTCGCCTCGATGTTGATGGTGATGCCGGTCTTCGGAACCACGCTGGTGCCCCGGCGGATCCGTCTGTATTTCGCCTTCGCGATCACCGTGGTGATCACGCCCAACCTGCCGCCGATGCCGGCGGTCAGTCCTCTGGACCTCAGCGGCCTGCTGCTGATCGCCGAGCAGATTCTCGTTGGCGCGGTGCTGGGTTTCTCCTTGCAGTTGTTCTTTCAGGCCTTTGTGGTGGCGGGGCAGATCGTCGCGATCCAGATGGGCATGGGCTTCGCGTCGATGATCGACCCTACCAACGGCGTGTCGGTGGCGGTGATCGGGCAGTTCTTCACGATGCTGGTGACCTTGCTGTTCCTGTCGATGAACGGGCACCTGGTGGTCTTCGAAGTGCTCACCGAAAGCTTCACCACGCTGCCGGTCGGCGGCGGGTTGATGACCACGCATTACTGGGAGCTGGCCGGCAAACTCGGCTGGGTACTGGGTGCCGCGTTGTTGCTGGTGCTGCCGGCGGTCACTGCGCTGCTGGTGGTCAACATCGCCTTTGGCGTGATGACCCGGGCCGCGCCGCAGCTCAACATTTTCTCCATCGGCTTTCCGCTGACCCTGGTGCTCGGCCTGTTCATCGTCTGGGTCGGGTTGGCGGACATTCTCAATCAGTATCAACCGCTGGCTACTGAGGCCCTGCAGTTTTTACGCGAACTGGCAAAGGCGCGCTGAGTCATGGCTGAGAGCGAAAGCGGTCAGGACAAAACAGAAGACCCCACGGAGAAGCGCAAAAAGGACTCCCGGGAAAAGGGTGAGATTGCGCGCTCCAAGGAGCTCAACACCCTGGCGATCATGCTCGCCGGCTCTGCCGCGCTGCTGATTTTTGGCGGGATGCTGGCGCAGGAATTGATGGACCTGATGCGCCAGAACTTCACGCTGTCGCGGGAAGTGATCATGGACGAGCGCTCGATGGCGACGTTCCTGATGAGTTCCGGATTGCAGGCGTTGCTGGCGATTCAGCCGATCATGATTACCCTGTTGCTGGCCGCTTTCCTCGGGCCGATCGCGCTGGGCGGCTGGCTGTTCGCCGCCGGTTCGCTGGCACCCAAGTTCAGCCGGATGAACCCGGCGGCGGGCCTCAAGCGGATGTTCTCGATGAAGGCCGTGGTCGAGCTGCTCAAGGCGCTGGCCAAGTTCCTCATCACGCTGGGTGTGGCGCTGGTGGTGCTCAATGCGGACATCGACGATCTGCTGCGCATCGCCCACGAGCCGCTGGACCGGGCGATCATTCACAGCTTGCAACTGGTGGGCTGGAGCTCTCTGTGGCTGGCCTGCGGGTTGATCATCATCGCCGCCGTCGACGTGCCCGTGCAGATCTGGGAGAGCATCAAGAAGCTCAAGATGACCAAGCAGGAAGTGCGCGACGAGCACAAGGACCAGGAAGGTCGGCCAGAGGTCAAGCAGCGCATTCGCCAGGTTCAGCGCGAGATGTCGCAACGGCGGATGATGGCGGCGATTCCGGATGCCGACGTGGTCATCACCAACCCGACCCACTACGCCGTGGCGCTCAAGTACGACGCCGAGAAGGGCGGGGCGCCGATGCTGCTGGCCAAGGGCAGCGACTTCCTGGCGCTGAAGATTCGCGAAATTGCCGTGGCCAACAACGTCATGCTCCTCGAATCGCCAGCGCTGGCGCGTTCGATCTATTACTCCACGGAGCTGGAAGAAGAAATCCCCGGCGGCCTGTACCTGGCGGTCGCTCAGGTTTTGGCTTACGTCTACCAGATCCGCCAGCACCGCGCGGGCAAGGGCAAGTTCCCGGAACCGCTCAAGGACGACCTGCCGATCCCGCCGGATTTGCGGCGCGATTCCTGATGGTGATGAAGCAAAAAAAACCGCCATCCGGTTAAATCCGGTGGCGGTTTTTTTATGCCTGATGACCTGTGTTGCCTGCTCGCGAAGGCGTCAGCCGCCACTGCACATCTCTAAAGCCTTTACACGGAAGTCTGCGACTGCGGTATTTCCAGATTATCCAGCACCCGATTCACTGCCAGTTCCCCGAGCATGATCAGTTGCGCAATACCCACCAATGTCCTGCGCTGGGAGGCGGGCATGAGGTGGGTGAAGTCATTGACGATGGTTCTGGCGGAAGCCAGCGTTTCGCAGGCATCGGCCAGCAGCTCTTCGTTTTTGAAGTCCGCGGTGACGGCGTACATTCTGCGGGTCTTGCGCGGTGGTGGCGTGGAGCCGGGCGGGCAGAGATAGTGGTCGAGGGCGCGGTCGGCGGCTTCGTGAAGCTTTCTGGAATCGGCGGATTCGTAGGGCGAGGCGGGATCGGTTTCGGGTGGATTGGGTGTTGGTTTGATCATGGTGAAGCTCCTGAGTTATGGAGCCACTCTCGCCTGTCGCTAAACAAGTGAAGGTGGCAGCTGTACGCAGGTTAGCGAACCGGTCTCAGGCACCCCGGTAGACCCAAAGGTCTCCCGCATACAGCCGCCATAACGTAATTGCGGACGAAGAGTCCCACAACGAAGCCATGAACGCTGATGCGCTGAGAAAGTTCGAGTCGCTAAACCCGATCGCTGATTCGTCAGCGACCGATCCACAATAGAACCCGACCCCACAGCGCACAAGCCGGCGGATTCTGGCGTAGCCGTAGGCAACGACGCAAGGATTCGTAGCCTGTAAGGCGTGTCTGAAGGTGTCTTTTAAACACCTGAGTTTAAAAGGCGCTTTTTGCTGAACTCTTGCGAAGGAAACATCCCGCCCAGCAGAAAAACCACGCCCAAACCCCTCTGTTTCAATCATCGGCAAAAGTTGGAAGGCTTCTTGCAGTAGCCGCCGTGCGCCTGCTTCGGGCGTCAAAAGTTTGCTTTAAAGGAACGGGGAAAACCGGTGGATCGCTCTCAGTTATTCAACACTGCTCGCTCGAATGTTGCCGACCTCAGTCGAGGCAATCTGGGTGTGCCGCTGTTGCTGCTGGTCATGCTGGCGATGATGATGTTGCCGGTGCCGCCGTTCCTGCTCGACGTGTTCTTCACCTTCAACATTGCCCTGTCGATCGTCGTGCTGCTGGTCTGCGTATACGCCTTGCGGCCGCTGGATTTCGCGGTGTTCCCGACCATCCTGCTGGTGGCGACGCTGTTGCGACTGGCGCTGAACGTGGCGTCGACGCGGGTGGTGATGCTCCACGGTCAGGACGGCCACGCCGCCGCCGGTAAGGTGATCCAGGCCTTCGGTGAGGTGGTGATCGGCGGTAACTACGTGGTCGGTATCGTGGTCTTCGCGATCCTGATGATCATCAACTTCGTCGTGGTGACCAAGGGTGCCGGCCGGATCTCCGAGGTGAGCGCGCGTTTTACCCTCGACGCGATGCCCGGCAAGCAAATGGCGATCGACGCCGACCTCAACGCCGGTCTGATCGACCAGGCCCAGGCCAAGGCCCGTCGTCAGGAAGTGGCCCAAGAGGCCGAGTTCTACGGTTCGATGGACGGTGCCAGCAAGTTCGTACGCGGTGACGCCATCGCCGGTCTGCTGATTCTGTTCATCAACCTGATCGGCGGTATGGCCGTCGGTATCTTCCAGCACAACATGACGTTCGCTGACGCGGGCAAGGTTTACGCCTTGCTGACCATCGGTGACGGTTTAGTGGCGCAATTGCCATCACTGTTGTTATCTACAGCTGCAGCGATCATGGTGACCCGTGCTTCCGGTTCGGAAGACATGGGCAAGCAGATCAATCGCCAGATGTTCGCCTCGCCGAAAGCGCTGGCGGTGGCTGCCGGTCTGATGGCGGTCATGGGCCTGGTGCCGGGCATGCCGCACTTCTCGTTCCTGACCATGGCTGCGCTGGCTGCCGGTGGCGCTTACCTGTTCTGGAAGAAGCAGAACGTGGCCAAGGTCATCGCGCTGGAAGAGGTCAAGCGTCAACAGGAACTGCTGCCGTCGCCAGCCCGCGCCATGGAAACCAAGGAGCTGGGCTGGGACGACGTGACCCCGATCGACATGATCGGCCTGGAAGTCGGCTACCGTCTGATTCCGTTGGTGGACCGCAACCAGGGCGGGCAATTGCTGGCGCGGATCAAGGGCGTGCGCAAGAAACTCTCGCAGGATCTGGGCTTCCTGATGCCGACCGTGCACATCCGCGACAACCTCGACCTGGCGCCGAGCGCCTATCGCCTGACCCTGATGGGCGTGATCCTGGCCGAGGCCGAGATCTACCCGGATCGCGAACTGGCGATCAACCCGGGGCAGGTCTACGGCACGCTCAACGGCATTACCGCCAAAGATCCGGCTTTCGGCCTGGAGGCGGTGTGGATCGAGGTCAGCCAGCGTGCCCAGGCGCAATCGCTCGGTTACACCGTGGTCGATGCCAGCACCGTGGTTGCGACCCACTTGAACCAGATTCTGTACAAGCACTCCAGCGAGCTGATCGGCCACGAAGAAGTGCAGCAATTGATGCAATTGCTGGCCAAGAGCTCGCCGAAACTGGCCGAAGAGCTGGTGCCGGGCGTGGTCACGCTGTCGCAACTGCTCAAGGTGTTGCAGGCGTTGCTGGCCGAGCACGTGCCGGTGCGCGATATCCGCAGCATTGCCGAAGCCATCGCCAACAATGCCGCCAAGAGTCAAGATACCGCCGCTTTGGTGGCCGCTGTGCGGGTCGGCGTATCCCGCGCCATCGTCCAAAGCATTGTAGGGACTGAGTCGGAGCTGCCAGTTATCACGCTGGAGCCAAGGTTGGAACAAATATTGCTCAATAGTCTGCAGAAGGCAGGACAAGGCTCGGAAGAGGGCGTTCTGCTGGAGCCGAGCATGGCCGAGAAGCTGCAGCGTTCGCTGATCGAAGCGGCGCAGCGCCAGGAAATGCAAGGTCAGCCGGTGATCCTGTTGGTAGCAGGCCCGGTACGCGCGATGCTCTCGCGCTTTGGTCGCCTGGCAGTTCCCGGACTGCATGTGCTGGCCTACCAGGAAATTCCGGACAACAAGCAAGTGACCATCGTTGCGACAGTAGGGCCCAACGGCTGAGGTAGTGGTTTATGCAAGTTAAGCGTTTTTTCGCCGCCGATATGCGTCAGGCCATGAAGCTGGTTCGTGATGAGCTGGGCGCTGATGCCGCCATCATTGGCAACCGCCGCATCGCCGGCGGCGTCGAGCTGACGGCGGCGCTCGATTACAAACTGTCGGCGCTGGCCCCGCGTGTTCCGAACATGGAACTCGAGGATGAGCTGCGCAAGACCCAGTCGCGCATCGTTACCGCCCAGGCCGAACTGAGCCTGCGTGGCGAAGCCGACGGCAACACCAATCGCCAGCTGTTCGCCGGGCTGCCGTTGACGGCCGGCCTGCCACTGACCGCTGCCGAGCCGCTGACCGAACCGACCTACGAAGCTCCGGCCCGTCCGGCACCAGCGCCTGCACCGGTTTCCGCTGGCGTCGACCCGCGTGCTCTGGACTCGATGCGTTTCGAACTCAACAGCCTGCGCGAGCTGATGGAAGTGCAACTCGGCACCCTGGCCTGGAACCAACTGCAAGGCAGCCGTCCGGCCCAAGCCAATCTGTACCGTCGTCTGCAACGCATCGGTCTGTCCGGCCCGCTGTCCCGGGATCTGCTGTCGATGATCACCGAGATCGACGAACCGCGTCAGGCCTGGCGCATGCTGCTGGCGCACCTGGCGCGGATGATTGCCGTGCCGGAAGTCGAGCCGCTGGAAGAAGGTGGGGTGATTGCGATGGTCGGCCCGGCCGGCATGGGCAAGACCACCACCCTGGCCAAACTGGCCGCCCGCTACGTGCTCAAGTACGGCGCGCAGAACATCGCGCTGGTGAGCATGGACAGTTTCCGTATCGGCGCGCAGGAGCAGCTCAAGACTCTGGGTCGCATCCTCAATGTGTCGGTGACTCACGTCGATCCGGGCCAGTCCCTGGTGCAGGCGCTGGATCCACTGCTGCGCAAACGCGTGGTGCTGATCGATACCGCCGGCCTGCAAGCCAGCGATCCGGCCCTGCGCATGCAGCTGGAAAGTCTGGCCGGTCGTGGCATTCGCTCAAAAAATTATCTGGTCCTGGCAACCACCAGCCAGAAACAGGTTCTAACCGCCGCTTATCACAGTTACAAGCGTTGCGGGCTGGCCGGCTGCATCCTGACTAAACTGGATGAGACGGCCAGCCTTGGCGAAGTGCTGAGCCTGGCGATCAGTCACGAACTGCCGGTCGCCTACCTGACCGATGGGCCGCGTATTCCGGATGATCTGCATCTGCCGCGCCGTCATCAACTGGTCAGCCGCGCCGTCAGTGTGCAAATGCAGGAAGAACCCAGCGAAGAAGCCATGGCTGACATGTTCGCTGATATCTACCACAGTCCGACCAAGCAGGTTGGCTGAGGTAATGAACCGTTTTTGTACCTACATCGATGGTCTGCCATGCATTGTTCCGGTTGTGAACGCGCAGCCAGTAATGTGGCCTCCGTCTATGCAAGACAAGGTAAAGAAATAACATGGGCAGCATGCATCCCGTACAGGTGATCGCGGTGACCGGCGGCAAAGGTGGCGTCGGCAAGACTAATGTGTCAGTGAACTTGTCCTTGGCGCTGGCAGAGCTTGGCCGTCGGGTCATGCTGCTGGACGCCGACCTGGGGCTGGCGAACGTCGACGTTCTGCTGGGCCTCACACCCAAACGCACCCTGGCCGACGTGATCGAAGGCCGCTGCGAGCTGCGCGACGTGCTGTTGCAAGGCCCCGGCGGAATCCGCATCGTGCCGGCCGCTTCCGGCACCCAGAGCATGGTTCACCTGAGCCCGGCCCAGCATGCCGGCCTGATTCAGGCGTTCAGCGACATCGGCGACAACCTCGACGTACTGGTGATCGACACCGCTGCGGGTATTGGTGACTCGGTAGTCAGTTTTGTTCGCGCTGCGCAAGAAGTGTTGCTGGTGGTCTGTGACGAGCCGACCTCGATCACCGACGCCTACGCGCTGATCAAACTGCTGAACCGCGATTACGGCATGAACCGCTTCCGCGTCCTGGCCAACATGGCCCAGAGCCCGCAGGAAGGTCGCAATCTGTTCGCCAAGTTGACCAAGGTCACGGATCGCTTCCTCGACGTCGCCCTACAATACGTCGGCGCGGTGCCCTACGACGAAAGCGTGCGCAAGGCGGTGCAGAAGCAGCGTGCGGTCTATGAAGCCTTCCCGCGTTCCAAGTGCGCACTGGCGTTCAAGGCGATCGCACAGAAGGTCGACACCTGGCCGCTGCCCGCCAACCCGCGCGGCCACCTCGAATTTTTCGTCGAGCGCCTCGTGCAGCAAACGGCAGGACCTGTGCTATGACCGCCAGCGGTATGAATTTCTACAAGAAGTCGGCGCGTGACGCGCAGTACGAGCTGATCGAGCGTTACGCGCCACTGGTCAAACGCATCGCCTACCACTTGCTGGCGCGATTGCCGGCCAGTGTGCAGGTCGAAGACCTGATCCAGGCCGGGATGATCGGCCTGCTCGAAGTCTCGACCAAATACGACGCCAGCAAGGGCGCCAGTTTTGAAACGTACGCGGGCATCCGGATCCGTGGTGCGATGCTCGATGAAGTCCGAAAAGGGGATTGGGCACCGCGCTCGGTTCACCGCAATACCCGTATGGTCAGCGACGCGATTCGCTCGATTGAAGCTAAAACCGGCCGTGACGCTAAAGATCACGAAGTTGCGGCCGAACTCCAATTGAGTCTCGACGATTACTACGGGATTTTGAACGACACCCTGGGCAGCCGGCTGTTCAGTTTCGACGACCTGTTGCAGGACGGCGAACACGAAGGGCTGCACGAGGATGGCGCCAGTGCTCATCTGGAGCCGTCGCGCGATCTGGAAGACGAACGTTTCCAGGCCGCGCTGGCGGACGCGATTGCCAATTTGCCGGAGCGTGAGCGACTGGTGTTGGCGCTGTACTACGACGAAGAGCTGAACCTCAAGGAGATCGGTGAAGTCCTTGGCGTCAGTGAATCGCGGGTCAGCCAGTTACACAGCCAGTGCGCGGCCCGCTTGCGGGGGCGTTTGGGGGAGTGGCGAGCGCGCTGAAGGCAGTGTGGGGACACTGCGAACGAGGCTGGTGCGGTGGTGAACGGCACCGGTCTCGATCTGTTGTGCTCCAGACAGTCATCGAGTGTTTTGCCGGATTGATTGAAATGGCGCGTCCAGGTGCTGGGCGCGTTTAAGACTGCTTGGAGGTCGAATTGAACAAAGACATGAAAATCCTCATCGTTGATGACTTCTCAACGATGCGGCGGATCATCAAGAACCTGTTGCGTGATCTGGGGTTCACCAATACCGTTGAAGCCGACGATGGCACCACTGCCATTCCGGTGCTCAACAGCGGCAGCATCGACTTTCTGGTAACGGACTGGAACATGCCCGGCATGACCGGTATCGACCTGCTGCGCCACGTGCGTGCCGATGAAAAGCTCAAGCACCTGCCAGTGCTGATGGTGACCGCTGAAGCCAAGCGCGAGCAGATCATCGAAGCGGCCCAGGCCGGCGTTAACGGCTACGTGGTCAAACCTTTCACGGCCCAGGCGTTGAAAGAAAAAATCGAGAAGATTTTCGAACGCATCGGCTGATGAACGCGCGGGGGAGCTATGGAGCATAACGAATCTTCACAGGGCGATTTTGAGTCGACCCTGAAAAAACACGCGGTCGAACTGGTCGAGAGCCTTGAAAAAGGCAAGTTCGGCGACGCTGTGCAACTGATCCATGAGCTCAATCAGACCCGTGACCGTGGCCTGTACCAGGAAGTGGGCAAGCTCACGCGTGAACTGCACAGTGCGATCGTCAATTTCCAGATCGATCCGCACATGCCACAGGCTGAGGAAGTGTCGCAAATCACCGACGCTACCGAGCGCCTGGGCTACGTGGTCAAACTGACCGAAGCTGCCGCCAACCGCACCATGGATCTGGTGGAAAGCGCGACCCCTGTGGTCAATGGCCTGGCTGACGAAGCCCAGGCCTTGAGCGCCGATTGGAGCCGCTTCATGCGCCGTGAGGTCGGGGCTGAAGAGTTCCGTGAACTGGCGCGCCGGGTCGACGGTTTTCTGGCACGCAGCAGCGCGGACAACCGCGCGGTGTCGAGCAATCTGAACGACATTCTGCTCGCCCAGGATTACCAGGACCTCACCGGTCAGGTGATCAAGCGCGTGACCCAATTGGTCACCGAAGTCGAAAGCAACCTGCTCAAGCTCGTGCTCATGGCCAGCCAGGTGGACCGCTTTGCGGGCATCGAACATGACCGTGCGGCGATGCTTGCTGAAAAAGATCCACAAAAACATCTCTCGCAGGGTGAAGGTCCGCAGATTCATGCCGATAAACGAGAAGACGTTGTGTCCGGTCAGGACGATGTGGACGATTTGCTATCCAGCCTTGGATTTTGAGTTTTTTTGGGTTTTTAGACCTGTAGGAGCACCCCATTAATGAGCTTCGGCGCCGATGAAGAGATCCTTCAGGATTTCCTGGTTGAGGCCGGCGAGATTCTTGAGCAACTGTCCGAACAACTGGTCGAGCTGGAAAGCCGCCCGGATGACGCAGATCTGCTCAACGCAATTTTTCGCGGTTTCCACACTGTAAAAGGGGGCGCCGGCTTCCTTCAGCTCAACGAGCTGGTGGAGTGCTGTCACATCGCCGAAAACGTGTTCGACATCCTGCGCAAGGGTGAACGACGCGTCGATGCAGAACTGATGGACGTGGTGCTCGAAGCGCTGGACGCGGTGAACAGCATGTTCAGCGAAGTCCGCGATCGCAGCCCGATCACCGCCGCCACCCCGGAACTGCTGGCCGCCCTGGCGCGTCTGGCCGAACCGCAATCGGCGGATGAAGCCCCGGCTTCGCCGGTTGCCGAGATGATCGAAGAACTGGTCGTCGAAGGCGATTCGGGCGACATCACCGATAACGAATTTGAACAGTTGCTGGACTCGCTGAACGCCGTCAAGGCCGAAGCCGAAGCCCCGGCGGCTGCCGCTGCACCTGCTTCCACCGAAGCGGCCAGCGATGAAATCACCGACGCCGAGTTCGAGTCGCTGCTCGACCAGTTGCATGGCAAAGGCCAGTTCGCGGCCGACGCCGTAGCTCCGGCGGCCGCTGCACCTGCTGCTCCGGCAGCGGGCGACAGCTCGGACATCACCGACGACGAATTCGAGGCCTTGCTCGATCAGTTGCACGGCAAGGGCAACTTTGCTGTCGATGCACTGGAGTCGGCTATTGCTTCGGTTCCTGCAACGGCTGCTCCGGCAGCGGCTGCGGCCGGTAGCGATCTGATCAGCGATCACGAGTTCGAATCGCTGCTCGACGATCTGCATGGCAAAGGCAAGTTCACTGACGTCGCCACCGGTGCTGTCGTGACTGCCGGCAGTTCTTCTGCTGTTGCAACGCCTGCTGCGAAGGCCCCGGCCGCTGCGGCAAAACCTGCTGCAAAAGCGCCGGAGCCGAAAGCCGAACCGGCCAAGCCAGCCGCCGCTGCTGCACCGGCTCCGGCCCGTGCACCGGCGACGCCGCCACCGGAAAAACCGGCGAGCGAAGCCGAGACCACCGTGCGTGTGGACACCGCACGTCTCGACGAAATCATGAACATGGTCGGCGAGCTGGTACTGGTGCGTAACCGTCTGGTGCGCCTGGGCCTGAACAGCGGCGACGAGTCGATGCAGAAGGCCGTGTCGAACCTCGACGTGGTTACCGCCGACTTGCAGACCGCGGTCATGAAGACCCGGATGCAGCCGATCAAGAAAGTCTTCGGCCGCTTCCCGCGTCTGGTTCGCGACCTGGCACGCCAGCTCAAGAAAGAGATCAACCTGGAACTGGTGGGCGAAGAGACCGACCTCGACAAGAACCTCGTCGAGGCACTGGCCGACCCGCTGGTCCACTTGGTGCGCAACGCGGTCGACCACGGCATCGAGTCGCCGGAAGAACGCGAAGCCTCGGGCAAGGCCCGTGGCGGCAAGGTGATCCTGGCGGCCGAGCAGGAAGGCGACCACATCCTGCTGTCGATCTCCGACGACGGCAAAGGCATGGACCCGAACGTCCTGCGCGCCATCGCCGTGAAACGCGGTGTGATGGACAAGGATGCCGCCGATCGCCTGAGCGACACCGAGTGCTACAACCTGATTTTCGCCCCGGGTTTCTCGACCAAGACCGAGATCTCCGACGTGTCCGGCCGCGGTGTCGGCATGGACGTGGTGAAGACCAAGATTTCCCAGCTCAACGGTTCGATCAACATCTACTCGACCAAGGGCCAGGGCTCGAAGATCGTCATCAAGGTGCCGCTGACGCTGGCGATCATGCCGACCCTGATGGTGATGCTCGGCAACCAGGCGTTCGCGTTCCCGCTGGTGAACGTCAACGAAATCTTCCACCTCGACCTGTCGACCACCAACGTGGTGGACGGCCAGGAAGTGGTGATCGTGCGGGACAAGGCGCTGCCATTGTTCTACCTCAAGCGCTGGCTGGTCAGCTCCGCCGCTCACGAAGAGCAGCGCGAAGGCCATGTGGTGATCCTTTCGGTGGGCACCCAGCGGATCGGCTTCGTCGTCGATCAACTGGTCGGCCAGGAAGAAGTGGTCATCAAGCCATTGGGCAAGATGCTCCAGGGAACTCCGGGCATGTCCGGCGCCACCATCACCGGTGACGGCCGCATTGCACTGATTCTCGATGTTCCGAGCATGCTCAAGCGTTACGCCGCACGGCGTATTTGAATCCGGGGCGGCGGGGCGACAACGTCCCGCCGCACCTAATGGAGTGATTATGGCAGTCAAAGTCCTGGTGGTGGACGATTCGGGTTTTTTCCGCCGCCGCGTCTCGGAAATTCTTTCAGCGGATCCGAGCATCCAGGTTGTCGGCACGGCAACCAACGGTAAAGAGGCGATCGATCAGGCCCTGGCCCTCAAGCCGGACGTGATCACCATGGACTACGAGATGCCGATGATGGATGGCATCACGGCCGTGCGGCACATCATGCAGCGCTGCCCGACCCCGGTGTTGATGTTCTCCTCGCTGACGCACGAAGGCGCCCGGGTCACCCTGGATGCGCTGGATGCCGGCGCGGTGGATTTCCTGCCGAAGAATTTCGAAGACATCTCCCGCAATCCGGAGAAGGTCAAGCAACTGCTGTGCGAGAAGGTTCACAGCATCTCGCGCAGCAACCGTCGTTTCAGTGCCTACAGTGCGCCGGCGCCTGCTGCGGCACCTGCACCTGCGCCGACTCCGGCAGCGGCGCCGTCGAGCTTTGGCAGCCACAGCGTTCCGGCCCGTCCGGCACCTGCGCCTGCACCGACTCGCGCGCCAGCGGCCAGCGCTTCGTCGCCGGCCCCGAAACGCAAAAACTACAAGCTTGTGGCGATTGGTACATCGACCGGCGGCCCGGTAGCGCTGCAACGGGTTCTGACCCAGTTGCCGGCCAACTTCCCGGCACCGATCGTGCTGATCCAGCACATGCCGGCAGCCTTCACCAAGGCCTTCGCCGAACGTCTGGACAAGCTGTGCCGCATCAGCGTCAAGGAAGCCGAGGATGGCGACATCCTGCGTCCGGGCCTGGCGCTGCTGGCGCCGGGTGGCAAGCAGATGATGATCGATGGCCGTGGCGCGGTGAAAATCCTGCCGGGCGACGAGCGTCTGAACTACAAGCCGTGCGTGGACATCACCTTCGGTTCTGCAGCCAAATCCTACAGTGACAAAGTTCTGGCGGTGGTACTGACCGGCATGGGCGCCGACGGCCGTGAAGGCGCACGCCTGCTCAAGCAGGGTGGCAGCACGGTCTGGGCTCAGGACGAAGCCAGTTGCGTGATCTACGGCATGCCGATGGCCATCGTCAAAGCTGACCTCGCCGACGCGGTGTACAGCCTGGACGATATCGGCAAGCACATCGTCGAGGCATGCGTCTGATGGATGTTCTAAGCCTTATCGGGATCATCATGGCGTTCGTCGCCATCATCGGCGGCAACTACCTGGAAGGTGGTCACCTCGGCGCGCTGGCCAACGGCCCGGCGGCGCTGATCGTGCTCGGTGGCACCGTCGGTGCCGCGCTGCTGCAATCGCCGATGAGCGCGTTCAAGCGCGCCATGCAGATTCTGGCCTGGATCTTTTTTCCGCCGCGTGTGGACCTGGCCGGCGGCATCGACCGCGTGGTCAACTGGAGCCTCACCGCGCGCAAGGAAGGCCTGCTGGGTCTGGAAGGCGTGGCGGATGCCGAGCCTGATGCCTATTCGCGCAAGGGCCTGCAACTGCTGGTCGACGGCGCCGAGCCGGAAGCGATCCGCAGCATCCTCGAAGTGGATTTCTACACTCAGGAAGCTCGCGACGTCGAAGCGGCCAAAGTGTTTGAAAGCATGGGCGGCTACGCGCCGACCATCGGCATCATCGGTGCGGTGATGGGCCTGATCCACGTGATGGGCAACCTGGCCGATCCGTCGCAACTGGGCAACGGTATTGCGGTCGCGTTCGTCGCTACCATCTACGGTGTAGCCAGTGCCAACCTGATCCTGTTGCCGGTGGCCGCCAAGCTCAAGTCAATCGCGTTGCGACAGTCGCGTTATCGCGAAATGTTGTTGGAAGGGATCTTGTCGATCGCTGAAGGTGAAAACCCACGCTCCATCGAGTTGAAGCTTCAGGGCTTCATGGATTAAGGGACTAACCTCATGGCACGTCGTCGCCAGCATGAAGAGCACGTAAACCATGAACGTTGGCTGGTTTCCTACGCCGACTTCATCACCTTGCTCTTTGCCTTTTTCGTGGTGATGTACTCCATCTCGTCGATCAACGAAGGCAAGTACAAGATCATCTCCGAAGCGCTGATCGGGGTCTTCACCGACTCCGACCGCGCGCTCAAGCCGATCCCGATCGGTGAAGAACGACCGAAGACCGTGACCCCGGCCAAGCCGCTGGTCAAGGACGCCGAACAGGTCGACGCCGGCATCGCCGGGGCCAGCGATCCGCTGAAAAGCATCGCCGATGACATCAGCGCCGCGTTCGGCGACCTGATCTCCTCGAACCAGATGACCGTGCGCGGCAACGAGCTGTGGGTCGAGATCGAACTCAACTCCAGCCTGTTGTTCGGCAGCGGTGATGCGATGCCCAGCGATATCGCGTTCAACATCATCGACAAGGTCGCAGCGATTCTCAAACCGTTCGACAACCCGATCCACGTCGAAGGCTTCACCGACGATCAACCGATCCGCACGGCGCAGTACCCGACCAACTGGGAACTGTCCTCGGCGCGTTCGGCGAGCATCGTGCGCATGCTGGCGATGCAGGGTGTCAACCCTGGCCGCATGGCGTCGGTGGGCTACGGCGAATTCCAGCCGGTGGCCAACAACGCCACCGCCGAAGGCCGGGCGAAGAACCGTCGTGTGGTGCTGGTGGTGTCGCGCAATCTTGATGTGCGCCGCAGCCTGACCGGCACCGGAACCGCCCATGCGCAACCGGATGCCGCGTTGAAGCGTGCTGGCACACAAACTGCACCGACCCCGGTCAAGACGCCGGGACGCGAGAGTGCCGTCAATTCTCCGTCGCCCGCATTAATACGCTGAACCATGTCTCGGCCGAGTATACCGGCCGGGAGGAACGATCTGAATGAGAGTCTGGGCAGTCGCCAATCAAAAGGGTGGTGTTGGTAAAACCACTTCTTCCATCGCTTTAGCCGGTTTGCTGGCAGAGGCGGGCAAGCGCGTGGTCGTGGTCGATCTCGACCCGCACGGCTCGATGACCAGCTATTTCGGTTACGACCCCGACAGCCTGGAACACAGCAACTACGACCTGTTTCTGCACAAGGGCAGCGTGCCGCAAGGCCTGCCGGGCCAGCTGCTGCTGTCGACCAGCGATGAACGCATTTCCCTGTTGCCGTCGAGCACCGCGCTGGCCACCCTCGAGCGCCAGTCGCCGGGGCAGAGTGGCCTGGGTCTGGTGATCGCCAAGAGTCTGGCGCAGCTGTGGCAGGACTTCGATTACGCGATCATCGACAGCCCGCCGTTGCTCGGCGTGTTGATGGTCAACGCCCTGGCCGCGAGCCAGCAACTGGTGATCCCGGTGCAGACCGAGCACCTGGCCGTCAAAGGCCTGGAGCGTATGGTCAATACCCTGGCGATGATCAACCGCTCGCGCAAACAGGCGCTGCCGTTCAGCATCGTGCCGACCCTGTTCGACCGCCGCACTCAGGCGTCGATGGGCACCTTGCGCGTGCTGCGTGACAAATTCCCCGACGAGATATGGCAGGGTTACATCCCGGTCGATACCCGTCTGCGCGACGCCAGTCGTGCCGGTGTCACCCCTTCGCAGTTCGACGGCAAGAGCCGTGGCGTGCTGGCTTACCGCGCGCTGCTCAAGCATCTGCTGGCGCAGCAACTCGTTCCGCAGGTGGCTTGAGCATGAATCGGCCGATCAAGCTGACGTCGAAGCCGCAACTGGCGCTGCAGTCCTATCTGGACGGCTTGCTGCAGGAAGTGCCGGACGAGGTCGAGCAGCAAATCGCAGCCCCGGTCGAGGTGGTCGAGACCGCCGCGGCGCTCGATGAATTCCAGGCCGCCGTGCTTGAAGAGCAGGCCCGGGATGCGCAAAAAGCCGCCCGGCCGATCGCCCCCGTTGCAGCGCCTGCCGCTGTGGTAGCGAAGGCGCCTGCGACGTTGATCAAAGAGCCTGAGCCGGTGCGCGTGGTATCGACCCTGGCGCCGCTGCTGCAAACCCAGCTTCTGCAAACGCCTCCGGCTCCCGTAGTCCCAGAGCCAGAATCTGAAGCACCTGCGCCAGCCCCGGTCGAACCAACCCTGGTTGCGCCGCTGGTGGAAGTGCATCTGCCGCCCAGCAACACGCCGCCACCGGTAGAAACCGACGGTCGTCCAGCCTGGGCTTCGGAAGCGTTCGAATGCCTGCTGTTCGACGTCGCCGGGTTGACCCTGGCCGTGCCGCTGGTGTGCCTGGGCTCGATCTATTCGCTGGCCGGCCATGAGCTGACGCCGCTGTTCGGTCAGCCGGAATGGTTCCTCGGGATTCTGCCGAGCCAGGCCGGCAACCTGAAGGTGCTGGACACCGCACGCTGGGTCATGCCGGATCGCTACCGCGATGATTTCCGTCAGGGCCTGCAATACGTGATTTCGGTGCAGGGTTACGAGTGGGGCCTGGCGGTGCATCAGGTCAGTCGCTCGTTGCGTCTGGACCCGAATGAAATCAAATGGAGAAGTCACCGGGGTCAGCGGCCATGGCTTGCCGGCACGGTGATTGAACACATGTGCGCCTTGCTCGATGTTTCCGCACTGGCCGAGTTGATCGCCAGCGGTGGGGCAAAGCACATGTCCGGCAGTAAGCCGAACCACAAACCGACATAAAGACAGTACCGGCATTCAAATGCCGGCGAACGAAACACACACCGCCAGGCGCGGTTTTTCGAGGGGCTAGGGTATGAACGACAAGGCTACGGCGGCAAAGGGTTCCGAAGATCCGATCCTGCAATGGGTGACCTTCAAGCTGGACAACGAAACCTACGGCATCAACGTGATGCGCGTTCAGGAAGTCCTGCGCTACACCGAGATCGCTCCGGTTCCGGGTGCGCCAAGCTACGTGCTGGGCATCATCAACCTGCGCGGCAACGTGGTGACCGTGATCGATACCCGTCAGCGCTTCGGCCTGATGAGCGGTGAGATCAGCGACAACACCCGTATCGTCATCATCGAAGCCGACAAGCAAGTGGTTGGCATCATGGTCGACAGCGTGGCCGAAGTGGTTTACCTGCGTCAGTCGGAAATCGAAACCGCACCGAACGTCGGTAACGAAGAGTCGGCCAAGTTCATCCAGGGCGTGTGCAACAAGAACAACGAGTTGCTGATCCTGGTCGAGCTGGACAAGATGATGAGCGAAGAAGAATGGTCGGAACTGGAGAACATCTGATTGATTCTCGAGGTAGCGGTCATTGTCCTGTTCCTGTTCTGGGCAGGCACGCTGGCGATGTTTCTGGCGTACATCAAGGCGCAGCGGGTGATCGCTGCGCAACAGGCCCAGGGCGATGCGCTGCGTGATCAGCGCATCAAGGACCTGGCCAAGCGTGTCGACGATTACCAGAACGGCAACGTGCGCATGGGCGAAGCCCTGCACGAGCTGCGCTCGGTCGTCGGTCCGATCCCGGACAAACTCGCCCAGCTCGAGCAGCGTGATCCATCCAGCCTGTCATTCGCCCAGGCGGCGAAACTGGTGGGGATGGGCGCGAGTGTCGATGAGCTGACCCAGTCCTGCGGGTTGACCCAGGCTGAGGCGGAGTTGATGCGCAAGCTGCACAGAAGCAGCTAAAAGCCTCAGGTGGGAACGAAAAAACGCAGTCATCGATGACTGCGTTTTTTTTGCCTTCAGTAATCGTCGCCGCGTTCGGTGACGTCTTTCTCGACCATCGGTGCATCCGGGTTGTGTCCCGCCGGGAACTTGCCCTTGAGGTTCCAGGCGAACGCGATGATCTCGGCGATCGTGCGGTACAGCTCTTCGGGGATGCTGTCGCCCAGTTCCATCCGCGCCAGCAACTTCACCAGTTCGGCGTTTTCGTAGATCGGCACTTCACAGTCGCGGGCGATCCGCAGGATTTCTTCGGCCAGTTCTTCGTCGCCCTTGGCGGTGAGGGTCGGGGCGTGGCTGCCGTCGTATTTGAGGGCGATGGCCTGGCGTGGAGCGGTGGTGTCATTCATGCGGTTTCGTCGACCCAGCGGTGTTCGAGGCGGGTTTGGATGCCTTGCGGCGGGGTGCCGAGGTGGCAGTCGATGTCGCCGACGTTCAGCCCGGAATCCAGCAGGCGCTGGCGCAGTGCAGTCAGATTGCTTTCGATCAGGCTCGCGGTGTACGGCCGCTCGGCCCATAGCTGACTGGACAGGCTGCCGCTGATCAATTGCGCCTGAATCTGCATCGGCCCCAGCGGTTCCATGTCGAACGCCAGATCGACGCGCCACAGTTGTTGTTTCGGCTCGCGCTCATCGCGGCGCTGCTCGTTCGCTTCCTGTTTCTCCGGTGCTTCTTCGCGCTGGAACTTGACCTGCAACGGCACGATGTCCTGCAGGTTGCGCATCGGGATTTCCAGTTGCCAGGTGCTGAGCAGACGACCGTCATCGGTGACGCCGGTCTGTTCCAGACTCGACAGCTGATGACTTTGCAAGCGCGACACGGCGGCTGCGGCGAGGCGCAGTAAATGTTCCAGATCGCCTTCACCTTCCAGACTTTGCAGCAGCCGGTCGGGCAGCGGAAAACTGCTCGGCACCGGCTTCGCACTGACCTGACCGAGCATGCCCAGGGCGTTGCGCACAAAGCTCGGCAGCGCCTGGGCCAACGTGTTGGCGGCGATGATCGCATTCAGGTTGGTATTGCCGGGCAGGCCGGGTGTGAGCTGGGCGATCAGCTTGAGCAGATCGGCTTTCATGTCCGGGGCCAGCGTCGGGTTCTGTCCGGTCAGCAGTTTGGTTTCGAGGAACACGCCGCTGTTGGCCAGCGCCTGGGCCAGACCTTTTGGGGTGCTCAGTTGCTGCACGTCCGGCAGGTTGGCGAGCAGTTTGTCCACGGCGGCACGCAAATCCTGGGAGGTCTGGTCGGTGGCGGGGGGCAGGCTCTGGAGCATTTTCAGCAAGCCGTCGAGCGAGCCCTGACGGCTTTGCTGACTGACCAGTTGCTGGCTGACCGCCAGTTGTTCCTGGCGATTGCTCAGCGGCAGGAACTTCAGGGTTTGCGAGTCCTGCACCAGCGCCGACAGCAAGGTGCCGATACGCAACGGTTGCGGGCTGTCGATGCTCAGGGTGGTGCCGCTCAACGCGGTGTTGAGCAGGCTGACCATCGAGCGATACACCGTCGGTTGCCCCGGCACCTGCGGCAAGACCTGAGCCGTCAGCACCTTGCCTTGTAGCAGCGTGCCGACCGGCAGTTGCGCGGTGTCGATGCGGGTGAGGGTGGCGACGCTGCTGGCGATGGCCTGTTGCACGGTGATCGCCAGATTGCCCGCCGACGGCTGGGTGATCGCCAGGCTGGTGCCCTGAGGCAGCGGCAGATTGCTGGTCGCCTGCACGGTGGTCTGACGGCCGCTGTCCAGCGTCACCTTGAGCAGCAACTGAAAGGTCTGATCCGCCTGCTTGAGCGACAACACCTCGGCCTTGGCGCTCTGGCCGGCGGCAATCAGCCCGTCGACCGGCGTCAGCAACTTCAGCAGCTCACCCACCTGCGGGCGAACGGTCGCCGGGGTGGTGGGCGGGAGCGGGAGGATGTTCATTTCGCCTGTCATACGCGGACACAACCTGAGGAAAATGCACTCTGGAGAGAGGATGGCGACATGTATAATGCCGCCCGTCGTTCCAGGAGTGGCGAAAACATTGCAATTGTTTGACGCAGCTCTCTAGATCGAGCCGTCAATGCATCTATGCTGCAACTCTTTAACGGCCGCGCCAGAGCCGACTTGAACCGTATAAGGCCCGTGAACCCTTGACCAGTCCTGTCCTGCAAACCGTTGCCCTCGCGTGTGAACGTGATCTCAGACTGCTCTTCGACAATCTCGAATTGAGACTGGCCAGTGGCGATATGGTGCAGATCAGCGGCCCCAACGGCAGCGGCAAGACCAGCCTGCTGCGTTTGCTGGCCGGTTTGATGCAGCCGACCGACGGTCAGGTACTGCTCAACGGCAAGCCGCTGAGCGAGCAACGCAGTGAGCTGGCGCGCAACCTGCTGTGGATCGGCCATGCCGCCGGGATCAAGGATCTGCTCACGCCGGAAGAAAACCTCGCCTGGCTCTGCGCCCTGCATCAACCCGCCGAACGCGACGCGATCTGGCAGGCCCTGGCGGCGGTTGGATTGCGCGGTTTCGAGGATGTTCCCTGCCACAGTCTGTCCGCCGGCCAGCAGCGCCGCGTGGCATTGGCGCGTTTGTATCTGGACAGCCCGCCGTTGTGGATTCTCGACGAACCGTTCACCGCCCTCGACAAACAGGGCGTGGCACAGCTTGAAGAACACCTGGCCGGGCACTGCGAACGGGGAGGGCTGGTGGTGCTCACCACGCACCATACGCTGAGCCGGATGCCGGCCGGTTATCGCGACATCGATCTGGGGAATTGGGCGGTATGAGTGTGTTCGGCCTGCTGGTTGCCCGTGAATCCCGACTGCTGTTCCGTCGCCCGGCGGAGCTGGCCAATCCGCTGATTTTCTTCGCCATCGTCATCGCGCTGTTCCCGCTGGCCGTCGGACCGGAAACTCAAGTATTGCAAAACTTGTCCCCGGGGTTAGTCTGGGTGGCGGCACTTTTGTCGGTCCTGCTCTCGCTGGACGGGCTTTTCCGCAGTGATTTCGAAGATGGCTCCCTTGAACAGTGGGTCCTTTCGCCGCACCCCCTGCCACTTCTGGTATTGGCCAAGGTGCTGGCACACTGGCTTTTTTCCGGGCTGGCACTGGTTTTGCTCTCGCCGTTACTGGCGTTGATGCTCGGGTTGCCGGCTGCGTGTCTGCCGGTTTTGCTGCTTTCGTTGCTGCTGGGAACACCGGTGCTGAGCTTGCTCGGCGCGGTGGGCGCGGCGCTGACGGTCGGTCTGAAACGTGGTGGCCTGTTGCTGGCGCTGCTGATTCTGCCGTTGTACATCCCGGTGTTGATCCTCGGCAGTGGCGCCTTGCAGGCGGCATTGCAGGGCATGCCGGCGCTTGGTTATCTGTTGTGGCTTGGCAGCCTGACCGCCCTGGCGATAACCCTGACACCTTTTGCAATAGCGGCTGGCCTGAAGATCAGCGTCGGCGAATAATGAGGTCTGGTTAAAATTTAACCAGCAAAGACCCTGAGACTGCTCACACCGATGAGCGGCACCCGTGATGGAAACAGTATGAACTGGACCTGGTTTCACAAGCTCGGCTCGCCCAAGTGGTTCTACGGCATCAGCAGCAAGTTGCTGCCGTGGTTGAGCCTCGCCGCGTTGTTGCTGATCTGCGTTGGCGTCATCTGGGGCCTGGCCTTCGCGCCGCCGGACTATCAGCAAGGCAACAGCTTTCGCATCATCTATATCCACGTACCCGCCGCGATGCTCGCTCAGTCGATCTACGTGATGCTGGCGGTGTGCGGTGTGGTCGGGCTGGTGTGGAAGATGAAACTGGCCGATGTCGCCCTGCAGTGCGCCGCACCGATCGGTGCGTGGATGACCGCCGTAGCGCTGGTCACCGGGGCGATCTGGGGCAAGCCGACCTGGGGTTCGTGGTGGGTCTGGGACGCGCGTCTGACCTCGATGCTGATTCTGCTGTTCCTGTATTTCGGCGTGATCGCGCTGGGCAACGCCATCAGCAACCGCGACAGCGCCGCCAAGGCCTGCGCGGTGCTGGCCATCGTCGGCGTGATCAACATTCCGATCATCAAATACTCGGTGGAGTGGTGGAACACCCTGCACCAGGGCGCGACCTTCACCCTCACCGAAAAACCGGCGATGCCCGTCGAGATGTGGCTGCCGCTGCTGCTGACGGTGCTGGGTTTCTACTGTTTCTTCGGCGCCGTGCTGTTGCTGCGCATGCGCCTTGAAGTGCTCAAGCGCGAAGCCCGCGCCAGTTGGGTGAAAGAAGAAGTGCAGAACAGCCTGGAGGCCGCTCGATGAGTTTCGCGTCATTCGGCGACTTCCTCGCCATGGGCCATCACGGCCTGTATGTCTGGTCGGCCTACGGCATCTGTCTGGCGGTACTGATCCTCAACGTGGTGGCGCCGATCGCGGCCCGCAAGCGTTATCTGCAACAAGAGGCGCGTCGTCTGCGCCGGGAGAACGGCAAGTGAATCCGCTGCGTAAAAAGCGACTGATCATCATCCTGGCAATTCTGGTCGGGGTCGGCGCTGCCGTCGGCCTGGCCCTGAGCGCCCTGCAGCAGAACATCAACCTGTTTTACACCCCGACCCAGATCGCCAACGGCGAAGCGCCGCAGGACACCCGCATCCGCGCCGGCGGCATGGTCGAGAAGGGTTCGCTGCAGCGTTCCACGGATTCGCTGGACGTCAAATTCGTGGTCACCGACTTCAACAAATCCGTGACCATCACCTATCGCGGGATCCTGCCGGACCTGTTCCGCGAAGGGCAGGGCATCGTTGCGCTCGGCAAGCTCAACGCCGATGGCGTGGTGGTCGCCGACGAAGTACTGGCCAAGCACGACGAGAAATACATGCCGCCGGAAGTGACCAAAGCCCTGAAGGACAGCGGCCAATCCGCGCCAACCCCTGCGAAGGAGGGTTGATCGATGACATCCAGCATTTTCATTCCTGAGTTAGGCCATCTGGCCATGATCCTCGCGCTGTGTTTTGCGCTGGTGCAGGCCGTGGTGCCGTTGCTCGGTGCCTGGCGCGGCGATCGTCTGTGGATGGGCCTCGCCCAACCGGCGGCGTGGGGGCAGTTCGCGTTTTTGCTGTTTGCCTTCGGTTGCCTGACCCACGCCTTCATGACCGACGATTTCTCCGTGGCTTACGTCGCGATGAACTCCAACAGCGCGCTGCCGTGGTACTACAAGTTCAGCGCGGTGTGGGGCGCCCACGAAGGGTCGCTGCTGCTGTGGGCGTTGATCCTTGGCGGCTGGACCTTCGCCGTGTCGGTGTTCTCCCGGCAACTGCCGCAAGTGATGCTCGCTCGCGTGCTGGCGGTGATGGGCATGATCAGCACTGGTTTTCTGCTGTTCCTGATTCTGACCTCGAACCCGTTTTCGCGGATCCTGCCGCAGATCCCGGCCGACGGTCGTGACCTCAATCCGTTGCTGCAGGACATCGGCCTGATCGTCCATCCGCCGATGCTGTACATGGGTTACGTCGGTTTCTCGGTGGCGTTTGCTTTTGCCATCGCCGCGTTGCTCGGCGGTCGTCTCGATGCGGCGTGGGCACGCTGGTCGCGTCCGTGGACCATCGTTGCGTGGGCCTTCCTCGGCATCGGCATCACCCTCGGTTCTTGGTGGGCCTATTACGAACTTGGCTGGGGCGGCTGGTGGTTCTGGGACCCGGTGGAGAACGCCTCCTTCATGCCATGGCTGGTGGGCACGGCGCTGATTCACTCGCTGGCGGTCACCGAGAAACGCGGCGTGTTCAAAAGCTGGACGGTGTTGCTGGCGATTGCCGCGTTCTCCCTCAGCCTGCTCGGGACGTTCCTCGTGCGTTCCGGCGTGCTGACCTCGGTGCACGCGTTTGCTTCGGATCCTGAGCGTGGCGTGTTCATCCTGATCTTCCTGCTGTTTGTGGTGGGCGGTTCGCTGACGTTGTTTGCGTTGCGTGCGCCAGTGGTCAAGAGCCAGGTCGGCTTCAATCTGTGGTCGCGGGAAACCCTGCTGCTGGGTAACAACCTGGTGCTGGTGGTGGCCGCGTCGATGATCCTGCTCGGCACCCTGTATCCGCTGATTCTCGACGCGATCAGCGGCGCCAAGCTGTCGGTCGGCCCGCCGTACTTCAACGCGTTGTTCATTCCGTTGATGGCGCTGTTGATGTTGGTGATGGCGGTCGGCGTGATCGTGCGCTGGAAAGACACTCCGGTGAAATGGCTGGTCAGCATGCTGACCCCGGTGCTGCTGGGCAGCGTTGCCCTGGCGGTGGTGGCCGGTGTCGCTTACGGCGATTTCAACTGGGCCGTCATCGCGACGTTCCTGCTCGCGGCCTGGGTGTTGCTGGCCGGCGTGCGCGACATATTCGACAAGACCCGCCACAAAGGTCTGATCAAAGGCCTGCCGACCCTGACCCGCAGTTACTGGGGCATGCAGATCGCCCACCTCGGGATCGCCGTCTGCGCGCTGGGCGTGGTGTTGTCGAGCCAGAACAGTGCCGAACGTGACCTGCGTCTGGCACCGGGCGAATCAATGGATCTGGCCGGTTATCAGTTCGTGTTTGAAGGCGCCAAGCACTTCGAAGGCCCGAACTTCACCTCCGACAAGGGCACCGTCCGGGTGATTCGCAACGGTCAGGAAGTCAGCGTGCTGCACCCGGAAAAACGTCTGTACACCGTGCAGAACTCGGTGATGACCGAGGCCGGGATCGACGCCGGTTTCACCCGCGACCTCTACGTCGCCCTGGGCGAACCGCTGGGCGGTGGCGCCTGGGCGGTGCGGGTGCATGTGAAACCGTTTGTGCGCTGGATCTGGTTCGGCGGTCTGCTGACCGGTTTCGGTGGTCTGCTGGCGGCGCTGGATCGGCGTTACCGGGTCAAGGTCAAAGCCCGCGTGCGTGAAGCGCTGGGCATGGAAGGAGCCGCTGCATGAGACGTTGGTTGATGCTGGTGCCATTGGCGATTTTCCTGCTGGTGGCCGTATTCCTTTATCGCGGTCTGTATCTGGATCCGGCGGAGCTGCCGTCGGCGATGATCAACAAGCCGTTCCCGGAGTTTTCGCTGCCGGCGGTGCAGGGCGACAAGACCCTGACCCGCGCCGACATTCTCGGCAAACCGGCACTGGTCAACGTCTGGGGCACCTGGTGCATTTCCTGCCGGGTCGAGCACCCGGTGCTGAACAAACTCGCCGAGCGCGGCGTGGTGATCTACGGGATCAACTACAAGGACACCAACGCCGATGCGTTGAAGTGGCTGGCCGAGTTCCACAATCCGTATCAACTGGACATCCGCGACGACGAAGGCTCGCTGGGCCTGAACCTGGGTGTCTACGGTGCGCCGGAAACCTTCTTCATCGACGCCAAGGGCATCATCCGCGACAAGTACGTCGGCGTGATCGATGAGCAGGTCTGGCGGGAAAAACTGGCGGCCAAGTATCAGGCGCTGGTCGACGAGGCCAAGCCATGAAGCGCTTTTTAGCTGCCATGGTGTTGGGCTTGAGCCTGGCCGGTGTGGCCCACGCCGCCATCGACACCTACGAGTTCGCCAAAGAAGGCGATCGCGAGCGTTTCCGCGAGCTGACCAAGGAACTGCGCTGCCCCAAGTGCCAGAACCAGGACATCGCCGACTCCAATGCACCGATTGCCGCCGACCTGCGCAAAGAGATTTTCCGCATGCTCGGCGAGGGCAAGGACAATCAGCAGATCATCGACTTCATGGTCGACCGCTACGGTGATTTCGTCCGCTACAAACCGGCGCTCAATGCCAAGACCGCTTTGCTCTGGTTCGGCCCGGCCGGCCTGTTGCTGGGTGGCTTCGTGGTGATCGCGGTGATCGTCCGCCGCCGTCGCGGGCAGCGCGCCGAGACGCCGCAATCGCTGTCCCCTGAAGAGCGTCAGCGCCTCGACCAACTGTTGGATAAAAACCAAGAATGATTGATTTCTGGCTTGCCGCAGGGCTGTTGCTTCTGGTCGCCCTGAGTTTCCTGCTGATCCCCGTCCTGCGTGAACGTCGCGCCCAGCGTGAAGAGGATCGAACCGCTCTCAACGTCGCGCTGTATCAGGAACGCGTCGCCGAACTGCAATCGCAGCAGGCCGAAGGCGTCCTCGATGCTGCGCAAATGGACAGCGGCCGTGCCGAAGCGGCCCGGGAACTGCTGGCCGACACCGAAGGCGTGGCGCCGGCGCGGGTTTCGCGTTTGGGTAAACCACTTCCATTGCTGGCAGCCGTGCTGGTGCCGGTGTTGGGCCTGGGTCTGTATCTGCATTTTGGCGCGAGCGACAAGGTCGAGCTGACCCGGGAGTTCGCCCAGGCGCCGCAGTCGATGGAAGAGATGACCCAGCGTCTGGAGCGCGCAGTTGCCGCACAACCGGATTCGGCTGAAGGCGTGTATTTCCTCGGTCGTACCTACATGGCTCAGGATCGCCCGGCGGACGCGGCGAAGATGTTCGAACGTGCCGTCAATCTCGCCGGTCGCCAGCCGGAACTGCTCGGCCAGTGGGCGCAGGCCCAGTACTTTGCCGACAACAAAAAATGGTCGGACAAGGTTCAGGCCCTGACCGACGAAGCGCTGAAAGCCGATCCGAAGGAAGTCACCAGCCTCGGCCTGTTGGGCATCGCCGCGTTCGAAGGCGAGCGTTATCAGGAAGCCATCGACTACTGGAACCGTCTGCTGGCGCAACTGCCGCCACAGGACAAATCCCGCGAGGCCCTGCAGGGCGGCATCACCCGCGCCACCGAAAAGCTGCAGGCCAGCGGTGGCAAGGTCGCCTCGGCGCCAGCAGCGAGAGCGGCGGCGTTGTTGAAAGTGCGTGTGGATCTGGCCAGCGAGCTCAAAGCCAAGGTGCAACCGGGTGACAGCGTGTTCATTTTTGCCCGCGCCACCTCGGGCCCGCCGGCACCGCTGGCAGCCAAGCGCCTGACCGTCGCCGATCTGCCGGTGACTGTCGAACTGGGCGATGCCGACGCGATGATGCCGCAATTGAAACTGTCGAACTTCCCCGAAGTCCAACTGGTTGCGCGCATCTCCCGTGCCGGTGAGCCGACCGCCGGTGAGTGGGTCGGTCGCAGCGGGCCTCTGGCCAGCAGCACCACCGCGCCGCAGACACTGACCATCGACAGCCCGGACAAATAGCCGGAACCAACAGGAAAGTACCGCCATGAACGCCATCGCCCGAATCACAGTCCTCACACTGGCCCTGGGCTTGAGCGCATGTGCGGTGCAACGACCGGAGCCGACCACCAGGCTGCCGCCTATCCCGCCGTCACAACCCAGCCCGACCCCGTCGACCAGCCCGACGCCGAGCAAGCCCGGCATCCCGGCCAAACCCGCCAAACCTGTCCCGCGCACCTCCGCCAGCTTCGCCCCGCCCCCTGGCGGCAACAGCCACTGGGACCAGAAACTGGGCGTTTACGTGCTCGACGACCAGACCAACACCTTCTACCGTCAGCGCACCTACTACCGCTGGAACAACGGCTGGAGCCGCTCGATCAGCCCCAACGGCCCGTGGGAAGAAACCAACATCCACGGCGTACCGGCGGGACTAAGCAAGCAGTTCGGGGAGTAATGAAAAACGGCGATCTCAGGATCGCCGTTTTGCTGTCTGGGGTGATGAGCAATGCCTCACTCGTATCCTGTCATCAACGCCTGAGCTTGCTTTGCGAGAAGCGCCAATGCCAGCTCGCTGGGGCAGTGCATCAATCACATGCTGCAAAACAACCGAACGTCGTGCTGCGAATTTCTGTGCTTGAGTAAAGATAACTCTAGGGTTACTTTTGTTAAGCCGAAGCAAGGAGGCGGTTGGTGCAGAGCAGGTTATTGATCAAGGAGCTGGAGGAGGCAGGCTGGACGCTGGACCGGATAACCGGCAGCCACCACATCTTCACGCACCGTTACAACCCATACACGATTCCCGTCCCGCATCCGAAAAAGGATTTGCCGGTCGGGACGGTCAAGAGCATCAGGAGGCGTGCCGGGTTGTACAACCCGCCAGCCAGTTACAGAGGAGATCCGTAATGCAATACCCAATCTGCATCGAATGGGGTGACGAGAACACCGCCATCGGGATTCAGATCCCCGATATTCCCGGCGCGATTACTGCCGGAGATACGTTTGAGGATGCCTACAACGCGGCCGTCGAGATTGCCCACATCATGCTGCAGGAGATTGCGGCCGATGGCGACTCGATTCCGATGCCGACTTCGGCGGCCACCCATCGCAACAACCCGGAGTTTGCCGACATGGGCTGGGGCATGCTCGAGCTGGACATCTCGCCGTACATGGGCAAGACCGAAAAGGTCAATGTGACGTTGCCGGGCTATGTCATCCAGCGCATTGACCGCTACGTGCGTGAACACAATGTCAAAAGCCGCTCCTCTTTTCTGGCGGATGCCGCCATGGAAAAACTGGTTCGGCATTGAGCCTCGAGCACTGTCGGATCAGCGATCCGGCAGTGCTTTTCAGAGTCTAGGCCGTTGCCAGAACAGGCTTCTGCGAAGCACTCAAAAACCGCACAAGCGCCAGCAGCGGGAACGCGCTGCCAACAATCACGATCCACAACCAGCCGCCATGCTCGTACACCGCACTCGCCACTGACGAGCCGAAGGCGCCGCCGACGAAGATGCTGGTCATGTACAGCGCGTTGAGGCGGCCGCGGCTTTTGGCGTCGAGGGAGTAGACCGCGCGCTGGCCGAGCACCATGTTCATCTGCACGCAGAAATCGAGCACCACGCCGGTCACGGCCAGGCCGATCACGCTGTAGGCCGGGTGGATGAAGGCGGGCAGGAAGCTCAGGCTGGCGAACAGCATGGCCAGCAACGAAGCGATGCGGGTGTGGCCGGCGTCGGCCAGGCGTCCGCTGATCGGGGCGGCGATGGCACCGATGGCGCCGACCAGGGCGAAGATCGCGATTTCACTCTGGGACAGGCCATGGTTGCGCGCCAGTTCCAGCGGTACGGCGGTCCAGAACAGGCTGAAGGTGGCGAACATGCAGGCCTGATAAAACGCCCGCTGACGCAGCACCGGTTGTTTGCGCAGCAGCGTCCACAACGAACCCAGCAACTGGCCGTAGGACGCGCTGTGATCCGGCTGGCGTTTGGGCACGGTCAGCGCCAATACCACGCTGATCGCTGCCATCAAGGCTGCTGCGATCATGAACATCGCCCGCCAGCCGAGATGGTCGGCGACCACGCTCGACACTGGCCGCGCCAGCAGAATCCCCAGCAGCAGACCGCCCATGATCCCGCCGACCACCCGGCCGCGGGATTCTTCCGGCGCCAGATGAGCCGCCAATGGAATCAGCACCTGCACCGACACCGAGCTGAAGCCCACCAGCAACGAAATCAGCAGGAACACATTCGGTTGATCGGTAAACGCCGCACCCAGCAGGCTGGCAATTGCCACCACGGTGGTGATGATCATCAACCGGCGGTTTTCCAGCAGGTCCGCCAGCGGCACCAGAAAGAACAGGCCCAGCGCATACCCGATCTGGGTCAGCGACACGATGAAACTGGCCATGGTGTCGCTCAGGCCGATGTCCGGCGCGATCAGGCCGATGATCGGCTGGGCGTAGTAGATGTTGGCAACGATGGCGCCGCAGCAGAAAGCGAACAGCAGCACCATGCCTCGGGTCATTGTGTGAGTTGTGGCGGTCATAGGGTTTCTCGATCCAGCGAAAAGGAATGCGGTGAGGCTAAGGGACGGGCCGAGCCGGCAGTAGAGGCTTCTGATCGATATCAGTTATTCCGTTGCGGAACAGGTGGCGCCGAACAATCCATTGTTCATCGGCGAACCTTGCGTCCGACCGTTGAGCGTCGATGATACATTCACTTACATCTTGTTCGATAGCGTGCTTATGTTGTGACCGGGTTTCAGCGTTCATCAACGGAGGATTGCGATGTTTCGTCAGTTGCTTCGCCACACCACAACGATTGCCCTGATCAGTCTGCTCGGCGCCACTGCCGCACAGGCCGCCGAAGCGCCCGGCATGCGCATGGGCGTGCGCGGGGAAATTACCGGGGTCAGTTCCGACTCGCTCAAGGTTCACGTCAACAGCGGTGAAAACGTCGTGATCCAGTTGACCCCGGACACCAAGGTCCGCGCGGTCACCCTGGCCAACATCGAAGACATCAAGCCCGGCAGCTACATCGGCTCGGCCGCCATTCCCCAAGAGGATGGCACGCTCAAGGCGCTGGAGGTTCACGTGTTCCCGCCAGAGCTGGCCGGCAGCGGCGACGGTCATCGGCCGTTCGACCTGGCCAAGGGCAGCAGCATGACCAACGGCAGCGTCGGCGATTTGGTGGTGAGCAACGGCCGGGTGCTGACCGTCAACTACAAGGGCGGCCAGCAGAAGATCCTGGTGCCGGAGGACGTGCCGATCGTCAACCTGACGCCGGGTGATCGCAGCCTGCTCAAGGTCGGGGTGAAGATCGTCACCTTCGTGACCCAGAGCGCGGATGGCACGCTGACCGCGCAATCGATCTCGGCAGGCAAGGATGGCGTGAAGCCGCCCATGTAGCCGCCCACAAAAAAGGCGACCTCTGCAGGTCGCCTTTTTCATGTCAGCTCAAGCCTTACTGGCCGCTGTAGATCTGGTCGAAGATCCCGCCATCGTTGAAGTGGGTCTTCTGCACGGTGCGCCAGTCGCCGAAGGTCTTCTCGACCGACAGGAAGTCGACTTTCGGGAAACGGTCGGTGTACTTGGCCAGCACCGCCGGGTCACGTGGACGCAGGTAGTTGGCGGCCGCGATTTCCTGACCTTCCGGCGACCACAGGAACTTCAGGTATTCCTCGGCAGCGGCGCGGGATCCTTTCTTCTCGACCACTTTGTCGACCACCGACACTGGCGGCTCGGCTTCGGCGGAGACGCTCGGGTAGATGACTTCGAACTGGTCGCGGCCGAACTCGCGGGCGATCATTTCGGCTTCGTTTTCGAAGGTCACCAGCACGTCGCCGATCTGGTTGGTCATGAACGTGGTGGTCGCGGCGCGGCCACCGGTATCCAGCACCGGTGCCTGCTTGAACAGCTTGCCGACGAAGTCCTTGGCCTTGTTCTCGTCACCGCCGTTTTTCAGCACGTAGCCCCAGGCCGACAGGTAGGTGTAGCGGCCGTTACCCGAGGTTTTCGGGTTCGGCACGATTACCTGCACGCCGTCCTTGAGCAGGTCCGGCCAGTCTTTCAGGGCTTTCGGGTTGCCTTTGCGCACGATGAATACGGTGGCCGAGGTGAACGGCGCGCTGTTGTTCGGCAGACGGGTGACCCAGTCCTTCGGCACCAGTTGGCCGTTGTCGGCCAGGGCGTTGATGTCGGTGGCCATGTTCATGGTGATGACGTCAGCCGGCAGGCCGTCGATGACCGAGCGCGCCTGTTTGCTCGAACCGCCGAAAGACATCTGCACCGTGATGTTTTCGTTGTGTTCGGCCTGCCAGTGTTTCTGGAACGCAGTGTTGTAGTCCTTGTAGAAATCGCGCATCACGTCGTAGGACACGTTGAGCAGGGTCGGTGCGGCCTGAGCCACGCTGCCGAAGGCAAGACCTGCGGCGAGAAGTGAGGCGCCAAAGAGTTTTTTCACTGCGCATTCCTTGTTCTGTAGGGGGGGGGGTTACAAAGATGAGGCCATTTGCCAGCGACTATAGCGGGGCACGCATAGTCGTTTAAAGATTAAAAAGAACTTTGCTTATTCCATCTTCTTGAATAACTGATTGCCGCATCGCGAACAGAAGGCGGCGCCGCTTTCATGGCTCTTTTTCTGGCAAACCGGGCAGTCGTGTTGCAACTGTTCACCACGCATCGCATTGGCCAGTTCGGCGGTGAAGATCCCGGTGGGTACCGCGATGATCGAGTAACCAGTGATCATCACCAGCGACGAAATCACCTGGCCCAACGGAGTCTTCGGCACGATGTCGCCGAAGCCGACGGTGGTCAGGGTCACGATAGCCCAATAGATACCCTTGGGAATGCTGGTGAAGCCGTGTTCCGGGCCTTCGATCACGTACATCAACGTACCGAACACCGTTACCAGTGTGCAGACGCTCACCAGAAACACCACGATCTTCTGCTTGCTGCCACGCAGCGCCGACATCAGGTAGTTGGCTTGCTTGAGGTACGGACTGAGTTTGAGGACGCGGAAAATTCGCAGCATCCGGATGATCCGGATAATCAACAGGTACTGCGCATCGCTGTAGTACAGCGCGAGGATGCCCGGCACGATCGCCAGCAGATCCACCAATCCGTAAAAACTGAAGGCGTAGCGCAACGGTTTGGGCGAGCAGTACAGACGCAGGATGTACTCGCCGGCAAAGATGATGGTGAACCCCCACTCGATATACGCCAGCACATCGGCGTAATTGCGGTGAACGCTGTCGATGCTGTCGAGCATCACGATCACCAGGCTGGCCAGAATGATCAGCAGCAGAATGCCGTCGAAACGTCGCCCGGCGGGGGTGTCGCTCTGGAAAATCATGACGTAAAGCTGTTCACGCCAGTGCTGGTTACTGTCCATGGATCACGCCTGAATCAAAGATCAGCGCAGCCTAGGTTGATTCTCCCCGTGAGCGCAAGGCGCGCCGTTGATCTGCGGTTGCTGCATCAGGCGAATGCCGGTGCGCAGCAGCCAGCAGGCGAGAATGAACGGTGCCGTGAGGGTTGCCAGACCCAGGGCACTGAACAGCGGCGTCAGCAGCAGCGCCAGGCCGATACCGAACAATGGCAGCCAAGGTTGCTGGCGCTGCGCACTGAAGGCGAGGGCGGCGAGGACGGCGTTGTAGCCGCCCAGCCCCAGCAGCGCGACCTGGCTGTCGTGGTGCAACAGACTGGAACCCAGACCGATTACCGAAGCCAGCAGCGCCCAGGCAAAGGCCCGGCGATCGGCGATCAGCAAACCGGCGGCGATCAATCCACCGGCCAACGGATGGTCGAGGAACATCACCTGACCGAAGCCTTTCAGGGCGGCACCGAGCAGGTTCACGGTGTTCAGCTCAAGCGCCGGAGCCGGCGTCGAAGGCTCGGCGAAACACAGGAACACCCAGCTCAGCAGCACGAACGGCGCGGTGTAGGCGGGCAGGTACTCGGTGAGGCGTGCGCGCTTGAGCCATTGCTGCGTGATCATCGCGCTCAGTCCGCCAGCCGCCAGAATCAGCGGCGGCAGCATTGGCGACCAGGGGAAATACAGGCTCAGCAACAGACCGACCAGCACGCCGTTGTAGCTGAACAGTCCGGCCTGGCGATCCGCCTTGGCGTAGTTGCGCCGTTGCGCGGTGAGCAAACCGGCGACCGCGCCCAGCAGCGCGCCGGCGAACAGCACCGGCGCGGTAAATAAAATGGCCAGAAGGCACAGGAGTCCACACAGCGGATGGCGCTGGAGGAAGATTTGACTGAAGCCGTTGAGCAAGGCCTCGGCCCAGTCAGGGCAGTGGGTGTTGAAATGATTGGCAGGCATGTCTGGAGAATCTGGGCAGTGGGAAAATCAAAAGGTCTTGCTTGAAGCGGTGGCGAGGAGCTCGTGCCCGGTGAATGCGGTGTCTCTTGTGGAAACCGTCATGCCGGGCGGCGGGAGCACGCTCCCTCGCCACACAGGTGTTGCTTAAATCAATGTTTCGATCCGCAGCGAATTAGTCGACCCCGGCAGCCCGAACGGCACACCCGCGGTGATCAGCAACGTATCGCCACGCTCGGCCATTCCTTGCGCCTGAGCGATTTCCAGCGCGGTCGAGCACACCTCATCCACCTGACGCAGGCGATCATTGACCACCGAATGAATGCCCCACGCCACGCTCAACCGGCGGGCGGTCTGCAGGTTCGGCGTCAGGTTGAGGATCGGCGCTTTCGGCCGCTCCCGCGCTGCACGCAGACTCGATGCGCCGGACTCGCTGTAATTGACCAGCACCGCCACCGGCAGCACGTTGCTGATCCGGCGGATCGCGCAGCTGATTGCATCGGACACGGTCGCTTCGGCTTTCGGCCGGCTGACGTCGAGTTGGGTCTGGTAGTCCGGACCGTTTTCCACCTGGCGGATGATCTTGCTCATCATCTGCACGGCTTCCAGCGGATACTCGCCGGACGCGGTTTCCGCCGACAGCATCACCGCATCGGCACCTTCGGCCACGGCGTTGGCCACGTCGGTGACTTCGGCGCGGGTCGGGGCCGGGGAGAAGCGCATCGACTCGAGCATCTGCGTCGCCACCACCACCGGTTTGCCGAGCTGGCGGCACGTGGTGATGATGTTTTTCTGGATCTGCGGCACGCTCTCGGCCGGCACTTCCACGCCCAGGTCGCCGCGAGCCACCATGATCGCGTCGCTCAGTTCGGCGATCTCGCGCAGTTGCTCGACGGCCGACGGCTTCTCGATTTTCGCCATCAGGAACGCCTTGTCGCCGATCAGTTCGCGGGCCTCGATGATGTCTTGCGGGCGCTGCACGAACGACAGCGCGACCCAGTCCACACCCAGCTCCAGACCGAAGCTCAGGTCGCGACGATCCTTGGTGGTCAACGGGCTCAGGTCGAGCACCGCTTGCGGCACGTTCACGCCTTTGCGGTCCGACAGTTCGCCGCCGTTGAGCACGGTGGTGTCGATCGCGTCGGAGTATTTGGTGACGACGCGCAGACGCAGTTTGCCGTCATCGAGCAGCAGATCCATCCCGGCTTCCAGCGCGGCGATGATCTCCGGATGCGGCAGGTTAACCCGGCGTTCGTCGCCCGGCGTTGCGTCCAGGTCGAGGCGGAAGGCCTGACCGCGATGCAACTGAACCTTGCCGTCAGCGAACTTGCCGACCCGCAGTTTCGGGCCTTGCAGGTCCATCAGGATCCCGAGCGGGTAGTTGAGCTGGCGCTCGACTTCGCGGATCCACTGATAGCGCTTGGCGTGGTCGGCGTGATCGCCGTGGCTGAAGTTGAGGCGGAAGATATTGACCCCGGCCTCGACCAGCTCGCGGATGTCTTCGATGCCGTCGACGGCAGGCCCGAGGGTGGCGAGGATTTTGACCTTTTTATCAGGCGTCATGATTTAGAGCTCTCGAGGATCAGGATGGCGCGGAAGTCGTTGACGTTGGTGCGGGTCGGCTCGGTGACGATCAGCGCATCGAGCGCCTCGAAGTAGCCGTAGCCGTTGTTGTTATCCAGCTCGTCGCTGGCGCTCAGGCCCAGGGCGGCGGCGCGGGCGTAGCTGTCCGGGGTCATGATCGCGCCGGCGTTGTCTTCCGAGCCGTCGATGCCGTCGGTGTCACCGGCCAGCGCATAAACGCCGGGCTGGCCCTTGAGGCTGTCGGTGAGGCTGAGGAGGAATTCGGCGTTGCGGCCGCCACGGCCATTGCCGCGCACGGTCACCGTGGTTTCACCGCCGGAGAGAATCACGCACGGCGCTGCCAGCGGCTGGCCGTGATGAATGATCTGGCGCGCGATGCCGGCGTGGACTTTCGCCACTTCGCGGGATTCGCCTTCCAGGTCGCCGAGGATCAGCGTGCTGAAACCGGCCTGACGGCATTTCACTGCCGCGGCATCCAGCGATTGCTGAGGGCGGGCGATCAACTGGAAGTGACTGCGGGCCAGGCTCGGATCACCGGGTTTGACGGTTTCCGATTCCGGGCTCTGCAGCCAGCTGCGCACGGAGGCCGGAATCTCGATGCCGTAGCGCTTGATGATCGCCAGCGCTTCGGCGCTGGTGCTCGGGTCGGCCACGGTCGGGCCGGAGGCGATGACCGTGGCGAGGTCGCCCGGTACATCGGAAATCGCGTAGGTATAAACAGTCGCCGGCCAGCAGGCCTTGCCCAGACGTCCGCCCTTGATCGCCGAGAGGTGTTTGCGCACGCAGTTCATCTCGCCGATGGTCGCGCCGGATTTGAGCAGGGCTTTGTTGATCGATTGTTTGTCGGCCAGGGTGATGCCTTCGGCCGGCAACGCCAGCAGGGCAGAGCCGCCGCCGGACAACAGGAAGATCACGCGGTCGTCTTCGGTCAGGTTGCTGACCAGTTCCAGCACGCGTTTGGCCACGGCCAGACCGGCAGCATCCGGCACCGGGTGCGCGGCTTCGACCACTTCGATTTTTTCGCACGGGGCGCCGTGACCGTAGCGGGTCACCACAAGGCCCGAGACTTCACCTTCCCAGCAGCGCTCGACCACTTGCGCCATGGCAGCGGCAGCCTTGCCGGCGCCGATGACGATCACGCGACCTGTGCGATCGGCCGGCAGATGCGCTTCGAGGACCTGGTTCGGATGGGCCGCGTCGATGGCTGTGGCAAACAGCTCGCGCAGCAGTTGTTGCGGATCGACCGACATGGCGGGCTCCCAATCTTATTGTTCTTGGTTAGTGCAGGTGATCGTTCCCACGCTCTGCGTGGGAATGCTTCAATGGACGCTCTACGTCCGCTTCGGCAGGGACGCGGAGCGTCCCGGGCTGCATTCCCACGCTGACGGTTCGACGCCTCGACGTGGGAACGAGCGACGGGGCAGGGCTTACTTCTTGTCGCGAATCGAGAAGTTGGCCATGTGTTCCAGGCCCTTGATCAGCGCCGAGTGGTCCCAGTTGCTGCCACCGATGGCCGCGCAGGTGCTGAACACTTGCTGGGCGTTGGCGGTGTTCGGCAGGTTGATGTTCAGCTCCTTGGCGCCTTGCAGGGCCAGGTTCAGGTCCTTCTGGTGCAGGCTGATGCGGAAGCCCGGATCGAAGGTGCCCTTGATCATGCGCTCGCCGTGCACTTCGAGGATCTTCGAGGAGGCGAAACCGCCCATCAGCGCTTCACGCACCTTGGCCGGATCGGCACCGTTTTTCGAAGCGAACAGCAGGGCTTCGGCGACAGCCTGAATGTTCAGGGCAACGATGATCTGGTTCGCCACCTTGGCGGTCTGACCGTCGCCATTGCCACCGACCAGGGTGATGTTCTTGCCCATGGCCTGGAACAGCGGCAGTGCGCGTTCGAAGGCATCGGCATCGCCACCGACCATGATGCTCAGGGTCGCGGCTTTGGCACCGACTTCACCACCGGACACCGGGGCGTCGAGGTATTGCGCGCCTTTCTCGTTGATCTTCGCAGCGAAAGCCTTGGTGGCGGTCGGCGAGATCGAGCTCATGTCGATCACGACCTTGCCTTTGCCGATGCCGGCCGCGACGCCGTCGGCGCGGAACAGCACGTCTTCGACCTGCGGGGTATCCGGCACCATGACGATGATGAATTCGGCTTCTTGAGCCACGTCACGCGGGTTGGCCAGAGCGACGGCGCCAGCGGCGACCAGGTCGGCAGGGGCGGCGTCGTGGTGCGCCGACAGGAACAGGCTGTGACCGGCTTTCTGCAGGTTCGCCGCCATTGGGTGGCCCATGATGCCGGTGCCGATGAATCCGATTTTAGCCATGAGAAATTCCTCTTGTTTTTGTCTTGCTCAAGCAAATAGGGGTCAGATCGCGTTGTGGGTCTTCAGCCAGCCGAGGCCCGCTTCAGTGGTGGTCAGCGGTTTGTACTCGCAGCCGACCCAGCCCTGATAACCGATGCGATCGAGGTGTTCGAACAGGAAGCGGTAGTTGATCTCGCCAGTGCCCGGCTCGTTGCGGCCCGGGTTGTCGGCCAGCTGCACATGGTTGATCTCGGCCAGGTGCGATTGCAGGGTGCGGGCCAGATCGCCTTCCATGATTTGCATGTGATAGATGTCGTATTGCAGGAACAGGTTGGCGCTGCCGACCTGCTCGCGAATCGACAGGGCCTGCGCCGTGTTGTTCAGGTAGAAACCCGGGATATCGCGGGTGTTGATCGCTTCCATCACCAGTTTGATGCCGACGGCTTGCAGCTTGTCGGCGGCGTACTTGAGGTTGGCGACGAAGGTCTTTTCAACGGTGGCATCGTCCACGCCCTGCGGACGGATACCGGCCAGGCAGTTGACCTGGGTGTTGCCCAGAACCTGTGCGTAAGCGATGGCCAGATCGACCCCGGCGCGGAACTCTTCGACCCGGTCCGGCAGGCACGCGATACCGCGCTCGCCCTTGGCCCAGTCACCGGCCGGCAGGTTGAACAGCACTTGGGTCAGACCGTTGGCGTCGAGTTTGGCCTTGATTTCGGCAGAGCTGAAATCGTACGGGAACAGGTACTCGACACCGCTGAAGCCAGCCTTGGCGGCGGCGTCGAAACGGGCAAGGAAATCCTGTTCGGTGAACAGCATGGACAGGTTGGCTGCGAAACGCGGCATGGTGGTCTCCCGTTAGATTGATCGTTCCCGCGCCCGGCGCGGGAACGAACGGCAAGCAGTTTTAATCGAGCAACGAAATCGCGGTAGGCGCATCGTTGCCGACCAGCGCCAGGTCTTCGAATTCGTTGACGGCGTTGATCTCGGTCCCCATGGAGATGTTGGTCACACGCTCCAGAATGATCTCGACGATCACCGGCACCTTGAACTCTTCGATCAGCTCTTCGGCCTTGCGCAGGGCAGGGGCGATGTCAGCCGGTTCGAACACACGCAGCGCTTTACAGCCCAGGCCTTCGGCGACTGCGACGTGGTCGACACCATAACCGTTGAGTTCCGGCGCGTTCAGGTTATCGAAGGACAGCTGCACGCAGTAGTCCATATCGAACCCTCTCTGGGCCTGACGGATCAGCCCCAGGTACGAGTTGTTCACCACGACGTGGATGTACGGCAGTTTGAACTGAGCGCCGACCGCCAGCTCTTCGATCATGAACTGGAAGTCATAGTCCCCCGACAGGGCCACGACTTTACGGTTCGGATCGGCCTTCACCACGCCCAGCGCTGCCGGAATGGTCCAGCCCAACGGGCCGGCCTGGCCGCAGTTGATCCAGTGACGCGGCTTGTAGACGTGCAGGAACTGCGCGCCGGCAATCTGCGACAGACCAATGGTGCTGACGTAGCAGGTGTCCTTGCCGAACACCTGGTTCATTTCTTCGTAAACGCGCTGCGGCTTGACCGGCACGTTGTCGAAGTGGGTCTTGCGATGCAGGCTGGCCTTGCGCTGCTGGCAGTCCTGCAGCCAGGCAGAACGGTTTTTCAGCTTGCCGGCGGCTTGCCATTCACGGGCGACTTCGATGAACACGGTCAGCGCGGCTGCGGCGTCGGAAACGATGCCCAGGTCCGGGGTGAACACGCGGCCGATCTGGGTCGGTTCGATGTCGATGTGAATGAACTTGCGGCCTTCGGTGTAAACGTCGACCGAACCGGTGTGACGGTTGGCCCAGCGGTTGCCGACGCCCAGTACCACGTCGGATTTCAGCATCGTGGCGTTGCCGTAGCGGTGCGAAGTCTGCAGACCGACCATGCCGACCATCAGCGGGTGATCGTCAGGAATGGTGCCCCAGCCCATCAGGGTCGGGATTACTGGAATGCCGGTCAGCTCGGCGAACTCGACCAGCAGTTCGCTGGCGTCGGCGTTGATGATGCCGCCGCCGGCGACCAGCAATGGACGTTCGGCCTGGTCCAGCATCGCCAGGGCTTTTTCGACTTGCACGCGTGTGGCGCTCGGCTTGGCCAGCGGCAGTGGCTGGTAGGCGTCGATGTCGAATTCGATTTCAGCCATCTGCACATCGAACGGCAGGTCGATCAGCACCGGGCCTGGACGGCCGGAGCGCATTTCGTAGAAGGCTTTCTGGAAGGCGTAAGGCACCTGGCCCGGCTCCAGAACGGTGGTCGCCCACTTGGTCACCGGCTTGACGATGCTGGTGATGTCGACGGCCTGGAAGTCTTCCTTGTGCATACGGGCGCGGGGGGCTTGCCCGGTGATGCAGAGGATCGGGATCGAGTCCGCGGAGGCGCTGTACAGACCGGTGACCATGTCGGTACCGGCCGGGCCGGAAGTACCGATGCACACGCCGATGTTGCCGGCCTTGGTGCGGGTGTAGCCCTCGGCCATGTGCGAGGCGCCTTCAACGTGGCGAGCGAGGACGTGATCGATGCCACCGACTTTCTGCAGGGCGGAGTACAGCGGATTGATTGCAGCGCCTGGAATGCCAAAAGCGGTATCAACCCCTTCACGGCGCATCACCAGAACGGCGGCTTCGATTGCTCTCATTTTGCTCATGGTTTTGTGCCTCTTTACGTTTTGTAATTGTATACAAGTGGCTTTGCGCAGAGTGTATTCACGGCGGACGGCGCAGGTCAATCCATTTTCTCAAGCGCCTGTTTCATTCGTCGGAAGCCTTTTCTGCTGTGGCTTTTCGTCGCATGGGGCGCTTTTCGAGAATTATTGTATACAAAAAAATAGTTCATTGTGTTCTATTTATTGCATCTGGCTGCGGCAGAAAAGCGCAGCCCAACGACTTTCCCAATAACAAAATGAGGACGGCACCATGAGCGCTTTAACCTTGAAAGTCGCAGTCAAGCTGGTCAACGAAGCCATCAATGCGGGGCGGGCCATCTCCGCCGCGCCGCTGACCATCGCGGTACTGGATACCGGCGGCCATCTGGTCACCTTGCAACGCGAAGACGGTGCCAGCCTGCTGCGCCCGAACATCGCCATCGGCAAAGCCTGGGGCGCCATCGCGCTGGGCAAGGGCTCACGCCTGCTGGCGCTGGACGCGCAACAACGCCCGGCGTTCATCGCCGCACTTAACAGCATGGGGCAGGGCAGCGTCGTGCCGGCACCGGGTGGTGTGCTGATTCGTGATCAGGCGGGGAACGTGCTGGGTGCGATCGGCATCAGCGGCGATCTGTCGGACATCGATGAGCAGGTCGCAATCAAGGCCGTGGAGGCCCTGGACCTGCGGGCGGATGCGGGGGTGGCAGCCTGAGTGGCTAAAACCGGATAGTCGCTGAAACGCGCAAGCCCGCCCTCACAGGATGATGTGAGGGCGGGCTTGTTTGTGTCTGGAGGTGCGGACTTCAGTCCGGCTCGCAGCCCTTGAGCACCAACCGGATGATGGTTTGTGCTGCCGCTTCATAGTCGGCTTCGTCGAGCTTGTCCTTGCCGGTGACGGCGGAGATCTGCCAGTCGAAGTCGGCGTAGGTCTGGGTTGCGGCCCAGATGCTGAACATCAGGTGGTTGGGGTCGATCGGGGCGATCTGGCCGCGGTCGATCCAGGTCTGGATGCAGTCGATGTTGTGCTTGGCCTGGCCGTTGAGCTGCTCGACCAGGTCGGCGCTCAGGTGCGGGGCGCCGTGCATGATTTCGCTGGCGAAGACCTTGGAGGCGAAGGGCAGGTCGCGGGAGATGCGGATCTTCGAGCGGATGTAGCCGCTCAGCACTTCGCTCGGTACGCCGTCCGGGTTGAACGGGGTCGAGGCCTGCAGGATCGGCACGATGATACTTTCCAGCACCTCGCGGTAGAGGTTTTCCTTGGACTTGAAGTAGTAATAGACGTTGGGCTTGGGCAGTCCTGCCTTGGCGGCGATGTCGCTGGTTTTGGTGGCAGCGAAGCCCTTGTCGGCAAACTCTTCACTGGCTGCACGCAGGATCAGTTCTTTGTTGCGCTCGCGGATTGTGCTCATAAACCCGGTGATTCCTTGCCTGTTCTGGCGGTTGCGCATGGTAGCACCGGCCTCGCGCGGCGCTCAACAATGCCCCGTGTGGCCTGCAGTCGCGGTATGCTGCGCGGCATTATTCACATAAGGAAACATGATTCATGGCAGGAAGCAGTTTGCTGGTGCTGATCGACGACATCGCGACCGTTCTGGACGACGTTGCGTTGATGACCAAAATGGCTGCCAAGAAGACCGCCGGCGTGCTCGGCGACGACTTGGCGCTCAATGCCCAGCAGGTCTCCGGCGTACGCGCGGAGCGGGAAATCCCGGTGGTCTGGGCGGTGGCCAAGGGCTCGTTCGTCAACAAGTTGATCCTGGTGCCCTCGGCGCTGGCGATCAGTGCGTTCGTGCCGTGGCTGGTGACGCCGCTGTTAATGGTCGGTGGCGCCTACCTGTGTTTCGAAGGCTTCGAAAAACTCGCGCACAAGTTCCTGCACAGCAAGGCCGAAGACGAAGCCGAGCACGCCCAGTTGGTTGAAGCCGTGGCTGATCCTGCCACCGATCTGGTGGCGTACGAGAAGGACAAGATCAAAGGCGCGATCCGCACCGACTTTATCCTCTCGGCGGAAATCATCGCCATCACCCTCGGTACCGTGGCCGATGCTTCGCTGACCCAGCAAGTGATCGTGATGTCGGGCATCGCCATTGTCATGACCGTGGGCGTTTACGGCCTGGTGGCCGGTATCGTCAAACTCGATGACCTCGGTCTGTGGCTGACTCAGAAGCCTGGGCAGATGGCCAAAAGTATCGGCAACGGCATCCTGCGCGCCGCGCCCTACATGATGAAAAGCCTGTCGGTAATCGGCACCGCAGCGATGTTCCTGGTCGGTGGCGGCATCCTGACCCACGGCGTGCCGGTGGTGCATCACTGGATCGAAAGCGTCGGCGCAGCGGCCGGTGGCGCCGGGTTTGTGGTGCCGATGCTGTTGAACGGCGTGGCGGGGATCATCGCGGGTGCGGTGGTGCTGGCGGGCGTGTCCGTGATCGGCAAAGTCTGGAAAGCGCTGAAGGGTTGAATCCTGAGGCAAACAAAAAGGCCATTCGACTCGCATCGAATGGCCTTTTTTGTGGCCGGCGTTTTTACTCGGCGATCTGCAACTTACGCGACTCGGTGTAGACGTAGCGCACCTTCTCGTACTCGAACGGTGAGTTCAGCTGACCGTAGCGGAAGCTGGTCTGGTAACGCTTGTCGACGCCACGCAGTACCCACACTTCCGGATGGTTGGAGCTGACTTCCGAGACGTTGAGGAAGTTGATCGCGGACTCGGCGGTGTAGTCCACGGCCAGACCTGCAGTATCACGCAGATTCGACGGGCCGAGGATCGGCAGCACGAAGTAGGCGCCGCCCGGTACGCCGTAGAAGCCCAGGGTCTGGCCGAAGTCTTCGTTCTGACGCGGCAGGCCCATGGCGGTGGCCGGATCCCAGAGCCCGGCGATGCCGATGGTGGTGTTGAGCAGCAGGCGCGCGGTGGTTTCCATCGAGCGCTTGCCCTTGAACTGCAACAGGCTGTTGACCAGGTTCGGCACGTCGCCAATGTTGTTGAAGAAGTTGCTCACGCCGGTGCGCACGAAGCTCGGAGTGATGTAGCGATAGCCATCGACCACCGGCAGGAACACCCATTGGTCAAAGCGGTAGTTGAAGTGGTAGACGCGGCGGTTCCACTCTTCCAGCGGGTCGTAGACGTTCAGCGCGTTGAGGGTCGAGCGTTCGAACTCGCGCTGATCCAGCCCCGGGTTGAACTTGAGTTTGGACAGCGGCTCCTTGAAGCCGTCGCTGTCGATGACCACCGGTGCATTGGCTTTGCTGTTGTCGGCCTGGGCCATACCTGCACTGAGGAGCGCTGCAATCAGCAGGAGATATTTAGCCACGGAAGAACTCCAGCATGGCGTCGCTGTTGACGCGGTAGTTAAGGTTGCCGCAATGGCCGCCCAGCGGGTAAACGGTCAGGCGATCGCCGAAGGTGCGGCGCAGGAAACCGAGGTCGCCCGGGCCGAGGATCACGTCGTCGGCGTTGTGCATGACGGCGATTTTCGGGCTGTCGTGCAGGTAATCCTTCAATGCGTACAGGCTCACCTGATCGATCAGTTGCAGCAGGCTGCCGCCGTCGGTGCGGGCGCGCCACATCGGGATTACCTGTTCGGTGAGGTAGCAGTCGAAGTCGCATTGCAGCGCACGCTTGAGGAACGGCGTGAGGCTGGTGCCTTCGGTGATCGGGAATTTCGGCGGGGTGATCAGGCCGCGACGGTTGATCAGGTCCGAAGTGAACGCGATATCGGCCGCCGAGAAGCGGAACGAAGTGCCGATCAGCATCGCCATCTGCTCGTTGCTCAGGTGCTGCTTGGACTGCTGGAAGTCGTAGAGCAGCGCATCGTTGAGGTCGATGTAACCCTTCTGCTGGAAGTAACGGGTCAGTTTGCTCAGCACCAGTTCATAGAACGTGGTGCTGTTGTTGATGCCCTTGACCTCGGTCTGCACCAGCTTGTCGAGGTTGGTGATCGAGGTGTAGAGGTTGACCGGCGGATTGAGCAGCAGAACTTTCTTGAAGTTGAAGCTGCGCCGGGTTTCATCCAGGTGGGCAACGAACGCCGCGTCCAGCGCGCCGAGGCTGTAGCCGCTGAGGTAATAGTCGGTGACCGGCAGTTTCGGGTTCTGCGCCCGCACGGCCTGCATCACCCGGTACATGTCTTCGGCGTCTTCCTTGGTCACGCCGGGGGTGGCGAAACGCGAGGCGGCGCTCATGAAGTCGAAGCTGGTCGGCGAAGACAGCTGCACCACGTGGTAGCCGGCCTTGTAATAAAGCTTCTTCAGGTATTCGTTGAGCGTGCTGTCGTAGCGCGCGCCGGTGCCGGCGATCAGGAAGATCAGCGGCGCGGCCTTGTCCTGGGTGGCGATGCGGTAGGTGAGTTTTTTCACCGGCCAGAAATTGTCCGGCAGGATGAATTCGCGCTCGGGGCGCAGGGTGACGCTGCGATCGGTCTGATCGATGTCGTCGTCCAGTGGCAGTTCAGGGCGCAAGTCCGGCGGCGTGGTGGCGATGGTCGCCTCGAACGGATTGGTCAGGGGATAGCCATAGCTGGCGGCGTCGATATCCACCGCCAGCGCGGACGCACTCAGAATAAGGCCGCCAAACAGGGCGGCGAAGCGCAAGGAACGGAGCATGACTAGATCCCTTAGAGGAAGGTGCCGAATGAGGTTCGCAGGCTATGACCACCGGGTTTGCGCCAAAGTGCCATGCCACGGCACCAAACTGACGGAATTCGGAGTAATAGTAGCCGGACGATACACTTTGCAAGGAAGGAATGACCAGTTAAGAGTTGTTAGTCCTTGCGTATGCGCGGCGGCAGATTAAGCTGGCCGCCGATTTCATCGATTGGAGTGTTCCATGTCCCGCCGCTTGCCCGTTATTCTGCTGCTCGTTCTGTTGCCGTTGTGGCTGGCCGCCAGTTATGGCGCGCGTTATGGCTTCATGGAAGATGCGCAGTGGGTGGGCATCTGCGTGGATGAGGCGAGCCGCTGGGAATGCTCGGTGCGCTCGAACCTGGGCCTGATGATTCATTTTCAGATGCTGGGCTGGGCGGCGGTCGCGGCTGCGGTGATCGGTTTTGTCGTGCCGGGACGGGCAGGGTGGTGGCTGGCGGTGCTGGCGCTGGTGTTCGGGTTGCCGGCGCTGGCGCTGTACAACACGACGCTGGCGGTGTTTGCGGTGGTGATTGCCGGGTTGCGACTGGTGCGGGAATCGCGCGACGCCAAGTAGTCATGCATCGCGGGCTCGCCCGCGATGCAATGCTTTCAGATGCTGAAGGTCAGCCCTTGCGAGCCCGCAGGCAGCGCCAAAGTGCAGCCACCATCAACATGCTGACCAGCGCCCAACCCCACGCCTGCTGATTCTGCAATCCTTCACGGAACAGCTGCGGCGCAATGCCGGCGCCGATGATGAAGGTCAGCAGGGCGATCTCCCGCCGGGCAACGGGCACCGGGCGGCACAGGTAAACCAGCGCTGGCAGGATGAAGGCCACGCTCGGAAAGCTGCGATAGCGCGGATCGAATACCAGCTCCAGCATCATCACGGCAGCGGCGAAACCGGCTGCCGCCACCAGCCAGCCGGCCCGTCGCTCGAAAGCGTTGAACGCCTGTTCACGCCAGCCACTGTGGGCGCTCAAGGTCAGCGCGGCATGGGCCAGCACCAACAGATTCAGAGCCGTCAGCAACCCGACCCACAGCCATTCGCTGGCAAATCGCGTGGTCACCCGGGCCAGATCACCCCAGGCACCAATCGAGCAGGCGGCGAGGGCGCCGAGCAGCGGCAGGATCAGCGCCGAACGCGTCGTACGAACCCGACCGCCCAGCAGCAGTGTTCCGAGGAAAATCAGCCCGCCGATGGTCAGCCACTGCGACCAGTACGGCACGTTCGACACCGGGCCGGCCAACACGCCCTTGTCCTGGCGATCCGCATCGAACAGCCCCCAATAACCGCCGACCGCGCCTTCGCTGCCGCGCTTCCACGGCTGGTCGAACGCTTCGATCAGGTTGTAACGCCAGCCTTCCTGTTCGGCGAGGGTGACAAAACCACGAATGAACTTGGCCTCGTTGACCCGGCTCGGCAGCGCGGTCTCACGCTGGCGGCCTTCGCTCGGCCAGCCGGTTTCGCCAATCATCACGTCTTTTGGGGCGAACTTGTTGCCGAACACCTGACGCACTTCGGCCACATGATGCAGGGCCGCGTCGATGTTCGATGGATCGTCTTCCCAGTACGGCAGCAAGTGAATGGTCAGGAAATCCACCGCCGGCGCGACTTCCGGGTGCTTGAGCCAGAATTCCCAGACATCGGCGTAGGTCACCGGCTGCTTGATGTGGCTCTTGACCTTGTTGATCAGCTTCACCAACTGGGTCGCGGTGACCTCTTTGCGCAGCAAGGCCTCGTTGCCGACGATTACGGCGCTGACCACGTCCGGGTTGGCGTTGGCCGAGGCAATCAGCAGATCGACTTCCTTCTCGGTGTCCACCGGATTGCTGTTGACCCACGCGCCGATCATCAACTTCAAACCGTGCTTGCGCGCCAGATCCGGCAGCGCTTCGAGGCCCGTCATTGAGTAGGTGCGGATGCATTCGAAACGGGTGGCGAGCAGGGCGAGGTCGGCGTCCATGCGCTCCGGGCGCAGCTTGAACGGCACGTCGAACGGCGACTGGTCCTTGTCGAACGGGGTGTAGGAGGCGCATTGCAGCTTGTGGCTCGGGGTGGCGACGTCCGGCAGGATCACCGGTTTGCCGAGGCCGTACCAGAAACCGCACAGGGCAAACAGCCCGAGCAGGCAGGCGAACACATAAGGAAGAAAGGGGAAGCGGGAAGTCGCGGACATGGTCAGGCCGAGTGGCTGCAAAGCGACGCATGTTACCTGCATTTATAAGCAGGTTGGTGGCCCGCACGATTTTGACATGCAAAGTTCGGGCGGATTGTCTGGCGCCAAATATCCTGACGCAGTTAATGGCTTTCTGATGTCGTTTCTCGTTGCTTCGAGGTCGCTGGCAGAGCAGGTCTTAACGGGCGTCAGGTTGATGATCGGACTCATCAGTACTCCGCTGATGATCTAACGAGTTTGCGGTCAGGCGTGATGGGGGCGCTGTGCACCATAACAATACGTTGACGATGCCCGGCATTCGTCGGGCGCAGCATTTCGGGGAAGTAACGATGAAGATGCGACGACTTTTAGGCGCAGGTGCCGCTTTGGTGCTTGCGATGAGCTCCACTTTCGCCAGCGCTGAAAAACAGACCCTGAACATCGGTTACGTTGACGGCTGGTCCGACAGCGTCGCGACCACCCACGTGGCGGCCGAAGTGATCAAGCAGAAACTCGGCTACGACGTGAAACTGCAAGCCGTCGCTACCGGCATCATGTGGCAGGGCGTTGCCACCGGCAAACTCGACGCCATGCTCTCGGCCTGGCTGCCGGTGACCCACGGCGAATACTGGACCAAGAACAAGGATCAGGTCGTCGATTACGGTCCGAACTTCAAGGACGCGAAAATCGGTCTGATCGTGCCGGAGTACGTCAAGGCCAAGACCATCGAAGACCTGAAAACCGACGACTCCTTCAAGAAACGCATCGTCGGCATCGACGCCGGTTCAGGCGTGATGCTCAAGACCGATCAGGCGATCAAGGATTACGACCTGACCGGCTATCAACTCAAGGCCAGTTCCGGCGCCGGCATGATTGCCGAGCTGACCCGTGCCGAGAAGAAAAACGAATCCATCGCCGTCACCGGCTGGGTGCCGCACTGGATGTTCGCCAAGTGGAAACTGCGCTTCCTCGACGACCCGAAAGGCGTGTACGGCGCGGCTGAAACCGTGAACAGCATCGGCAGCAAGGAACTGGCGACCAAGGCGCCGGAAGTGGCCAAGTTCCTGAAGAACTTCCAGTGGGCTTCGAAAGACGAAATCGGCGAAGTCATGCTGGCGATTCAGGACGGTGCAAAACCTGACGCAGCGGCCAAGGATTGGGTTGCCAAACACCCGGAACGTGTTGCCGACTGGACCAAGTGATTTAAGCCGAAGCGTCTAATCTGCGCTTCCCAGGGCCGCCCGACATGACAGTCGGGCGGCCTTTTTTGTTTGCCTACTATTAATAAGCAGCGTTGGCCGTTTTCGGCTTGTCTGGAAATTGGCAAAAACGTCATGGCGTTCTACTACTAAGGTCGTCTGGAACCCGGCTCGCAGCCGCATACAGTGGATATGTTCCAAAAATAAAAATCTGTGCTGCGAGGATAAAAACAATGAACGACAGCATTTACCTCTCGATTCAGAACAGCCCGCGCTTCAAGGAGCTGGTCAAGAAAAGAGAAAGGTTCGCCTGGATACTCTCGGCGATCATGCTCGGGCTCTACTCCGGCTTCATCCTTCTGATCGCGTACGGGCCGCAAGTGCTCGGCACGAAAATCAGTCCTGAATCGTCCATCACCTGGGGCATCCCGATCGGTGTCGGACTGATTATCTCGGCCTTTATCCTGACCGGCATTTACGTGCGCCGCGCCAATGGCGAGTTCGACGACCTGAACAACGCGATTCTCAAGGAGGCTCAGCAATGATCCGGCGTCTACTGGCTCTTTTGAGCATCGCAGCGTTCGCTCCAGCCGTCTGGGCCGCTGACGCCCTGACCGGCGAAGTCCACAAACAACCGCTCAACGTTTCCGCGATCGTCATGTTCGTCGCGTTCGTTGGCGCGACCCTGTGCATCACTTACTGGGCGTCCAAGCGCAACAACTCGGCGGCCGATTACTATGCGGCGGGCGGCAAGATCACCGGTTTCCAGAACGGTCTGGCGATTGCCGGTGACTACATGTCGGCGGCGTCCTTCCTGGGTATTTCCGCGCTGGTGTTCACCTCCGGCTACGACGGCCTGATCTACTCGATCGGCTTCCTGGTGGGCTGGCCGATCATTCTGTTCCTGATCGCCGAGCGTCTGCGTAACCTGGGCAAATACACCTTTGCCGACGTGGCGTCCTACCGCCTCGGGCAAACCCAGATTCGCACCCTGTCTGCCTGCGGTTCGCTGGTGGTGGTGGCGTTCTACCTGATCGCGCAAATGGTCGGTGCCGGCAAGCTGATCCAGCTGCTGTTCGGTCTCGACTACCACGTTGCGGTGATTCTGGTCGGTATCCTGATGTGCATGTACGTGCTGTTCGGCGGCATGCTGGCGACCACCTGGGTGCAGATCATCAAGGCGGTGCTGTTGCTGTCCGGTGCCTCGTTCATGGCGCTGATGGTGATGAAGCACGTCAACTTCGACTTCAACACCCTGTTCTCCGAAGCCATCAAGGTTCACGCCAAGGGCGAAGCGATCATGAGCCCGGGCGGTCTGGTAAAAGATCCGATCTCGGCGTTCTCCCTGGGTCTGGCGCTGATGTTCGGTACCGCCGGCCTGCCGCACATCCTGATGCGCTTCTTCACTGTTAGCGACGCGAAAGAAGCCCGCAAGAGCGTGCTGTACGCGACCGGTTTCATTGGTTACTTCTACATCCTGACCTTCATCATCGGCTTCGGCGCGATCCTGCTGGTCAGCACCAACCCGGCCTTCAAAGATGCGGCGGGCGCTCTGCTCGGCGGCAACAACATGGCGGCGGTGCACTTGGCCAACGCCGTGGGCGGCAGCGTGTTCCTCGGCTTCATCTCGGCGGTGGCGTTCGCGACCATTCTGGCAGTAGTGGCCGGTCTGACTCTGGCCGGTGCTTCGGCGGTGTCTCACGACCTGTACGCCAGCGTGATCAAGAAGGGCAAGGCCAACGAGAAGGATGAGATCCGCGTTTCGAAGATCACCACCATCGCACTGGGCGTTCTGGCCATCGGCCTGGGCATCCTGTTCGAAAGCCAGAACATTGCGTTCATGGTGGGTCTGGCGTTCTCCATCGCGGCGAGCTGCAACTTCCCGGTGCTGCTGCTTTCGATGTACTGGAAGAAGCTGACCACCCGTGGCGCCATGATTGGCGGCTGGTTGGGTCTGGTGAGTGCGGTGGGTCTGATGATCCTTGGCCCGACCATCTGGGTGCAGATTCTGCATCATGAGAAGGCGATCTTCCCTTATGAGTATCCGGCGTTGTTCTCGATGATCATTGCGTTTATCGGGATCTGGTTCTTCTCCGTTACCGACAAGTCGGCGGCGGCTGAGAACGAGCGTGCGGCGTTCTTCCCGCAGTTTGTGCGTTCGCAGACTGGGTTGGGGGCTAGTGGGGCGGTTTCGCACTGAGGCTTTGTAAGTTGAGTTGAATGGAAAATGCCCTGGTCGAGAGATTGGGGCGTTTTTTTGTGGGCGGTTATCGGGCTTTCTTTGGGGTGGTTTTGGTTTGTGTGTATATCCGTTGCTGCGGTAACGGCTTCTTGGGGTTCCGCCCTTACGGCGGGTCACTTTTTCCAAACGCCGAAAAAGTAACCAAAAAGGCTTTACCCTGACGTACGGCCCTCGCTGTGGCTCGGGTTCCTTCGCTCCGGGATTGATCCGGGGGCATCGCCTACGGTTTGCTTCGCTGCACCTCCTCTCGATGCATGCGGCTGCGCCGCACGGTCGCTGCGCTCCCACCCCCGGATCAATCCCTCCACTCAGCCT
>NZ_WTVE01000035.1:0-313010 GCF_022496685.1 Pseudomonas sp. B707 | reverse complement strand
TAGCTCTGCCATACACCTCGATCAGTTCCCTCTCCCTACGGGCGGTCCGACGTTTCGGGAGGGCTAGGGTGAGGGGCTCTTGATCTGGCTCTTGATCTGCTTTTGATCTTTAGTCCCTTCGGCAGGCCGAGCGGAGGTGTCCATCAGGGGGTAGGCGCGCAGCGCCGTGCGGCGAAGCCGCATACATCGAGAGGAGGTGCAGCGAAGCAAACCGTAGGCGATGCCCCCTGATGGACACCGTAGCGAGGGAACACTGAGCCTAAGCGAAGTGCCGTACGCCGGGGCGTAGACTTTTTGGTTACTTTTGAGGCGTTTGTCAAAAGTGACTCGCTGTAAGAGCGAAACCGCCAGGGGCAGCTCCCGAAGCAACGGATATACACCCAAAACTCAAGCACAAACCCAAAACCCAGACAAACAAAAACGCCCGGCAAATGCCGGGCGTCTTGTATTGACTTGATTAGCGAGCGCGGTAAGTAATACGCCCTTTGCTCAAGTCATAGGGCGTCAGCTCGACGCGCACTTTGTCACCGGTAAGAATACGAATGTAGTTCTTGCGCATCTTGCCGGAAATATGCGCGGTTACGACGTGCCCATTTTCCAACTCCACACGAAACATGGTGTTGGGCAGGGTGTCGACGACAGTGCCTTCCATTTCGAAGCTGTCTTCTTTCGACATGCAGTAAAGCCCTCGGTATCCAATGAATGGCCCGGTGCAACTGCGCCAGGCAAAAGCGGCGTGCATTGTGCCCGAAAAATGGGGTTTACGCCAAGGGGTTTAGGGTTTGCGTTTAGTTCAGGACGACCCAGCGCTGATTGATCAGCAGTTCGATAGGCCGATATTGGGTCTTGTAGTTCATCTTTTTGCAGTTTTTGATCCAGTAACCCAGGTACACCGCCTCAAGCCCCAGCCGCTGGGCTTCGGCGATTTGCCAGAGGATTGCGTAACGGCCCAGGCTGCGGCGTTCCTCCGTCGGCTCGTAAAAGGTGTAGACCGCCGACAGGCCGTTGGGCAGCAGATCGGTCACGGCAACTGCCAGCAACCGTCCGTCGAGCCGGAACTCGTAGAAGCGTGAGAAGGGCAGGTCGCGTACCAGAAAGGTCGAGAATTGATCGCGGCTCGGCGGGTACATGTCGCCATCCGCGTGGCGCTGTTCGATGTAGCGCTGATAGAGGTCGAAGTACTCTTCGCTGAACGCCGGCTTGACCGGGCGCACTTGCAAATCGATGTTGCGCTTGAAAATACGTTTCTGCTGCCGGTTGGGGTTGAACTGCGCAACAGGAATGCGCGCAGGCACGCAGGCATTGCAGTTCTGGCAATGCGGGCGGTACAGATGGTCGCCGCTGCGACGAAAGCCCATTTCTGACAGGTCTGCGTAGACATGCACATCCATGGGCTGGCTCGGGTCGAGAAACAGGGTCGTCGCCTGTTCCTCGGGCAGATAACTGCAAGAGTGAGGCTGAGTGGCATAAAACTTCAACCGCGCCAACTCGGTCATGATCAACCCTCAAGGGTAAGCTGGTGAATTAAGTGTAAGCCACGCGCGCAAAAGTCGCTCAGCAAACCCAGGTCGCGTGATTGGGTTGATCAAGGTGTCTGGCCAGATAGTCGGCGAATGCAGAGCGGGAAATCGCCCGGGCGCCAAGGCTGTGCAGATGATCGGTAGGCATCTGGCAGTCAATCAATACGAAACCCGCCTGTTTCAGATGTTGCACCAGCGTCGCAAAACCGTACTTGGACGCGTTGTCCGCGCGGCTGAACATCGACTCGCCGAAGAACAGCTGCCCCATCGCCAGGCCGTACAGGCCGCCGACCAGTTCGCCCTCATCCCAGACTTCCACCGAGTGAGCAAAACCGCGCCGATGCAATTCGATATAGGCGTCCTGCATCGCCTCGGTGATCCAGGTGCCGTCGGCGTATTCCCTGGGGGCGGCGCAGGCGTGGATCACGGCGTCGAAATCCTGATCGAAGGTCACTTGATAACGCTGTTGGCGCATCAATTTGCCGAGGCTGCGCGAGACGTGCAGTTCGTCGGGAAAAAGCACGGTGCGCGGATCCGGCGACCACCAGAGAATCGGCTGACCTTCGGAAAACCATGGAAAGCAGCCGTGACGATAAGCCTGGATCAAGCGATCGGCGGACAGGTCGCCTCCGGCCGCCAGCAATCCGTTGGGATCGCGCATGGCCTTTTCCAGTGGCGGGAAAGTCAGTGAATTGCGTTGTAACCAAGTCAGCATGGCGTCCAGGCTTGCAGAAGGGGAGGGCGGTGGGCGCTGGGCCCGAGGTAAAGTGTGCCGGGAAATGACGCGAATGTCCTCCACTGAGGTGCTGTGTTTTGACCTCTGCAACTTGAGCATCCGGATGCGGTCGTAATCGGGCGTTGCACCGGTGCGGGCAAGGTTGCCGATGCCAATGTGTTGCACTCAGGGGAAATGAGGCGCGAATGCTTCGCTACGTTCATCAAATACACCTCATAAGCCTTTGTCACAAAAGGTAATGCATGCTCAAATTGAACGCCGGGTGTTGTGCGTTTGGCTATGCTTGAACCTGGGGCCTGGAAGCATGGCATCGAACGCGCAAACCCGTACAATGCCGGGCTGTTACAGAATATTCGCCGCGTGCCGTGTTTATAAAAGGCGGGGCGCAGTGTTAAAAGTAGTCTCCGTTGCGCCCGTCAATTTTTTTACCTGCCTGGATTGGGCAGTTTTTTATCGTCATTCAATAGATGGACGCGCCTCTGGCGCAGGAAAAGAAGCGTTTTGAAGAAATCCACGGAAGCACCAAAAACAGTCGTTCCGCTCTGGCGTCAACAGTTGCACTACCGGCTCAAGGAAGGTGCATTGATTGCCATCGGTGCCTTGTGCCTGTTCCTGATGATGGCGTTGCTGACCTATGGCAAGGACGATCCGGGCTGGAGCCACAACAGCAAGATCGACGACGTGCAGAACTTCGGCGGCCCGGCCGGTTCCTACAGCGCCGACATCCTGTTCATGGTGCTGGGTTATTTCGCGTACATCTTCCCGTTGCTGCTGGCGATCAAGGCGTATCAGATCTTCCGTCAGCGTCACGAACCGTGGCAGTGGAGCGGCTGGCTGTTCTCCTGGCGCCTGATCGGCCTGGTGTTTCTGGTGTTGTCCGGCGCCGCGCTGGCGCACATCCATTTCCATGCCGCCACCGGTCTGCCGGCTGGTGCCGGTGGTGCGCTGGGCGAAAGCCTTGGTGATCTGGCCCGTAATGCCCTGAACATTCAGGGCAGCACGTTGCTGTTCATCGCACTGTTCCTGTTCGGCCTGACGGTGTTCACTGACCTGTCGTGGTTCAAGGTGATGGACATCACCGGCAAGATCACCCTCGACCTGTTCGAACTGTTCCAGGGCGCGGTCAACCGCTGGTGGTCGGCGCGCACCGAGCGCAAGCAACTGGTCGCGCAACTGCGTGAAGTCGACGATCGCGTGCATGACGTGGTTGCACCGACGGTCACCGACAAACGCGAGCAGGCCAAGGTCAAGGAGCGTCTGATCGAGCGCGAGCAGGCTCTGAGCAAGCACATGTCCGAGCGCGAGAAACAGGTTCCGCCGGTCATCGCCCCGGCTCCGGTCAAGGCGCCGGAGCCAAGCAAGCGCGTGCAGAAAGAGAAGCAGGTGCCGTTGTTCGTCGACAGCGCCGTGGAAGGCACCTTGCCGCCGATCTCGATTCTCGACCCGGCTGAAAAGAAACAACTCAATTATTCGCCCGAATCCCTGGCGGCGGTCGGCCACTTGCTGGAGATCAAGCTCAAGGAGTTCGGCGTCGAAGTCACCGTGGATTCGATTCACCCCGGTCCGGTCATTACCCGTTACGAAATCCAGCCTGCTGCCGGCGTGAAGGTCAGCCGTATCGCCAACCTGGCGAAAGACCTTGCACGTTCGCTGGCCGTGACCAGTGTGCGGGTGGTGGAAGTGATTCCGGGCAAGACCACCGTCGGTATCGAGATCCCCAACGAAGACCGGCAGATCGTGCGCTTCTCCGAAGTGCTGTCGACGCCTGAGTACGACAACTTCAAATCGCCTGTCACCCTGGCTCTGGGCCACGACATCGGCGGCAAGCCGGTCATCACTGACCTGGCGAAGATGCCGCACCTGTTGGTGGCCGGTACCACCGGTTCCGGTAAGTCGGTGGGCGTGAACGCGATGATCCTGTCGATCCTGTTCAAGTCCGGCCCGGACGACGCCAAGCTGATCATGATCGACCCGAAAATGCTCGAGCTGTCGATCTACGAAGGCATTCCGCACCTGCTGTGCCCGGTCGTGACCGACATGAAAGACGCCGCCAACGCCCTGCGCTGGAGCGTGGCCGAGATGGAGCGTCGCTACAAGCTGATGGCGAAGATGGGCGTGCGAAACCTGTCCGGCTTCAACGCCAAGGTCAAGGAAGCCCAGGACGCCGGCGAGCCCCTGAGCGATCCGCTGTACAAACGCGAAAGCATCCACGATGAAGCGCCGCTGCTGCAGAAGCTGCCGACCATCGTCGTGGTCGTGGACGAATTCGCCGACATGATGATGATCGTCGGCAAGAAGGTAGAAGAACTGATCGCCCGTATCGCCCAGAAGGCGCGTGCGGCCGGTATCCATCTGATCCTCGCGACCCAGCGGCCATCGGTAGACGTGATCACCGGTCTGATCAAGGCCAACATCCCGACGCGGATGGCGTTCCAGGTATCGAGCAAGATCGACTCCCGGACCATCATCGACCAGGGCGGCGCCGAGCAACTGCTCGGCCACGGTGACATGCTCTACATGCCGCCGGGCACCAGCCTGCCGATCCGGGTTCACGGCGCCTTTGTGTCCGACGATGAAGTTCACCGGGTGGTTGAAGCCTGGAAGCTGCGCGGTGCACCGGAATACAACGACGACATCCTCAACGGTGTCGAAGATGCGGGCAGTGGTTTCGAAGGCAGCAGCGGCGGCGGTGACGGCGACGATCCGGAAGCTGACGCGCTGTACGACGAAGCCGTGCAGTTCGTGCTGGAAAGCCGTCGCGCCTCCATCTCCGCTGTACAGCGCAAGCTGAAGATCGGCTACAACCGTGCCGCACGCATGATCGAAGCCATGGAAATGGCCGGGGTCGTGACGTCGATGAACACCAACGGTTCCCGCGAAGTACTGGCCCCTGGCCCGGTACGCGACTGATTCGATACCCTGATCCAAATGCAATGGACGGTGCATGAAGCGCCGTCCACTTTCCCACGAGTATTCAAGAGGACTCCCATGCGTCTTATCCGCATGTTGCTGCCGGTACTGGCTCTGACCACCCTCACGGCTCACGCCGATGACAAGGATGTGGCTCGCCTGACCCAATTGCTCGAAACATCCAAGACCCTGACCGCCAACTTCTCCCAGCTGACCCTCGACGGCAGCGGCACCCAGTTGCAGGAAACCACCGGCGACATGACCCTGCAGCGTCCGGGCCTGTTCTACTGGCACACCAATGCGCCAGCCGAGCAGACCATGGTGTCTGACGGCAAGAAAGTCACCCTGTGGGACCCGGACCTGGAGCAGGCCACTATCAAGAAGCTCGATGAGCGTCTGACCCAGACCCCGGCGCTGTTGCTGTCCGGCGACGTGTCGAAGATCAGCCAGAGCTTCGACATCAGCGCCAAAGAGGCCGGCGGCGTGATCGACTTCACCCTGAAGCCGAAAACCAAGGACACCCTGTTCGACAGTCTGCGCCTGTCGTTCCGCAACGGTCTGGTCAATGACATGCAACTGATCGACAGCGTCGGCCAGCGCACCAACATCCTGTTTACCGGTGTGAAGGCCAACGAAGCGGTCCCGGCATCGAAGTTCAAGTTCGACATCCCGAAGGGTGCCGACGTGATCCAGGAATAAACACAGAGGTTTCAACGGTACGTGATGGATCTGTTTCGCAGTGCACCGATTGCCCAGCCACTGGCCGCCCGTTTGCGGGCGACCAATCTGGATGAGTACGTCGGTCAGGAACACGTGCTCGCTCGCGGCAAGCCTTTGCGCGAAGCGCTGGAGCAGGGTGCCCTGCACTCGATGATCTTCTGGGGCCCGCCGGGCGTGGGCAAAACCACCCTGGCGCGGTTGCTGGCGGAAGTCTCGGATGCGCACTTCGAAACGGTGTCGGCCGTCTTGGCCGGGGTCAAGGAGATCCGTCAGGCGGTGGAAATCGCCAAGCAGCAGGCCGGCCAGTACGGCAAGCGCACGATCCTGTTTGTCGATGAGGTTCACCGCTTCAACAAGTCTCAACAGGATGCGTTTCTACCGTACGTTGAGGACGGTACGCTGATCTTCATTGGCGCCACCACTGAAAACCCTTCTTTCGAACTGAACAACGCATTGCTGTCGCGGGCGCGGGTCTACGTACTCAAGAGCCTCGACGAAGCGGCGTTGCGCAAACTGGTGCACCGCGCGCTCACTGAAGAACGTGGTTTGGGCAAGCGACATCTGACCCTCAGCGATGAAGGCTTCCAGATGCTGCTGTCCGCCGCCGACGGTGATGGCCGGCGCCTGCTGAACCTGCTGGAAAACGCCTCGGACCTGGCCGAAGACAACAGCGAGATGGGCACCGAGCTGCTGCAAAGCCTGCTCGGCGACACTCGCCGGCGTTTCGACAAGGGCGGTGAAGCGTTCTACGACCAGATTTCTGCGTTGCACAAATCGGTTCGTGGGTCGAATCCGGACGGCGCGCTGTACTGGTTTGCGCGAATGATCGACGGCGGCTGCGATCCGCTGTACCTGGCCCGGCGCGTGGTGCGCATGGCCAGCGAAGACATCGGTAACGCCGACCCGCGCGCACTGAGCCTGTGCCTGGCGGCGTGGGAAGTGCAGGAGCGACTTGGCAGCCCGGAAGGTGAGTTGGCAGTGGCTCAAGCTATTACGTATCTGGCTTGTGCACCGAAAAGCAACGCGGTGTACATGGGCTTCAAGACCGCGCTGCGCGCCGCCGCCGAACACGGCTCGCTGGAAGTGCCGCTGCACCTGCGCAATGCGCCGACCAAATTGATGAAGCAATTGGGTTATGGCGACGAATACCGTTACGCCCACGACGAACCGGACGCCTATGCAGCCGGCGAAGACTATTTCCCGGAAGAACTCGACCCGATTCCCTTCTACCAACCGGTGCCGCGCGGCCTGGAGTTGAAGATCGGCGAAAAGCTCAACCACCTCGCCCAACTTGATCGTTTAAGCCCCCGGCAGCGGAGAAAATAGTGGTTCCATTGATCGTTGCAGTCTCCGTCGGCGGGATTGCCGGCACCCTGTTGCGCTTCGCCACCGGCAATTGGGTCAACGCCAATTGGCCGCGGCACTTCTATACCGCGACGCTGGCCGTTAATATCGTGGGCTGTCTGCTGATTGGCGTGTTGTACGGCCTGTTTTTGATACGCCCGGAAGTACCGATCGAGGTACGTGCCGGGTTGATGGTCGGCTTCCTCGGGGGGCTGACGACTTTTTCATCCTTTTCACTGGATACGGTGCGCCTGCTGGAAAGCGGGCAAGTGCCGCTGGCCCTGGGCTATGCGGCCATCAGCGTATTCGGCGGGCTGCTCGCGACCTGGGCCGGCCTGTCCCTGACCAAACTTTGATAACGAGAAACCGACATGCTCGATTCCAAACTGTTACGTAGCAACCTCCAGGACGTAGCGGACCGCCTGGCTTCCCGTGGCTTTGCCCTGGATGTCGCGCGCATCGAAGCGCTGGAAGAACAGCGCAAGACCGTCCAGACCCGCACCGAAGCACTGCAGGCTGAGCGTAACGCGCGCTCCAAATCCATCGGTCAGGCCAAGCAGCGCGGCGAAGACATCGCGCCGCTGATGGCGGACGTCGAGCGCATGGCGGGCGAACTGAGTGCCGGTAAAGTCGAGCTGGACGCGATCCAGACCGAACTGGATTCGATCCTGCTGGGTATTCCGAACCTGCCGCACGAATCGGTACCGGTCGGCGAAGACGAAGACGGCAACGTCGAAGTACGCCGCTGGGGCACTCCGACCGCTTTCGACTTCCCGGTTCAGGACCACGTGGCCCTGGGCGAGAAGTTCGGCTGGCTCGATTTCGAAACCGCCGCCAAGCTGTCCGGCGCACGTTTCGCCCTGCTGCGTGGCCCGATTGCCCGTCTGCACCGCGCACTGGCGCAGTTCATGATCAACCTGCACGTCACCGAGCACGGCTACGAAGAGGCCTACACGCCTTATCTGGTTCAGGCCCCGGCGCTGCAAGGCACCGGTCAACTGCCGAAGTTCGAAGAAGACCTGTTCAAGATCGCTCGCGAAGGTGAAGCCGATCTGTACCTGATCCCGACCGCCGAAGTGTCGCTGACCAACATCGTGGCCGGTGAAATCGTCGATTCGAAGCAGCTGCCGATCAAGTTCGTTGCCCACACTCCGTGCTTCCGCAGCGAAGCCGGCGCGTCGGGTCGTGACACTCGCGGCATGATCCGTCAGCACCAGTTCGACAAAGTTGAAATGGTCCAGATCGTCGAGCCGTCGAAGTCGATGGAAGCGCTGGAAAGCCTGACCGCCAACGCCGAGAAAGTTCTGCAACTGCTGGAGCTGCCTTACCGCACCCTGGCGCTGTGCACCGGCGACATGGGCTTCAGCGCGGTCAAGACGTACGACCTGGAAGTGTGGATCCCGAGCCAGGACAAGTACCGTGAAATCTCGTCGTGCTCCAACTGCGGCGACTTCCAGGCCCGCCGCATGCAGGCGCGTTTCCGCAACCCGGAAACCGGCAAGCCTGAGCTGGTGCACACCTTGAACGGTTCCGGTCTGGCGGTCGGACGTACCCTGGTTGCCGTGCTGGAAAACTACCAGCAGGCCGACGGTTCGATCCGTGTGCCGGACGTGCTGAAGCCGTACATGGGTGGCCTTGAGGTCATCGGCTAAATGAAATATCTGCCGCTGTTTCACAACCTGCGCGGCAGTCGTGTGTTGGTCGTCGGTGGGGGGGAGATTGCCTTGCGCAAGTCCCGCCTGCTGGCCGATGCCGGTGCGCTGCTGCGGGTGGTCGCACCTGAAATCGAAGCGCAACTGCGCGAACTGGTTGCCGCCAGCGGTGGCGAATGCCTGCTGCGTGGCTACGCCGAAACGGATCTGGACGGTTGCGGGCTGATCATTGCCGCCACCGACGACGAAGCGTTGAACGCGCAAGTTTCCGCCGATGCCCATCGGCGTTGCGTGCCGGTCAATGTGGTCGATGCGCCGGCGCTGTGCAGCGTGATTTTCCCGGCAATCGTCGATCGCTCACCGCTGATCATCGCGGTCTCCAGCGGCGGCGATGCGCCGGTGCTGGCCCGGCTGATCCGCGCCAAGATCGAAACCTGGATTCCCTCGACCTACGGCCATCTGGCCGGTCTGGCCGCGCGGTTTCGCGATCAGGTCAAAGGCCTGTTTCCCGATGTGCAGCAACGTCGCGGTTTTTGGGAGGACGTGTTCCAGGGGCCGATTGCTGATCGGCAACTGGCAGGACAGGGCGCCGAAGCCGAACGTTTGCTGCAAGCCAAGATTGACGGCGAAGCCATGGTTACGACCGGTGAGGTGTATCTGGTGGGCGCAGGGCCGGGTGATCCGGATCTGCTGACCTTCCGCGCCTTGCGCCTGATGCAGCAAGCCGATGTGGTGCTGTACGACCGCTTGGTGGCTCCGGCGATTCTTGAGCTGTGCCGCCGCGATGCCGAGCGTGTCTACGTCGGCAAACGTCGCGCCGATCACGCCGTGCCGCAGGATCAGATCAACCAGCAACTGGTGGATCTGGCCAAGGCCGGCAAGCGTGTGGTGCGGTTGAAGGGCGGGGATCCGTTCATCTTCGGCCGTGGCGGCGAAGAGATCGAGGAACTGGCGGCCCATGGCATCCCGTTCCAGGTGGTGCCGGGCATCACGGCGGCCAGCGGTTGCGCGGCGTATGCCGGGATTCCGCTGACTCATCGCGATTACGCGCAGTCGGTGCGTTTCGTTACCGGTCACCTGAAGGACGGTTCCACCGATCTGCCGTGGGCCGACCTTGTCGCGCCGGCGCAGACGCTGGTGTTCTACATGGGCCTGGTGGGGTTGCCGATCATCTGCGAGCAGTTGATCAAGCATGGTCGCGCAGCTGAAACGCCGGCCGCGCTGATCCAGCAGGGCACCACGGTCAATCAGCGGGTCTTTACCGGCACGCTGGCCGACCTGCCGCGTCTGGTGGCGGAGCATGAAGTGCATGCGCCGACGCTGGTGATCGTCGGCGAAGTGGTGCAACTGCGCGAGAAACTGGCGTGGTTCGAGGGCGCTCAGGGTCAAATCTGACGACTCTGAAGGGATCGTTCCCACGCGGTGGGAACGATCCTGCTTTCAACCTCTGCGCCAAACCCCTTTCCCGCCCAACCGGTCCCGGTCATGGGCAACAGTGAAATCCTGCTCCGGCCCCTTCGGTACAACCCCGGTCGGGTTGATGGTCTTGTGGCTGCCGTAGTAGTGATTCTTGATGTGCTGGAAATCCACGGTCTCGGCAACGCCCGGCCACTGGTACATCTCACGCAGCCAGTTCGACAGATTCGGATAATCGCTGATCCGCCGCAGATTGCATTTGAAGTGCCCGTGATACACCGCGTCGAAACGAATCAGCGTGGTGAACAAGCGCACGTCCGCCTCGGTCAGGTATTCGCCCGTCAGATAACGGTTGGCGTCCAGCACTTGCTCCAGATGATCCAGTTCGGTAAACACGTCATCGAAGGCTTCTTCATAGGCATTTTGCGAGGTGGCGAACCCGGCGCGATACACGCCGTTGTTCACGGCAGGGTAGATCCGCTCGTTCAGCGCATCGATTTCGCTGCGTAACGGTGCCGGGTAGAAGTCCAGATCGTTGCCGGTCAAGTCATCGAACGCACTGTTGAACATGCGGATGATCTCCGCCGATTCGTTGCTGACGATGCGCTTGAGCTTCTTGTCCCACAGCACCGGCACGGTGACGCGGCCGGTGTAGTCGGCGGTGTCGGCGGTGTAGCGCTGGTGCATGAAGTCGAAGTGGTCGAGTTTGTCGCCGGTCGAACCGAGGTTCTGATCGAAGGTCCAGCCGTTTTCCAGCATCAGCCAGCTGACGACGGAAACGTCGATCAGGCTTTCCAGGCCCTTGAGCTTGCGCAGAATCAGCGTGCGATGAGCCCACGGACAGGCGAGAGAGACATAAAGGTGGTAACGCCCGGCTTCGGCGGCAAAACCGCCTTCACCGCTCGGGCCTGGCTCGCCGTTGCGAGTGACCCAGTTGCGGCGCTGCGCCTGTTCGCGCTGGAACGCGCCGTCCTTGCTGCTTTCGTACCACTTGTCCTGCCAGCGGCCGTCGACGAGTAAACCCATGATCAAGACTCCAGTAACCAATAATCGTTGGAGCCGAGTCTATTCCGATGAGTTCGAACAAAAAGCGCAAAGATCGGGCGTTAATGATCGGTTAAATCGATTTGTCCCGCGCGGCCCAGTATTGCTCGGCGGTTTCGAAAGCCTGTTCACGGCTCTGGCCGAGGCCGCGCAGCGCCAACGCCATGGTCGAGATCAGCGCCATTTGCGGATAGCTGTCGACCACATCGCCACGCCAGACAGCCTTCAAATGCTCGATATCCAGCGACGCCGGTTTGACGTGACGCTGCGCCGACAGCTGCGGCCATTCCTCGTCCCAGCTCTCGCCGCCGGTGGTGCCGTACAAGTGACTGTCGGCATCCGGGTTGATCTCGATTTCGCCGCCGTCGCCCTTGATCACGATCGCCGTGTCGCCGAGCAGGCCGCTGGCATCGCGGTGCACCGCTTGATAGCCGGGGTGGAAAATACTCTGCAGGCCGCAACGTGCGCCCAGCGGATTGAGAATCCGCGCCAGCGAGTGGATCGGTGAACGCAGGCCGAGGGTGTTACGCAGATCGATCATCCGTTGCAGCTGCGGCGCCCAGTCCACCAGCGGCATGAACGCCAGGCCACCGTTATCCAGCGCCGCGCCGACCTGTTGCCAGTTGCGGCACAGCGGAATGTTCAGCTCACCGAGCAGTTGTTCGGAGTACAAGCGCCCGGCGGTGTGCGCGCCACCGCCGTGCATGAAGATGCGCACGCCGTTCTGTGCCAGGCACTTGGCGGCCAGCAGATACCACGGCAGGTGACGCTTCTTGCCGGCATAGGTCGGCCAGTCCAGATCGACGTTCAGTGCCGGTGCCTGCAAGCGCTCACGCAGAGCCTCGGTGAAACCGGCCATTTCCTCGGCGCTTTCTTCCTTGTGCCGCAGCAACATCAGGAACGCGCCGAGCTGGGTTTCCTCGACCGCTTCGTCGAGCACCATGCCCATGGCTTCCCGGGCTTCCTCGCGGGTCAGGTCGCGGGCGCCGCGCTTGCCCTTGCCGAGGATGCGCACGAACTGGGCGAACGGATGCTCGGCGGGCGTTTCGAGGGTCAGCGCTGGATAGTCGGTCATAGGCAATTCGTCGGTTTGGGCAGGCCCGCCAGTTTCGCGGCGAGTTTGGCAGGGGTGCCTTTGAACAGTCGGTTCAGGTGCAGGCTGTTGCCTTTCTCCGCGCCGAGCTTGAGCGCGGTGTACTTGATCAGCGGCCGGGTGGCCGGTGACAGCTGGAATTCGGCGTAGAAGCTGCGCAGCAATTCGAGGACTTCCCAGTGTTCCGGGCTCAGTTCGATGTCTTCGGCAGCGGCGAGGGCGCTGGCGACTTCGGCCGACCAGTCGTTGAGGTCGACCAGAAAGCCGTCCTTGTCCAGTTCAATGGCGCGGGCGCCGACGGTCAGCGCATTCATAGCCAGCTGTTGACCTTGTCGTATTGGATCGACAGTTCGACGAAGGCCGGGTAATCGATGGCTTCGGCCCAGTCCGGAACCTGCACGGCACGGGCTTGCGCGTCTTCGGCCAGCACGAACAATTTCACCCGGCGGGTTTCCAGCGCATTGAGCGGCGCAGTGCCGGGTTGCAACGCATAAGCGGCATCGCCCGACAGCAACAGAGCATCGCTGGCACCCAGCAGGCGCAGGCAACTGGTCAGGCGTTCGTCGCCGAACGGGGAATGGGACAACACATGCAGAGTCGACATCAGAGGGTGATCACCTGGTCGTAACGGTCAATGAGGGCGGTGATTTGCTCAGCGGCCAAGGGCTGCGCCTCGTCCAGCGAACGATCGCCGAGGCCGCGAACACTGGCGCTGTCGGCGCAGTAGAACAGCTCTTCGACGCCGAACATCGGCAACGCTTGCAGGTTGGCGCTCAGGTCTTTCTGTTGCAGGGCCTTGGCGTTTTGCCCGGCGGCCAGTTGCAACACGCCGTCGTCGAGAAACAGCAGACCGATCGGCAGATCGAAGGCGCCACCGGCGAGCACGATGTCCAGCGCTTCGCGGGCACCGGGGCCGGACCACGGCGATTGACGGCTGATAATCAGAAGGGATTTGGCCATGTCATGCGCCTCCGAAACAGATCAGGCGGTCGGCGTCCTGCACCGCGTCATGCAACTGGCCGAGGCCGGACAATTCCCACGGTGCGCTGACGGCCACGGCATCACGCTGATAACGCCCGGCTTCCTCCGTATTCAACACGCCACGGCGCAGGGCCGCGGCGATGCACACCACGCCGTCGAGGTTTTGTTCGGTGATAAAGGTTCGCCACTGCTTGAGCAGGTCCAGCTCGTCCTGCGGCGTGACCACGGCGTCGGACGCGTTGTGGACCCCGTCCTGATAGAAAAACAGCCGGACAATTTCATGCCCGCCGGCCAGCGCAGCCTGGGCGAACAGCAGGGCGCGGCGCGAGGAGGGCGCATGGGCGGCGGAAAACAGCGCAATGGCGAACTTCATGACGGACTCGATCAGCAAAACTGCGGCCATGATAAAGCTTTCTCGGCGGGGCGGCGAAGCGGATGTTTCCCGCGCCCGTCTCGATGCGAGCAGGTGTCCTTCAGCGTGGCATGTAGCCCAGTTGCCAGCGCCGCGGAATCTTCAGGGTCAGCAGCCCCAGTACGGCGGCGAACAGACCGCTGACCAACATCGCCTTGAGTCCCAGATGATGTTCCAGCACCGCCCCCAGAATGGCGCCGACCAGCATCCCGCTCCACGGCACCAGTTGCACCCGCCAGCCACTTCGCCGTTCGCCGAGCACCCACCGGCCCAATCCTCGACCGAATCGGGACAGGGCGCCGGTGACGTACGTCAGCCCGACCGGCAGACCGTTCACTTCTTCCACCGCTGCGTTGAGCATGCCCATCGCAATGATCGCTGCCAGCAGGGCCGGCAGTTGCGTGTCAAAGGGCCAGGCTGCCAAACAGAGCAGAGCGGCGATGGATAGCAGCAACGGCAGCGCCCGCCGACCACCCAGCCGGCTGACCACGACTCCGAGGGCATTGCCGACAATGAACGTCGCGACCAGCAGGATCAGCCTTAACGTCAGTGCGCTGTCGCCATCGCTGATCGCCACCGCCAGCCGCGTGGTGTTGCCGCTCATGAAGGAAACGAAATCGCCGCTGGCCATGAAACCTATGGCGTCGGTCATGCCGGCCAGTACCGAAAGGCTGGCAACCAGCGCCAGCCCCACACGGCCGCGCCATTTCTGTATATGAAGATGTCCGGGGCTGGCGCGGTGGGTCGAGGTGGAAGGCAGCATCGAGGCAGCGTCCTTGAGCGGGGTTTACGGTTCTATGCCATACAGATCGCAATATTCCAGCCAGTCCATGCCGGCCATTTCCGCCACTTCGCGATGCACTTCCAGGCGTTGCGCCTGATACTCCTCGGGCGTCGCGGCGGTGAGTTGCAGCGTCAGTTCCCAGGCGAACAAACCCTGGCTTTCGGCCTCGGCTTCGAAGGCTTCGTGCAGACGTTCTTCGCGGTACTGCGCCTGGGTTTCGCCCTTGGCCTGGGCCAGCAGCGGGTTGAGGTGGTCAAGGGCTTCGCGCAGTTCCGGGCGCGCATCGAGAAACAGTTTCAGGGCCTGTTCGTGTCGCTGGTCAGTAGGCGCCATGGGCTTTCCTTGTAAGGCTGATGACCGTTAATGTGCCGCAGCGGCCGGCATGTGTCGCGCTCTAAATGCAGTAAAGCAGAACGATTTTTGGCGTTGCGGTGATACAGTCCGCTTTTTTCCGAATGAGCGAATGCAATGCGAATGCTGATGGTGGCGCTGGCGGCAACCCTGCTGGCCGGTTGCGCGGGTTCGGCGATGGAAGACGCCCGCACGCAAACCCCTTACAAGACCCTGAATTCGGACAAGCCCGAAAAAGTCGTGGCCCAGTGCGTGCAATTCGCCTGGCAGGACGAAGCGGTGTTCGGCGTGGACGCGGCGGCGTATCTGCAACCGGGCAAGAAGGGCGGTTCGACGGTCTATACGCGCTCGGCGGAGTCGTTTGTCGACTTGACCACGGATGCGTCCGGCACGGTTTTGAATTACTACGCGCAGAAGGATGATTTTGTGGCCAAGCGCCGCTTGGCAGCGCTGGCGACCTGTCTGTAACGGGCAGTTGAATGCGTTGAAATTTGCGACCCTCGCCAGCCTGCGGGCGAGGGTCGCTGAATTCAATCAATCAAACGCTTCTGGAAGAAATGCCGCTTGTGCCCCAGCGGATAATCCACAATCTCGCCACACTCGGTATATCCCAGTTTTTTGTAGAACCCGGGCGCCTGAAAATCAAAGGTATCGAGCCAGATCCCCACGCAGTCCTTTTCCCGGGCGAATTCCTCGACCATGTTCATCAGCTTCGAGCCGATGCCCTGTCCCCGGCCTTCCTCCGGCACCGCCAGCAACTCGATAAACAGCCACCGATAAAACGTGTGCCCATAGAGGCCACCGAGGATCGCGTCGTTATCGTCGCGCACCAGCAACGCGACCGGTTCGTACAGCGAAGGTCCGGCCTTGGCGATGTTATGGGCACGCAGGGGCGCCAGGATGGCTGCGCGCTGTTCTTCGGTGGGGTCCTGTGACAGCTCGATCCGCAACGTCATGTTGTCTTCCTTGTAGTAATGAATCGGCAGCCTATCGCGCCGCAGCCGATTGAAGCAATCGCTTGGAACCGTCGCTCCCGCTCCGGGGTCTAGCCCTTTAGGGCGTCCATCCGGAACGCGTTTGCCTGGGAGATTCCATGAACATTTTCGAAGCCCTGCGTGAAAGCCATGATCGTCAGCGGACCTACGCGAAATCGTTGATCAAGACCAGCGGTGACACCCCGGAAAGGGTGGAGGCCTACAAGCAACTGAAGGCTGAGCTTCAGGCTCACGAAACGGCCGAAGAGCGCCATTTCTATATCCCGCTGATGGAGTTCGACAACGGTGTCGACCTCAGCCGCCATGCCATCGCCGAGCACCATGAAATGGACGAAATGATGGAAGAGCTCGACGAGACCGAGATGTCCAGCCCGGCCTGGCTGGCCACGGCGAAAAAGCTCTCGGAGAAGGTCCATCACCACCTGCAGGAAGAAGAGCAGAAGTTCTTCCAGATGGCCGGCAAGCTGCTCGACGACAAGCAAAAGGAGCAGCTCGCCGGGCAGTATGAAAAGGAGTTCAAGGCGCAGCTTCCCTGAAGCGGTGAATGCAGGTTTTTGTAATGACGCGGTGTAGTCCTTTTGCCATGTGTCGGGTGAGCGTCGTCGCAATATACTGTGTTTATATACAGTGTTTTCGGCGTTTTTCGAGTTTCGTCGAGGCAGACTGCGACAAAACCGCCGATGGACAAAAAATCCCCCTCCGTTAGCTTGAAGGCCTCTCCTCGGACAGGAGAGTTCTTAAATCAACGGAGTGAAAAACATGAACCAACCACAAGCTCAAACCCAACTGCGACACGGTCGCGTCATTTCCCCTGCAAGCCGCGGCGCGGTGGCCATCGAGCAAGGATTGCTCGGCGGCTGGCAGGTCAATGAAATGGAAGGCGGCAAGAACTTCCCGGCACTCGCGGCCGGTCCGTTCCCGGCGCCCTTCGAAAGCGACAACCCGAGCGTCGTACCGCCGGCTGACGGCTATATTCTCAGTGGCGGCAAGAACGACGCACGTGACTGTGTGAACTTCACCGCAGAAGAAATGAGCAAGAAACTCGGGCGTCCGTTCTCCTGGCCGCTGCTCAATGTCACCCCCGGCCAGACCCTTGAGGTCAAATGGGAGTACACCGCGCCGCACACCACCCGCGGTTATCGCTGGCTGATCACCAAGGATGGCTGGGACCCGAAACAACGCATCACCCGAGCGCAACTGGAAGCGCAACCCTTCGCCGAGGATTTCTATCCGCAAGTGCCGTACTACAGTCATTCGGCGGAACTGAAAGCCAAGGTCAACCACGCCGTGAAACTTCCGGACAACAAGCAGGGTCATCACGTCATCGCCCTGATGTGGATCGTCGCCAACACCGGCAACGCCTTCTATCAGGCCTTCGATGTGGACTTCAAATAAGTCCGCAACGTCAAACCCACACGTTCTGAAGGATTAGAACATGTCAAACATCGACTTCACCCTATTGAAAAACCAGGCCAGCGACGCGGCGTCGCTGATGCCAAGCCTTGCCGGCAAGAAGATCCTCATGGGCTTCTGGCACAACTGGCCGGCCGGCCCGAGCGACGGTTACCAGCGCGGTCAGTTCGCCAACATCGCGCTGGAAAACGTGCCGAAGGAATACAACGTGGTCGCGGTGGCCTTCATGAAGGGCAGCGGGATTCCGACCTTCAAGCCGTTCAACGTCTCCGATGCCGAGTTCCGCCGTCAGGTCGGCGTGCTCAACAGTCAGGGACGGGCCGTGCTGATTTCCCTGGGCGGTGCCGATGCGCACATCGAGTTGCGCGCCGGTCAGGAGCAACCGCTGGCCAACGAAATCATCCGTCTGGTGGAAACCTACGGCTTCGATGGTCTGGACATCGATCTTGAACAGAGCGCGATTGATTTCGCTGCCAACAAGACCGTCCTGCCGGCCGCGCTGAAACTGGTCAAGGATCACTACGCAGGCCAGGGCAAGCATTTCATCATCAGCATGGCGCCGGAGTTTCCGTACCTGACCACCTCCGGCAAATACGTTGGTTACCTGCAAGCGCTGGAAGGCTATTACGACTTCATCGCTCCGCAGTTCTACAACCAGGGCGGCGACGGGGTCTGGGTGCCGGAAGCCAATAACGGCAACGGCGCGTGGATCGCCCAGAACAACGACGCGATGAAAGAGGATTTCCTCTATTACCTGACCGAGAGCCTTGTGACCGGTACTCGCGGTTTCACGAAGATCCCGGCGGACAAGTTCGTCATCGGCCTACCGGCCAACGTCGATGCCGCCGCCACCGGTTACGTGATCGACAAAACCGTGGTCGGCAACGCGATGAAACGTCTGGCGGTCAAAGGGCATCCGATCAAGGGCCTGATGACCTGGTCGGTGAACTGGGACAACGGCACCAGCAAGGATCGCGTGCCGTACAACTGGGAATTCAGTCGTCGTTATGGACCCCTGATTCACGGGGCGCCGTCTGCGGCCCAGGGCACTGATACAGCAACGGTGAACGTGGCGCATCAGTAGTCAATGAAGGAAAAGCCCGGTAGCGCTGCCGGGCTTTTTTTCGTCGGCGGTTCGCATCATTTCACCTACCATGGCCATCTTCCGATGACAAAAAAGGATCAGGCGTCATGTCCAACACAGCCGAGCGGGTCAACATCGTCGATACCCAGGTGTTGTCCCACGACTGGTATCTGCTGAAGAAAATCACCTTCGACTATCACCGCAACAACGGTGACTGGCAGCGCCAGACGCGCGAGGTCTACGACCGTGGCAATGGCGCGGCGATTCTGCTGTTCAACCGCGAGCAGCACACCGTGGTGCTGACCCGGCAGTTCCGCCTGCCGGTGTTCGTCAACGGTCATGACGGTCTGCTGATTGAAGTGGCGGCCGGATTGCTTGAAGGCGCGGCGCCGGAGCAGCGCATTCGCGACGAGGCCGAGGAAGAAACCGGCTACCGCGTGCATGACGTGAAGAAGGTGTTCGAGGCCTACATGAGCCCCGGCTCGGTGACCGAGAAACTGCACTTTTTCATCGCCGAGTACGATGCCTCGTCAAAGGTCAGTGAGGGGGGCGGTCTGAAAGAAGAGACCGAAGAACTTGAAGTGCTGGAGTGGCGTTTCGACGACGCGCTGGCGGCGTTCCATCGAGGCGAGATCTGCGATGCCAAGACCATCATGCTGCTGCAATACGCGGCGATGAATAACCTGTTTGGCAGTTAAAACAAGTCACCGGTTTTACCGATGTCCGACCACTGGCCACCCTCCAGGGTCAGCAAGCGCTCCTTGGCTTCCAGGCCTCCGGCAAAACCGGTCAGTTTGCCTGAGGCACCGATGACTCGGTGGCACGGCGCAATGATCGAAATCGGATTGCGCCCGTTCGCCGCGCCGACGGCACGCACCGCGCTCGGGTGACCGATCTGTTCGGCGATCTGGCTGTAGGTGCGGGTTTCACCAAACGGAATGGTCAGCAGTGCGGCCCAGACCTTTTTCTGGAAGTCGGTGCCGGCAAAGTCCAGCTCCAGATCGAACGCGTTTCGCGTTCCTGCAAAATATTCTTCCAGCTGTCGCGCGGTTTTCATCAACACCGGATTGTCCGGTGCTTCGCTCATCGGTCCCAGTCGCACCCGGTTCGGTTTGTCGTTTTCCCAGAGGATGGCGGCCAGACGTGAGCCGTTCGCGACCAGCTTCAACTCGCCGATGGGCGAGGGCAGGGTGATGAACGTATAGGCCATGGGGAAAACTCCGGGTTGGGGCGAAAACTGCGCCCAGCATACTGCCGGATCAGGGAGGCGCAAACCGTAATCGCGACCATACTGGCTGATGCTCTTGAAGCGCTTTCCTACCTTATAAAAAGAAGAGACCGACTCATGAAGTACGAACCTTTTGCCAAATCGCTGATTGCGACCTCATTGGTGCTCAGCTGCCTAATGGCCCACGCCGCCTCGGTTGCCCCGGTTGCTGCCGAAAACGGCATGGTGGTCACCGCCCAGCACCTGGCCACTCACGTGGGTGTCGACGTGTTGAAAAGTGGCGGCAACGCGGTGGATGCGGCGGTCGCCGTGGGCTATGCACTGGCGGTGGTTTACCCGGCGGCGGGCAACCTCGGTGGTGGTGGTTTCATGACCATTCAACTGGCGGACGGACGCAAGACCTTCCTCGACTTCCGCGAAAAAGCCCCGCTGGCCGCAACGGCCAACATGTACCTCGACAAAGACGGCAACGTCATTCCGGACCTGAGTACCCGTGGCCACCTCGCGGTCGGCGTTCCGGGAACCGTGTCCGGCATGGAGCTGGCGCTGAGCAAGTACGGCACCAAGCCGCGCAAGGAAATGATTGCCCCGGCCATCAAACTGGCCGAAGACGGGTTCGAACTGGAGCAGGGCGACGTCGAGCTGCTGGAATACGCCACTGACGTGTTCAAGAAGGACATCAAGGATTCCGGTGCGATCTTTCTGAGCAACGGCGAACCGATGCAGGTCGGGCAGAAACTGGTGCAGAAGGACCTGGGCAAAACCCTGCGCACCATTTCCGAAAAAGGCGCCGACGGTTTCTACAAAGGCTGGGTGGCCGACGCCATCGTCACGTCCAGCCAGGCCAACAAGGGCATCATCACCCAGGCCGACCTTGACAAATACAAGACCCGCGAACTGGCCCCGGTGGAGTGCGACTATCGCGGTTATCACGTCGTATCGGCACCGCCTCCAAGCTCCGGCGGGGTGGTGATCTGCCAGATCATGAACATCCTCGAAGGCTATCCGATGAAAGATCTGGGCTTCCATTCGGCCCAGGGCATGCACTACCAGATCGAGGCAATGCGCCATGCGTACGTGGATCGCAACAGCTATCTGGGCGACCCGGATTTCGTGAAAAACCCGATCGAACACCTGCTGGACAAGAACTACGCGACCAAGCTGCGCAACGCGATCCAGCCGCAGAAGGCCGGTGTGTCGGCGGAACTCAAACCCGGCGTCGCGCCCCATGAAGGCAGCAACACCACGCACTATTCGATCGTCGACAAGTGGGGCAACGCGGTCTCGGTCACCTACACCCTCAATGACTGGTTCGGTGCGGGGGTGATGGCGAGCAAGACCGGGGTGATCCTCAACGATGAAATGGACGACTTCACCTCCAAGGTCGGCGTGCCGAACATGTACGGCCTAGTGCAGGGCGAAGCCAACGCCATCGCTCCCGGCAAGGCGCCGCTGTCTTCGATGAGCCCGACCATCGTCACCAAGGACGGCAAAGTGGTGATGGTGGTCGGTACGCCGGGTGGCAGTCGCATCATCACCGCGACCCTGCTGACCATGCTCAACGTCATCGACTACGGCATGGGCCTGCAGGAAGCGGTCGATGCGCCGCGCTTCCACCAGCAGTGGATGCCGGAGGAAACCAACCTCGAAGACTTCGCCGCCAGCCCCGACACGAAGAAGATTCTCGAGAGCTGGGGCCACAAGTTTGCGGGGCCGCAGGACGCCAACCACATCGCCGCGATTCTGGTCGGTGCACCGTCGCTGGGGGGTAAACCGGTCGGCAAGAACCGCTTCTACGGCGCCAACGATCCACGGCGCAACACCGGGTTGTCATTGGGTTACTGAGCAGAGTAAAAAGGGGGCGGGCACACGTCCGCCCCTGTCTCAAGGACCGATCAAGGAAGGCTCACCATGACCACCGCATTGCTGATCATCGATGTCCAGCGCGCCCTGTGCACAGGCGAATACGAGTGCCACGACATCAAACGGGTGATCGATACCATCAACGGCCTCAGCGCCCGCGCGCGTCAATCGGGTGTGCCGGTGGTGTTGATCCAGCACAACGAAAAGGACAGCCCGTTTGCCCACGGTGCCGAGGGCTGGCAACTGGCTGACGGCCTGGCCACCGCGCCCGGCGATCTGCGCGTCGACAAGACCGCCAACGACTCGTTCTACCAGACCAACCTGCAGAAACTGATCCCCCGGGAAGACTTCGATCGCCTGGTGATCTGCGGCCTGCAAACCGATTACTGCGTCAACGCCACCGTGCGCCAGGCCCATCAACTGGGCTACGACGTGGAACTGGCGGCCGACGCGCACTCCACCGTCGACAACGGCAACATGAGCGCCGAAGACATCATCGCCGAACACAACAAGGACTGGGCGCACCTGACCGGTTCCGTGGCGAGGATCGATGTGAAGCCGGCGGCCGGGATCACATTCTGACTCTTTCTTGCGCTAGAGCCCGGTTGCCCGCCATCGATAGCCCGGGCCCGGCATACTGCCGCCGCCTCAGGAATGGAATCTGTCGATGCTCGTTTTCAATCTCCGTCACGCCTTGCTGCTGACGTCTTTCGTATTTGCTACCGCCTCCCACGCTGCCAGTTTCGACTGTGCTGGCGCTTCCAGCCCGGTTGAAAAAGCCGTTTGTGCGGATCCGTATACCTCGAGTCTCGATGAGAAACTCGGGGCGCTCTGGCGGACAACGTTGGCGCAGGTGGCTGACCCGCAAGCGCTCAAGGCTGATCAGCGTTCATGGTTGAAACAGCGCAATCAATGCGCTGCCAATAGCTCCTGCCTGCGCCGTGAATATTTGATGCGTCTGAAAGCACTTGAATACGTGGCCAAGCCTTTCAGCTGGGATGCCACCTGGCAGATGATTCCGTGGGGCGTTTCATCGGCGGCAGAAGTCATAACCAAGCGTGTGGACGCCACGCATATTGCCTTTGATGTTTCTGCGTCAAATGGTGGCAACTCTGGTGACATGGACGGTGTGGCCACAATCGACGGTGCCGTAGCGCATTTCGCTGAAGGCAACTGCACCCTGAAATTCAGCGCCCTCAACGGTTTGCTGGATGTTGATTCCGACGGAGGTGAGGGGGCTTGTGGTGGCGGGATGGGCGTTTACTACGATGGAAGGTATGTGGCATCTGACCAACCGATCGCGATTGAATACGACTTGCTGAGCCTTGGCGTCGTGCGTACGCAGCAAGAAGATCAGGCATTACGCACGTTGCTCAAAAATGACTATCGGACGCTGCTGCAAAATAGCGGCTCAATGGCAGCCGGCGAGACCTCTAGTGATGTGCCGGGGGGTGAGGTCAATGAGTTCTGGCTGCGAGGTCTGGCTTCCAGCAACGCGGCGATTCTGATGAGCGCGCCGGGAGGCCGAGTTTGGCTGGTGCTATTGGTTTTCGATGAGCAACGCAAAGTCAGGGCGCGGTATTACACCAACGTTCCCAAATGGAAAAAGCGGGTGCCTGATGTGCTGCTGGCATGGCGTGAACGTTTGGCGGGGGATGCGACACTACCTCTGGACCTGATGCCCTGACTCTCCCGTTCAGGTCGCAAACATCAACCTGCGAACATCACTCACCGGCTCGGACACCGCACCGCTCAACACCAACCGCGTAATCGTCTCCGCCGCCACCGCATAATCCTCATCCTGCGGCACCTCCCGTCCGGTGATGCGCCCCATCTGCCAGCCAATGTTGGTATAGGTGCGCGTCGCCGACCAGATAAACAGCATCAGATGCTCGGGATCCACCGGCGCCAGCAGCCCGCGGTCGATCCAGCTGCGCAGGCACTCGACATTGCGCCGGGCTTCGCCGTGCAGCAGGTCGCGGCATTCGTCGGGCAACTGGCGGCCGCCGAGCAGCAACTCACCACTGAAAACCTTGGCGATTTCCGGATGCTCGCGGGCGATGCGGATGCGGGCGGCAACGTAGGCGCGCAGGCCAATCAGTGGGTCGTCGCTTTCGCGCAGCACCGCCGAGGCTTCCAGCAACGGTTCGACGAAGCCGAGCAGCACTTTGCCGTAGAGGTTTTCCTTGCTCTGGAAGTAGTAATAAAGATTGGCCTTGGGCACACCGGCGCGGGCGGCGATGTCGCGGGTCTGGGTCGCGTCGAAGCCGTTGGCGGCGAATTCTTCACTGGCGGCGGCCAGGATCAGTTGCTGGTTGCGTTCGCGGATGCTGCTCATGGACGGCATGGAGGGTCTGGCCATTTCGGGTTTGAAATATACAAAACTATATAGCGATTAGGCCAGCGAACTCGCTCCTCAGCGCTATGCTGGTTTCAATTTCAGTAACCTCAGGAAAGTGACAATGACCCTTCAGGCACTGCGCGCCACGACGATTCACCTCGACGCGGTGGCGAAGCTGTTCGACGGCTATCGCGGTTTTTATGGCCAGCCGTCAAATCTCAAGCAATCGCTGGCCTTCATCGCCGAACGCATGGCCGGCAATGAATCGGCGATTTTTCTGGTTGAGGATGAAAGCGGTGAGGCGCTGGGATTCGTGCAGCTGTATCCGACGTTTTCCTCGATTGACGCCCATCGCACCTGGTTGCTCAGCGACCTGTTCACCTCGCCGGCCGCCCGTGGCCGTGGAGTGGGGCGACTATTGATGAACACCGCCCGCAACTTCGCCGTCGAAACCGGCGCCAAGGGACTGGTGCTGGAAACCGCCACCGACAATTTCACCGCCCAGGGTTTGTACGAATCACTCGGTTGGGTACGTGACACCGGCTATTACACCTACCTGCTGGACTTGCGGCAGGGCTGATCCGCTCAGTCGGCCCTCAGCAACCGCTCGATCTGCGCCAGCTCCCAGGTGCTGAGCAGGCTGACCGGGTCGGTGCCGAAACGCTGAGTCGTGTCGAGTCGCCACACCCGATCTTCCGGGCACCGGCAATGCAGGCAGTGATGCAGGCGCTGACCGTCAAAGTCGAGCAACAGCTGCCAGCCGTCGATCTCGACCGAGATCTGGCCGGGCCCGGATTCCTGCGCAATATGCTGTAGCGCGCAAACCTCCAACGCCGCATCGCGCAATCGCTGGCAGACTTCGCGAGTGGATAGCGGTGACATGTTCAAACCCGTTGATCGATGAAGCGCGCAAGCATAGAGCGCCAACCCGTTCCTGTCAGCGATTGCTAGCCCACGCCGGCGCATTTGCGTAACATCCGCAACCCTCTTTTTCCGCGGCGCTCTTTTGCGCCAATGCATGCGGCCGCGCCCGTCGGCCGCTCTGTCAGGTAAGCCATGAAACCGATTCGTCTGCGCGCCGATGTCCTGGCCGGACTCACCACCTCGTTTGCCCTGTTGCCCGAATGCATTGCGTTTGCGCTGGTGGCCCACCTCAATCCGCTGATGGGCCTGTACGGCGCCTTCATCATTTGCACGCTGACCGCGCTGTTCGGTGGCCGGCCGGGCATGGTGTCCGGAGCGGCCGGTTCGATGGCGGTGGTGATCGTCGCGTTGGTGGTGCAACACGGTGTGCAATATCTGTTAGCGACGGTGTTGCTCGGTGGCTTGATCATGATGGCGTTCGGGCTGCTGCGGCTGGGCAAACTGGTGCGCATGGTGCCGCACCCGGTGATGCTCGGGTTCGTCAACGGTCTGGCGATCATCATCGCGCTGGCGCAACTGGAGCATTTCAAGAGCGGTGAACAGTGGCTCAGCGGCACGCCGTTGTACCTGATGACCGGGCTGGTGCTGCTGACCATGGCCATCGTCTACATCCTGCCGCGCCTGACCCGCGCCGTGCCGCCGGCACTGGTGGCGATCCTCGGCGTCGGTTTGCTGGTTTACCTGCTCGGCCTGCCGACCCGCACCCTCGGCGACATGGCGCACATCGCCGGCGGCTTGCCGACCTTCGCGCTGCCGGACATCCCGTGGACGCTGGACACCCTGCGCATCATCGCGCCCTACGCGATTCTGATGGCGCTGGTCGGCCTGCTGGAAACCCTGCTGACCCTCAACCTCACCGACGAAATCACCGAAACCCGTGGCTATCCGGATCGCGAATGCGTGGCGTTGGGTGCGGCAAACGTAGTCTCCGGTGCCTTCGGCGGCATGGGCGGTTGCGCGATGATCGGTCAGACCGTGATCAACCTCAGTTCCGGCGGGCGCGGGCGTTTGTCCGGGGTGGTGGCCGGGGTTTTGATTCTGCTGTTCATTCTGTTTCTGTCGCCGCTGATCGAGCGGATTCCGCTGGCGGCGCTGGTGGGCGTGATGTTCGTGGTGTCGCAGCAGACGTTTGCCTGGGCCTCGTTGCGGGTGCTGAACAAAGTGCCGCTCAACGATGTGCTGGTGATCATCGCGGTAACCACCATCACGGTGTTCACCGATCTGGCCACGGCAGTGCTGTGCGGGATCATTATCGCGGCGCTGAATTTTGCCTGGCAGCAAGCGCGCGAGCTGTACGCCGATGAACATCTGGAAGCGGACGGCAGCAAACTGTATCGCCTGCACGGTACGCTGTTCTTTGCCTCGACCACGCCGTTCCTCAATCAGTTCGACCCGGCCAGTGACCCGCAACGGGTGACGCTGGATTGCCGGCACCTGAGCTTTGTCGATTACTCGGCCATCGCCGCGCTGAAAACCCTGCGCGAACGCTATGCCAAGGCGGGCAAGCAGTTGCAGGTGTTTCACCTGTCCGAGCGCTGCAAGAAGTTGCTGAAACGCGCCGGGGTCGATCACGACTGAGATCGACCCCGGTCACTGGTCAGGCATCGATGGCGGGGAAGTCGATATCGGTCAGCGCCACGTTGTTCAGGTAGTTGGTGAGGGTTTGCGCGGCGACGACGGCGATCACTTCGATGATCTTCTTGTCGTCGATGCCGGCAGCGCGGGCGGCGGCAATCTGCTCATCGTTCAGATGACCACGGGTTTCGGTCAGTTGATGGGCGAGGGTGGCAAAAGCATTCAACCGACCGTGACGCGCTTCGATGATTTCTTCTGCTGCCAGCCCGGCCTTGCTGGCGAACAGGGTGTGCGCCGCCAGGCAATAGTCGCAACCGTTGACTTGCGAGGTGGCCAGATACACCGCCTCTTTTTCCTTGGCGCTCAGTGAGGTCTTGCCCAGAGTGGCGGAGATTTGCACGTAGGCATCCAGCGCGACAGGTGCGACGGCGAGGGTCTTGAACAGGTTGGGCAGGAAGCCGATTTTTTTCTGCACGCCTTCGAGTGTCGGGCGAGTGGCGTCGGTGGCGGTTTCGAGGCTGAGAGGGGCGATGCGGCTCATGGTGATTCTCCGAAATTCCGGTGCGAAGTGCGCCGGGGATGGAGTGAATGCTACGGAGCGCGGCTGGTACTTTGGGTGCAAATCGTCGAGGATATGCGACAGATCGTCCAAACCTGTCCTTGCGAGAATCAGTCATGGATCGCCTTTCCACGCTGCTCAGCCACTTCGGCGTCAATGCCGGCACCTTTCACAGCGGCACGTTCTGCGGGGTGAGCGCCTACGGCGGCGATCAGGTGTGCGGGCATGTGCACCTGTTGCAGGCGGGGGAGCTGTTGCTCAAACCCGGGAGTGATCCTGAAATTTCGCTCAACGAACCGACCCTGATCTTTTTCCCCCGTCCCATGGCCCATCGCTTGTTCGCCGATGAAGGCATGGGCACGCAACTGGTGTGCGCTTCGCTGACCTTCGACGGCGGTGCGGGCAATGCTTTGGCGGAAGCGCTGCCGGATTATCTGGTGCTGAAACTCGCCGACCTCCCGGAAATGGCCAACACCCTGGAGTGGCTGTTCAAAGAAGCTTTCGACGGACACTGCGGGCGCGAAGCGGTGATGGACCGATTGTTCGAATTGCTGGTGATTCTGTTGTTGCGCCATTTAATCAGCAGTCGCAACCAGCAGCCGGGCATGATGGCCGGGCTGGCCGATCCGAAGATTTCCCGAGCCTTGAACCTGATGCACGACCAGCCGGCCAAGGCCTGGAGCGTCGCCGAGCTGGCGAGTGCCGCCAATCTGTCCCGCGCCGGTTTCGCCGAACACTTCCGGCGGGTGGTGGGGCAGACGCCGGTGGATTATCTGGTGAGCTGGCGGATCAGCCTCGCGCAGAAACGCCTGCGTGAGGGACGGCCGATTGCGTTGATCGCCGAAGAGGTCGGTTATGAAAGTCCGTCGGCGCTGGCCCGGGCGTTTCGGCGCAAGACCGGACTCAGCCCGCGAGAATGGAAATCCGGCGCGAGCTGAAAACTATTTGGCGAATTTCTTCGCCCCGGCCACGCACAGGATCACCCCCAGCGTCACCACCAGCATGCTCACGCTGACATGTTCATGCAGCAAGGTCGCGGCCAGTGCCAGGCCGAAAAACGGCTGCAGCAATTGCAGCTGCCCGACCGCCGCAATCCCGCCCTGAGCCAGCCCGCGATACCAGAACACAAAACCGATCAGCATGCTGAACAGCGAAACGTACGCGAGGCAAACCCACGCCGACACGCTGATACCGCTGAACGAGGCGGGCGCCAGCCATACGCTCAGCACGGCCATCACCGGCAACGACAGTACCAGCGCCCAACAGATCACCTGCCAGCCGCCGAGGGTGCGCGACAGTTTTGCGCCTTCGGCGTAACCGAGGCCGCAGGCGAGGATCGCTGCCAGCATCAGCAGATCACCGGTGGGCGAGGCGGTCAGGCCTTGTGAGATAGCAAAACCGACCACCAGCGAACTGCCCAGCACCGAAAAAATCCAGAACACCGGACGCGGCCGCTCACCGCCGCGCAGCACGCCGAAAATCGCCGTCGCCAGCGGCAGCAGTCCTACAAACACAATGGAATGCGCCGACGTCACGTATTGCAGCGCCAGGGCCGTTAACAACGGGAAACCCACAACCACGCCCAGCGCGACGATCAGCAACGACAACCACTGATCCCGCGCCGGACGCCGTTCGCGAAACAGCCACAACAGGCACAACGCCAGGGCGCCGGCGATGGTCGCGCGGATGACGGTGAGAAACACCGGGTCGAATTCCAGCACCGCCAGCCGCGTGGCAGGCAGCGAGCCGCTGAAGATCACGACGCCGATAAAGCCATTGATCCAGCCGCTGGTTTTTTCCAGGGCCGGGGTGCCGAGTTGGGTGGTTCGTTCCATACGCATTGCGCTCAGTGGTGGGTTGCGTTGAAACAATCCTAGGGACGAGAATCAGCACAATCAAAGAATTGTCATGGATACAGCCCGACATGCCGCGCTCCCGTTACAAGACCCTCGTCGACACCTATGCCGCCGACATTCGCTCCGGTCGCCTTTTGCCCGGCACTCGCTTACCGACTCACCGGCAACTGGCAGCGAACGAAGGGCTGGCGCTGGTCACCGCCTCGCGCGTATACGCCGAGCTTGAGGCCATGGGCCTGGTCAGCGGCGAAGCCGGGCGCGGCACGTTTGTGCGGGAAACGTCGTTGTTGCCGGGGCAGGGGATTGACCAGAAGGACGTCGCGGTCGGCATGATCGATCTGAACTTCAACTACCCGTCATTGCCGGGGCAGGCCGAGCTGCTGCGCACCGCGTTGCGGCAACTGGCGCTGTCCGGCGACCTCGAGGCGCTGCTGCGCTATCAGCCCCACGCCGGTCGCCAGCATGAACGGGCCTCGGTGGCGCGGCACCTGCAAACACGGGGTTTGAGTGTCGACGCCGAGCAGGTGTTGATCGTCAACGGCGCCCAGCAAGGGCTGGCGGTAACGCTGATGGCGCTGCTCAAACCCGGTGATGTGATCGCCGCCGACGCCTTGACCTACTCCGGATTCAAAGTACTGGCCGAAGCGCTGCACCTGGAAGTGGTGGCGATTCCCGTCAATGAGCAGGGCCCCGATCTGGCGGCCCTCGACAAACTCTGCCGCCAACGACCGGTGCGTGCCGTGTACAGCATGCCGACCCTGCACAATCCATTGGGCTGGGTAATGCCTCTGGCACAGCGCGAGGATTTGATCGCGATTGCCCGCCGGCATGATCTGACGATCATCGAAGACGCGGCCTACGCCTTTCTGGTCGATAACCCGCCGCCCCCGTTGGCCGATCTCGCGCCGGAACGCACGGTCTACGTGTCGGGCCTGTCGAAAAACATCGCCACCGGCCTGCGTGTCGGCTTCATTGCCGCGCCGGTCGAGCAGGTGGCGGCGCTGGAGCGGATCATCCGCGCCACCACCTGGAACACCCCCGGCGTGATGACCGCCATCGCCTGCGGCTGGCTCGACGACGGCACCGTCACCTTCCTCGAAGCACAAAAGCGCAGCGACGCCCAAGCCCGGCAAGCACTGGCTGCTCAGATCCTCGAAGGTCTCCCGACCGTCAGCCATCCCTCTTCGTATTTCCTTTGGTTGCCGCTGCCGGAAGATGTGCGGGCCGACCACATCGTGGTCGAGTTGATGCACGAGCAGGTTTCCGTCACCACCGCAGAACCCTTCACCGTGTCCACCCATGTGCCGCACGCGATTCGCCTGGCGCTGGGATCGGTGGACATGCTTGTCCTGCGTCAAGCCTTGCTCAAAGTTCGTCAGGTCGTGGGCGCCTACCTGTAGCGCAACTTGCCGCGCACGATTACCCTTGGCGCCGCCGAAGATCTGGAAATCCCTGATGAAAAACGCTGTATTGACGCTCGCCCTGATCCTCAACGCAGGCCTGTTCAGCACGCCAATACTGGCTGCCGGTGACGCCGAGGCCGGCGCCAAAATCTTCCCGCGCCTGTGCGGCGGCTGCCACCAGGTCGGCGAATCCGCCCGCCCGGGTTTCGGCCCGGAACTCAACGGCATCATCGGCCGCCCGGCGGGGACGTCGGCGAATTACGTGTATTCCGACGCGATGAAAAACTCCGGCCTGACCTGGGATCGTGAAACGCTGACGAAGTATCTGAAGGATCCGAAGGGCGTGGTGCCGGGGACGCGGATGATCTTTTGGGGGCTGAGTGATGAAGAGAAGATCGATAATTTGTTGGCGTATCTTCAGACCTTTTCTCAGCAATGAAGCGTCTGTGCGGGAGCTGCGCAATGCAGTTCCCGTTCACTGTGAAGAACTGCCAGCAGCGATTGCCCGGTTGATGACACGGTTCTGGACCCGATTGAAGACCAACACCTGATTCAATCGCGGGTCAGCCGAGTCCGTTAACTTCGGTGAGTGACGTCTGGCAGGCTACGCGATTACGACCCTCGGCTTTCGCCTGATACAACTGTTGATCAGCACGTTTGAGCAGTGCTGTCGGAGCGTTGTCGGCCGGGTCGGCCAGGCCGACACCGATGCTGACCGTCACCGCGCCGGCCGCTGGAAAGGTCGCCTCGGCAATCGCTGACCGAATCTTCTCGGCGACGATATCAGGCGTATCGGGCTTGGCGATTTCCGGCAGCAGCACCGCAAATTCTTCGCCTCCGTAACGGGCGACAAAATCCGTGCTCCGGATGCTGATCTGGATCAGCTGCGCCAATTGCTGCAGTACGTCGTCGCCGGCTGCATGGCCGTGAGTGTCGTTGATGTGCTTGAAGTGATCGGCATCAATCAGAAGCAATGCAAACGGCCGCCCGGTACGACGAAACAACAGGCTGTATTCGGTGAGTTTTTCGTCGAAGCGGCGACGGTTGTAGACACCGGTCAAGCCATCGTGGGTAGCGAGGTTCAGCAACTCGGCGTTGGCCAGGGTCAGGGCCGCCGTGCGTTGGGCGACGGTGGCTTCGAGCGAAGCGTTGGTCTCTTGCAGCTCACGCTCCTTGGCAAGCAGCGACTGGGTCATGGCATCGATGGACTGGCCGAGCTGGGCAATTTCCCGCACGGGATGCCGGAGCGGAAAGTCCGCACCAGGCTGGTTGTTCTGCACTTTTTGGGCTGAACGCGCGAGGTGCTCGATGGGTCGGCTCAGGTACAGCGCCAGGTAATACGCAACCAGTCCGAATGCCACGGCGGCGAAAACCCCCAGCAACAGCAATTTATAAAACAGCAGTCGCGCCGGTTGCAGCGCAGTGTCCAGTGGTTGACGCACGGCAATCGACCACGACAGCGCGGTGCCCGTAGGCGTCGGCACAGTCACCTCGCTGGTCAGGTACCCGTTGCCGACGACCCAGCCCGGGGACTTCTGATCCTTGGCCGGCATTTGTTGACCAACCAGCGCTTCCGGGTACAGCACCTTGCCGTCGTGATCGATGATCAGCGCTTCGATATCCGGCTCCGCCCCCTTGTGCGACATCGCTGCCGATTCGACGATGTGCGTGACCCAGCTCCAGTGCGCATGGGCGCCGAGCACACCGATCACCTGCCCATCGGCGTTGCGGATGGGCGCGGCGAAGTCGATGAAGCGCAGTGGCTCGCCGTTGGGCAGACCCGGCAACAGTTTCGCCAACAAAACGGCTTCGTGCGGATCGCCGGTGTATTCCCCGCGCAGACCGGCCTGAAACCATGGGCGCTGTAGCACGACCTGACCTACCAGCAAACCGTTGACTGCCTGATGCACACGCCCCTGAGCATCGGTCACCCCCATCCACGCATATTCGGAGCGGGCTTCGGTGCGCAGCTGCATCGATTTGAGAATTGCCGGATTGTCCAGATCGCCGCGTTCCAGATGCGGCGCCCGGCTGAGCAGATAGACCTCCAGTTGCCGCTCGCGCAACTGCTCGCCCAGCAGTGTCGCCGCCGACCGCGCGGTACTCAGCAGCGCATTGCCGCTGGCGCGTTTCATTTGCTCAGTGGCGATATCACCGACGTAAAAGCCCACGCTCAATAGCGTCAGCAGAGACAAACCGGCAAACCAAAGGGTCAGGTGGCTGCGCAGACTGGCTTTGAGCATGGAGAAATGTCTGTTTTTATTGAAGTGGCGCCATGGTATGCGACATCGCGGACGGGCTGCCAGCAAGGCGTTTAATGAAAGTCTGCCGAGGCCGATATCAATGAGCCACTGCGTTCGGTAAAGTGTGCGCCGCCCGAGAGACGGATCCCGGGCGTTTTCCCATGGAGTCTCGCAGTGAAATACCTCAGCAAAGTAGTCGCCGCCGCACTGTTCGGTGTGGTTCTGGCAGGTTGCACCGGCACGCCGATGAACACCAGACATTACGACAGCAGCCAATACACCGTGATTGGCCACAGCGAAGCCACTGCCACCGGCCTGATGCTGTTCGGCGTGATCCCGATCCGGCAGAACAGCCGTTTCGTCCGTGCGCAAGAGGCCGCCATCCAGGCCAAGGGCGGCGATGCCATGATCAACACTCAGATTCAGGAAAACTGGTTCTGGGCATGGGTCCTGAGCGGCTACACCACCAAGGTCTCCGGTGACGTGGTCAAACTGAAAACCGTGCAATAAGCACCGGTTGGACGTGAAAAAGCCCGGCTGATCAGGCCGGGCTTTTCTTTGTGTTGCGGTAAAACAGCGGAGTTACGCTACGCGGCGTTCCAGCAGACGATCCGAGCCACCTTCGGCAACGCGACGTTCTTGCAGGCGATCAGCGCCACCTTCGGCAACGCGGCGTTCGATCAGACGATCAGCGCCACCTTCAGCCACACGGCGTTCTTGCAGGCGATCAGCGCCACCTTCAGCAACGCGACGTTCTTGCAGGCGATCAGCGCCACCTTCAGCAACGCGGCGTTCTTGCAGACGATCCGAACCACCCTCGGCCAAGCGACTTTCAATCAACCGATCCGAACCGCCTTCGGCGATCATGGTGTGGGCGGGTTTGGCTGCAAAAGCGTTGACTGCAAGAACCGAGAAAGCGATGCCGAGAAGGATTTGGCGTTTCATGATCGTGTGCTCCAGGGGTGTTGTTTGTTGGGTATGGAGCCGATGTTACGCCGCGGATTTTTTATGAGAACTTCATTGAACTGATGGTGACTATCGACGCCAGCAATGAATGCCAGGACCCTTGTTCTAGGGCACCAGCGGCCGAATGCACAGCTCTCCGGTGGCGCGGGTCAGGGCCAGATCATGCAGCGCATCACGGGTCAGGCCGGTACGCGCCTTGGCCAGCCACGCCGGGCAGTTCGGATCGTGACGGTAGGGTGTGAAGTCGGCGTATTGCTGCAGCAGACGGGTTTGCAACTCGTCCAGACGCGGGCGAATCTGCTTGCCCAGATCCGGTCGCGGCGTGTCCGGCGCGGCACCGGCCGCTTGCCATTGTGCGAGCAAACCGTACTGCACCAGTTTGTTGGCCTCCATCTGCGCGGCAATCAATTGCGCGACGTCTTCCGGATCGAGCTTGCGTTCGGCAGCCAGCTTGCGGGCGTTGTCGATCACCTGCGCCTCACGGGGACTGTCCTGGATCGGCTTGCCGCTGTCCCATTTGGTCAGGGCGACGAGGTCGCCGATGTTCAGGCGTTCGTTCAGGGTGTTCACCAATCCTTGCACCACTTCGGGCGAGGGCGCGGGGCCGGCGTGGACGCTCGTCGCCAGAGCGGTCAATAAGGTGCAACTCAGCAGAAACGGGGAACGGCGCATGGGAGGTATTCACTTCCTGTCGTGATGGAGAGGCTTTGCAGATTGGTCGGGGTGCAGATTACGAAGTTTTAATGCAAACGGGTACGACCTGAACCGCATTGCATACCTTAGACTCTGTCATCAGCTCCCACCCGAGACGGACCCTCAATGCAAACCCCCGCTCAATCCCCCCTCTGGAAAACCTACCTGCTGTTCCTGGCCCCGATGGTGCTGTCGAACTTCCTGCAATCGATGTCGGGCACGGTTAACAGCATCTACATCGGCCAGATGCTTGGTACGCAGGCGCTGGCGGCGGTGTCGGGGATGTTTCCGATCATTTTTTTCTTTATCGCGCTGGTCATCGGTCTGGGCGCCGGGGCAGGGGTGTTGATCGGTCAGGCGTGGGGCGCGCGTGAGTCGCACATGGTCAAGGTGATTGCCGGGGCGACGTTGTTGCTGGGGGTGTTGATCGGGCTGGTGGCGGCGGTGCTGGGCAGTGTGTTTGCGCGTGAGGCCTTGCAGGGTTTGGGGACGCCGGCGGATGTGCTGGATGATGCGGTGGCCTATGCCCGGGTGATGATGTGGACCTTGCCGGTTGTGCTGGTGTACGTGTTGTTCACCCAGTTGTTGCGCGGGGTGAGTGACACGCTGTCGCCGATGCTGGCGCTGTTGCTGTCGACCGTGGTCGGACTGGCGCTGACCCCGGCGTTCATTCGCGGCTGGTTCGGCTTGCCGCAACTGGGGATTCAAAGCGCGGCGTTCGCCGGTCTGGCCGGTACGCTGGCGGCGATGGCGTGGCTGTCATGGAGCCTGATCCGCAAGGGCCATCCGCTGGCGCCGGATCGCGAGTTCTTCGCGGCGCTGCGACTGGACGGCGCGATTCTCGGCAAGGTGTTGCGCATCGGTCTGCCGACCGGGGTGCAGATGATCGTGCTGTCGCTGTCGGAGCTGGTGATTCTGGCGCTGGTCAACCAGCACGGCTCGCAGGCGACGGCGGCCTACGGCGCTGTGACGCAGATCGTCAACTACGTGCAGTTTCCGGCGCTGTCGATTGCGATCACCGCGTCCATCCTCGGCGCCCAGGCAATCGGTGCCGGACGGCTTGAGCGGATGGGGCCGATCCTGCGCACCGGGCTTTGGATCAACGTGTGCCTCACGGGTGGTTTGATCCTGGCGGGCTACCTGTTGTCGCACTGGTTGCTCGGGCTGTTTCTGACCGAAGACTCGACCCGGGTGATGGCCGAGCATCTGTTGCACATCATGTTGTGGAGCCTGCTGATCTTCGGTTTCCAGGCGATCATCGGCGGCATCATGCGCGCCAGCGGTACGGTGCTGGTGCCGGTGGGCGTGGCGATCATCTGCGTACTCGGCGTGCAGTTGCCGGCGGCCTACTGGCTGGACGGGCAGTTCGGTTTGCAGGGCGTGTGGATGGCGTTTCCGATTGCGTATCTTGGGATGCTGGTGCTGCAGACGCTGTATTACACGCGGGTCTGGAAGCACCAGAAGATCGAGCGGTTGGTGTAACGGACTGATCCGGTTGGGCGTTGGCGGAACTGGCGCAAGTGACGGATGTTTGCTTAAGTCATTCGAGCCCCATCGGGCGCCGGAGCATTGCATGTCGATTCGATTGTTGTTGGCGGCCGCGTCTTTCCTGACCTTCATCCCTGCTGCGAATGCGGTGGAGTACACCCGGGTCAACACCACCGCCAGCCAGATCAGTTTCACTTACAGCCAGATGGGCTCGCAGATGTACGGCACCTTCGGCAAGTTCGACGCGATGCTGGATTTCGACAGCGACAACCTGGCCAGCGCCCGCACCACGCTGCACATCGACCTGACCAGCATCGACGCCGGCAGTGAAGACGCCAACACCGAGTTAGTGAAACCGGCGTGGTTCGACACCAATAAATTCCCGGTGGCGGTGTTCGAATCGACCCGCTTCAGCCCGGCCGGCGACAACCGTTATCTGGTCGACGGCCACCTCACCCTCAAAGGCATCACCCGTGAGGTGCAGGTGCCGGTGCAACTCAAACCCGACAGCAGCATCGGCATTTTCGACGGCGAACTGGTACTCAAGCGCGACGAGTTCGGCCTCGGCGCGGGGGAGTGGGCGGACACCGTGGTGTCCAAGGACATCGACATCAAGTTCAAGGTCGTTGCCCCCGCGCAGTGAAGGGCCTCAATACGCCCGCCAATGTCCCGGCATCCAGCGCCATTGGTTGCCGGCCCAGCGGTAATGCCCGGCGACCCAGTGATAACCCGGCGCAGGCATGACCGGAACCACTTCGACGATCGGTGGTGGCCGATGCGGGCGAACCGGTTCGACGACACAGCCCGACAGGGTGATCGCCACCAGCGCGGCAGCGAGCAAGCATTTCATTGTTTTCGCGCAACGCAGAACGTTCATGGCAGCTCCTCAAGGCGTGCGTCGGAAAATGAACGCAGCTGAAAAATTGGACGCCAAATCGGCGAAAGATCCGTTCTCGGGCAGATGAAATTTTTGTCAGGCTTGCACAGGGTATGATGTCGCGGTTCGCCGGTCGCTCAACCCACCCGGCAACTTGTGTTTTACCGCCGGAGTTCCCCCGCCATGCCCCGCATCACCCACTACAAATCCCCATGCCCCGAAGGCGTCAACAGTCAGATCCTGCAGATGGTGGTCGACAACCTGACCGACATCAGTGCCATCGGCCTCGGCCCGAGCAACCTGTTGTACAACGTCTATCAGTACGCGGTCGGCTACGAGGTGCATCTGTATCTGGAGGCGTTGAACGGCGAGAAGGGCACTGAGGTGGAACTGCTGGTGGCCACCGATGACGATGATCCGGAGCAGGTGATCGGCTTCCTGTTGTACCTGCCGGTGCAGGGTGATTGGGAGGCGTGCAACGTGGCCTATCTGGCAGTGCGCGAGGGGCATCGACGTCAGGGCGTAGCCCGTTCGCTGATCGCGGACATGGTGGCGCGTTACCCCCATGCCGAGCTGACCTGCAGCATCGGCAAGGTGCCGTATTTCGAGGCGCTGGGCTTTGAAGTGCTGGGCCAACTGGAGACGCAGGTGCTGATGAGCACCCGGCACTACCGCAGCAACGGGCTGCGCGGTTTTATCGACACGACGCCGATCTACCGTTCGCTGGAAGTGCAGCAGATCCACACCTACTTGCTGCAAAAGCACGGCAAGCGGGCAATGCTCGATGCCGAGAAACAGCGCGACCGGCATCTGGATCAGGTCACTCGCCGCACCGAAGAATTTGTTCGTCAGCGTCTGACCGTTCACTGATCCCTTCCCTTTGAAACGACGAAAGCCCTTGTTGCGATCAGCGCAGCAAGGGCTTTTTTGTGCCGGTGATTTCAGGACAGTTTCACGTTCATGGTGATCCGCGCCGTGAACACTTTCTTGCCTTCGGCGTCGTGGACATCCACCGGCACGATCTTGTCGCCTTCGGTCTGCCAGTCCAGTCCTTCGCCGTTGGCCACGGCGGTCACGTCGGTCTTGGCCTTGGCCAGGTATTCGACGGTCATGCCTTTTGGAATCCAGCGCGCGCCGGCGGGAATCGACACGTCGGTCATCATCCCGGCCGCCAATTCGGCAGCGTTGCACAGGGCGATTGCGTGCACGGTACCGAGGTGGTTGGTGATCTCGCGGCGAAACGGCACTTGCACCTGCGCCGAACCTACCCGCAACTCGGTCACCAGCGGATTGATGGTGCTGAAGTACGGCGCGACCTGGCAGGCCATTTGGCTGAACGCCTGGGAACCGACGCTGTTGAACATGCTGAGAAACTGACTCATGGATGAAGCCTCGCAGTAAATGGATTTACAGAATCATGTTCCGTTACAGAATATTGTTCTGTAACGGAACGGTATTCTGTCCGCGGGAAATCTGTCAACCTGTGCGTGTTTCGATCATCGGCACGGATGTGCCCTTTACCCGGATTTTCAAGGCTCATGGACACCGCAGATCTACTCGAACGCAGCTACCCCGGCCGCCGCGCCGAACTCAAGCGCGACATCTTTCGCAAGGCCCTGCGCCTCTTCAACGAGCAGGGCATCGAGGCCACTACCATCGAAATGATCCGTGCCGAGTGCGACACCAGTGTCGGGGCGATCTACCACCATTTCGGCAACAAGGAAGGGCTGGTGGCCGCGCTGTTCTTCACCGCGCTGGAGGATCAGGCGCGCCTGCGCGACGCCTATCTGGCTGACGCGACGACCACCGAAGAGGGCGTGCAGGCGTTGGTCTACAGCTATGTGGATTGGGTCGAGAACCAACCGGAATGGGCGCGGTTCCAGTATCACGCGCGTTATGCCGTGACCCGGGGGCCGCACAAGGATGAACTGGCCGAGCGCAACAAGACCCGCAACCTTGGCCTGCGTAACTGGCTGGCCGAGTCGGGGCGTGCGGCTGAACTCAATGAATGCCCCGCCGAACTGCTGCCGTCACTGATCGTCGGGCAGGCCGACAGCTATTGCCGCGCGTGGTTGTCCGGGCGAGTGCAGGGCAGTCCGAAGGCTTATCGCGAATTGCTGGCCCAGGCCACGTGGCGTTCGATCCGCCGCGAACCCGAACGCTGATTTTCAGAGACAAAAAAAGAGCCTCAAGACTCTTTGATGGGGAGGAAGTAGAGCCCGCGAGGCTCAAGATGCGCATGAAGCCAGGTGCGGGCTTGATTGGGGTTCAGAGCACCCGCACCTACGCAACGGCTTGGCGGACCAAGCGACTGCGTAGTTCCATCGTAGGAAGGTGGGCTGATGCGCTCAAGTACCGTCAGTCACCTGCCTGGGTAGCGCGTGCGGCGGCTCTTTCGACCATCGCAATGATGGTTGCCAACAGCTCGTCACGGGCCTGTTCGGCGCTGATTTCGCTGGTGGCCGCCGCTTGTGACAAGGCTTCGGCGGCGCCGAGCATGGCACGTAATCCTGCCTGACCGATCTCTGCGCCGTCAGCGAAAGGCGAGAGCACGCTGCGGCACTTCTCCAGAAAGATCGCCTCGTATTCGCGCTTGATCCTCTCCAAATCCGGCGTGCTCGCCAAGGCGGCAATCACTCCCGGAATCTCGTTGCCCTGGGTCAGCACGCAATCGACATACGCCGTGGCAATCACCGTCGCAGTGCCGCTCAAGGTCGCTTCGGCATTGGCCAGTGCTGCGTCCATCACCGCCGTCTGGCGTCGGTCGAAATCCTGATACAGCGCTGCGAGCAGACCGGCGCGGGTGGTGAAATGGTCGTAGACCACCGGTTTGGTCACGCCGGCCTTTTCCGCCAGATAGCCGAGGGTCAGGGCATCGGTGCCTTCTTCGCGAATCAGTTGCCAAGCCATGTCGAGCAACTGGCGCTGGCGGTCTTCCCGTGACAGGCGTCGACGGGGTTGTGCGGGTTCTGGGATTTCAGTGGTTGACATCGCTTATATACCAAACGTAACTTACTGAAGATAACTTACTAGTAGTAGATTACCAATCGTAGCTTTTCGCAAGGGTAAGCCCTTGGTCAGCAATCACCAACCGGAGATTTCCCCATGCACGCATTGATTGTTGTCGATCACGATGATCCACGTTCGCTGACCCACGCGTTGGCGCAGCAGATTGCCAAAGGCCTGTCGGAAAGCGATCCCTCCAACACCTTCGAAATCGCCGACCTGCACGCCGAAGAATTTGATCCGCGCTTTGGCGTGGCCGACTGGGCGGTGCATCACCGCGAATCCGCGCCACCGCAAGACGTACTGGACGAGCAGGCGCGCATCGACCGAGCCGATGCGCTGGTGCTGGTTTATCCGGTGTTCTGGTGGTCGATGCCGGCGCTGCTCAAGGGCTGGATCGACCGGGTGTTCAGCAATGGCTGGGCGTACGATTTCGACGGCGACAAGACGCTGAAAAAACTTGGACGATTGCGCGTACACCTGGTCGGACTCGGCGGAGCGGATGTGCGCACTTACGAGCGCCACGGCTACGGCGCGGCGATGAAGACGCAGATCGATCACGGGATTTTCGATTACTGCGGGGCGACGGTGGCGGGCTCGGCATTGTTGCTGGAGTCCGAGTCGAGCGATCCGGCGATGCAGTTGCAGGCGGCGCGCGAACTCGGACTTGGGTTGTTCCGCTGAATGTCAGCGAGCGCCCGGCCAGCCGGCTTTTTCGAGAGCTGCGAGCAGGGTCCCGGCATCCAGCCCCGGCACCGAATGCCCGTTGCCTTCGGTGCTGTCGCTGGCCAGCAGGGCGTTGATGATCGCCTCTTCAACCGCCTCGGTCGCCGCCAGGAACAACTCGCTGATGTGATCGTTGTTCACCATCTGCAAGCCGTCGCAAGTCGACGCGCCTTTGCCTTCGTAAGCGGCGGGCGGGATATGACCGTTGCCGGTGGCGAAGGCGATGAAGATGTCGCCGCTATGATCCTCATTGCCACCGCCAGTACGCGCCAGACCGAGGCTCGCCCGTTGCGCCAGTCGCGTGCATTGATGCGGTAACAGCGGTGCATCGGTGGCGAGGGCCACTACGATCGAGCCCATGCCCGGATGTGGCAACGAAGCGCGCAGGAACGGCGAATCCACCTGTTCCATATATCGCCCGACCGGGTAGCCATCGACCCGCAATTCGCTGCGAATCCCGTGGTTGGCCTGGACGATGGCACCCACTGTCCAGCCACCCTGAGCCTTGCTCAAGCGGCGTGATGCGGTGCCGATCCCGCCCTTGAATTCATGACAGATCATGCCGCTGCCACCGCCCACCGCGCCTTCCTGCACCGGGCCGTCAACGGCATTGCTCATCGCTTCGGCCACATGCTTGGGCTTCACATGAAAGCCGTTGATGTCGTTGAGCAAGCCATCGAAGGTTTCCAGCACCACCGGCATGTTCCAGTAGAGCCGACCGTCGTCCGGTTGCTGCGCGCGATCCAGTTCGATCAAGGCATCGCGCACCACGCCGAGGCTGTGAGTGTTGGTGAAGGCGATCGGACTGGTCAGCAGGCCGGCTTCGCGAATCCACTCCAGTCCTGTGGCGTCACCGTTGCCGTTGAGTACGTGGACGCCGGCGAAACACGGTTGTGCGTTGGTCGAACCGGCGCGTGGTTCGATCAGGGTGACGCCGCTGCAAATGTCACGACCGCTGGCAGTGCGGCCGCGTACGTTGCTATGGCCGATTCGTACGCCGGGTACGTCGGTGATGGCGTTGAGCGGGCCGGGTTGCATTTGACCGATGCGGATATGGAGATCGCGGGCACGTGGTTTCATTGATGTTCTCTCTGTTGAAGGCAGTGATTCGAGGGCTTTTATTGACCGTTCTTGACCTTGCTCCACACCCGCGTACGCACCCGTTCGGTGGCTTTGGGCAAGGGTTCGAGGGTGTACAACGTGGCCATCGCCGTGGCTGACGGGTACACCGCAGGATTGTCGCGGGTGGCCTGGGCAACCAGCGCCGTGGCGGCGCGATTGCCGTTGGGGTAGGACAGGTGATCGCTGACCGGCGCAATCACATCGGGCCGCAGCAGGTAGTCGATGAACGCGAGACCCTGAGCCGGATGCGGTGCGTCCTTGAGCAAGACCAGTGTGTCGAACCACACCGGCGCACCTTCCTTCGGCAGGCTGTACTGAATCTTCACGCCGTTGCCGGCCTGCTCGGCGGTGGTCCTGGCTTCGAGCATCGCGCCGGACCAGCCGACCGCCACGCAGATGTTGCCGTTGGACAGATCACTGATGAATTTCGAGGAGTTGAAGTAGGCAATGTGCGGGCGCAGTTTCAGCAGCAGCGCTTCGGCTTTCTGATAGTCCTCGGCGTTGGTGCTGTTCGGCGGCAGGCCGAGATAATGCAGCGCGACCGGGAGCATTTCCGACGGCGAATCGAGCATCGCCACACCGCATTCGCCGAGCTTGGCCAGGTTCTCTTCCTTGAACACCAGGTCCCACGAATCCACCGGGGCCTTGTCGCCCAGCACGGCGCGCACCTTGTCGACGTTGTAGCCGATGCCGTTGGTGCCCCACAGATAAGGTACGGCGTACTGGTTGCCGGGGTCGTTATTGGCCAGTTTGTTCAGCAGGTCGTTGTCGAGGTTCTTCCAGCCGGGCAGTTGGTCGCGGGGCAGCGGGGCGAGGGCGCCGGCCTTGATCAGGGTCGGCAGGCTGAAATTGCTCGCCACCACCACGTCGTAGCCGCTGCGGCTGGTCATCAGTTTGCCTTCCAGGACTTCGGCGCTGTCGAAGGTGTCGTAGACCGGTTCGATACCGCTGTCACGCTTGAAATCATGCAGGGTGTTCGGGCCGATGTAGTCGTACCAGTTATAGACATGCACGCTCGGCGCATCGGCTGCCTGCGCACTCAGCGCCGCGGACAAAATGCCCATCAGACCCAGGTTGATATACCCACGATGACCACGCATGATGCGGCACTCCTGGCCTGTTGGCAGGCCGGTGATGAACAGGAGTGGTCAGCCTATCGGGCGGGCCGCGCCGCACCCATTCCCATCATGGGTTACTCAAAAGGGGTAGAGCGTGGACGCGTTGCTGCAGGAATTGCCGGTGCACCAGAGCCTGGCGCGGGTGTTCGCCACGGTCGGTCAGGACGGTTTCTGGCGGGCGCTGGTCGATACGCTGCGGTTGCTGGTGCCGTTGGACAATGCGCTGGTGGCGGTGATGCAGACGGGGCGCCCGCCGCAATTGCTGATCGACTTCGACAGCCAGGGTCGCGCCGACGAGCAGGAAGAACTGGCCGGTTACTGTGCCGGCATGTACCTGCTCGATCCGTTCTATCAGGCCGCCTGCGCCGGGATCGCCGATGGTTTGCACAGCCTCGCGTCGGTTGCGCCGGACCAGTTTCTGCACAGCGAGTACTACCAGAGTTACTTCCGCTCGGTGGTCGGCGCAGATGAGCTGCAATTTCTGGTCAACCTCGACGACGGCGTGCTCGGATTGTCGATGGGCCGTTCGACGGCGTTCAGTTTGCAGGAGCAGGGGCGCCTGCTCTGCGTGCGGGATTGGGTGCTGTCAGCGATGCGTCGGCATGTGCAGTTGATGCCGCCGCAAGGTGCGACGGTCGAGGCGCCGGTCGGCGATATTGCGGCGCTGCTCGACCGCTTCGACGCCCGTCTGACCGCGCGCGAGATCGATACGGCGCGTCTGATTCTCCAGGGCTTTTCCAGCAAGGCCATCGCCCAGCACATGAACATTTCGCCGGAGACCGTGAAGGTGCACCGGCGCAATCTCTATCACAAGCTCAACGTCACCGGGCATGGCGAGTTGTTTGCGCTGGTGTTGCGGCCGCGCTGAGCGGGTCAGCCGATCTGCTTGAACAGCAGCGCCTTCAGACCGCTTTCCGGGTCGATATCCGGAAACTCCGGCGGATTTTCCAGCCGCTGCTCGAAGCGCAGGCTCGGCGCTTCCTGGGTCACGCCGTCGATCAGGAAGTCGGAGCCGAACGAAGGGTCGTTCATGCACGCCAGCACGCTGCCTTGGGCAGTCAGCAATTCCGGCAGACGACGCAGCACGCGCTGGTAATCCTTGGTCAGCAGAAAACTGCCTTTCTGAAACGACGGCGGGTCGATGATCACCAGATCATAAGGGCCGCTGTTGATCACCTTGCCCCAGGACTTGAACAGGTCGTGGCCGAGGAAACTCACCTTGCTCAGGTCATGCCCGTTCAGCCGGTGATTGTCGCGGCCCCGGCTCAGCGCGGCGCGGGACATGTCGAGGTTGACCACATGGCTGGCGCCGCCCTCGATGGCCGCCACCGAAAAGCCGCAGGTGTAGGCGAACAGGTTCAGTACCCGTTTGCCCGCCGCCTGTTCGCGCACCCAGTTGCGGCCGTAGCGCATGTCGAGGAACAGCCCGGTGTTCTGCTTGCGGCCCAGATCCACCCGATATTTCAGCCCGCCCTCGACGATGGTCATTTCGTCGATCTCTTCACCCAATACCCATTCGGCGGTGCTCTGCGGCAGGTAACGGTGCTGGATCAACAAAGTGTGGGCGCCGGACTGCTGCCATGGCTCCGAACCGGTGATTTCCAGCAGCAGGCGCTTGAGGTCGTCCAGCTGCGAAGCCTCGGGCTCCTTGAACAGCGACACCAGCACGACGCCTTGCAGCCAGTCCACGGTGACTTGCTCCAGCCCCAGCCAGCAACGCCCGCGCCCATGGAACAGGCGCCGGGTTTCGGCGGGTGCCGACGTCAGCGCGGTGAGCAGGTGGGCGTGGAGAACGGCGAGGGCTTGAGGGTTCATCAATCAGGATCGGCCAGCAAAAGGGCGCGCATTTTAACCGCAATTACGCGGCGGCGACTGCCCGTTGACCCAGTGTTATCGAAAAGACCTGTATCAAAAATGAATTTCTGTAGAAGGTGCTGCTCATACCTGATAAGCAGCGGATTCAAGCCGCTAAATCGTTCATGCAATTCAGGGAGTGCCAGTTCATGTGTCCAATTTCGACGTCGAGCGCGCACCTTCCTGGCGGATTGATTCTGGTAGTCGAGGACGATCCGTTGATTCTGGAGTTTCTGTGCGAAATTCTTCAGGAGGAAGGTTTCAAGGTCGAACCGCAGACCAGTGCCGATGCGGCTTCGCAATACCTGGAAGAGCACGCGCCGGAAGTCGCGCTGCTGCTCACCGACATCACCATGCCCGGCACCCTCAACGGGGCGGACCTGGCCAATCTGGTCGGCGAGCGCTGGCCGGACAAACCGGTGATGGTCATGTCCGGTTATGAAACGCCGGAAACCTCGGGCGTGAAGCATCCGGTGGCGTTCATCAAGAAGCCGTGGGCCATCGGCCAGTTGCTCGACTGTGTTGACGGTGCGTTCAAATCCAAGGCGCCGCGTCTGCACTGAAGCGTCCCGCAAGTGCTACATTGCCGGGCATCGTTGCCCGGCCCCTTGCGAGGAAGTGATCTTTTGTCTTCTCACGATGCTGTTTTCAACCGCGCGTTCGGCGCGTTCCTGTTCGACATGGACGGCACCGTCCTCAACTCCATCGCCGCCGCCGAGCGGATCTGGTCCGCCTGGGCCGTGCGCCACGGGGTGAACGTCGAAACGTTCCTGCCGACCATCCACGGCGTGCGCGCCATCGACACCATCACGCGTTTGAACCTGCCGGGCGTGGACGCCGAAGCGCAAGCGGCGTTCATCACCGAGGCGGAAATCGAAGACGTCGAAGGCATCGTCGAGATCCCCGGCGCGGCAGCGTTTCTCAAATCGTTGCCGGCGGATCGCTGGGCCATGGTGACCTCGGCGCCACGGGATCTGGCATTGCGGCGGATGGCGGCGGCGGGTATTCCGGAGCCTGCGGTGATGATCACCGCTGAAGACGTGACCGCCGGCAAACCGGATCCGGCCGGTTATCGACTGGCCGCCAAACGCTTGGGCCTGGAACCGGCGGACTGCCTGATTTTCGAAGACGCCACTGTCGGCATTCAGGCCGCTGAAGCCGCCGGTGCGCCGTTGATGATCATCACCACGACTCACCAGCATCCTCTGGAAACCGTACACGCGACCATCGCCAGTTACCGCGACATTGCGCTGAGCATCGACAGCGACGGCCAGTTGCGCCTGCAACGTCAATAAACTCCGGGCACCAAGCGCCAGCTGCGGGCGCAATAGGCGTCGTATTCGGCACCGAACTGCGTGCGCAGCAGGGCCTCTTCGGAGTGGATGCGGGCGATCAGCGGGATCAGCGTCAGCGCCGCGAGCAACAGGCCGACCACCGAGCGAAACGCCAGCGCCCAACCGATCGCATTGATCACCAGCCCCAGATAACTGGGGTTGCGCAGATGCCGGTAGATGCCTTCGGTGACCAACCGGTGCCCCGGCTGAATCGCCACCAGCCCGCTGAACCGATGGCCGAGCACAAACACCGGCCACAAGCGCAATCCACCCCCAACGATAAACAGCAACGCGCCCAGCCAACGGGTACCTTCGCGGCCGATGGTCCAGAAACCGATGCGGTCGCAGTAAGCCGGCAGAAAGGCACTGACCAGTCCGATCACGGCAAACGCCGGAATCACCCAGCGATTGGCCCGGTCCTCGCGTTCGCCGGTACTCAGGTTCACTTCCGTAAAGAGCGAAGCCACCACCATGGCCAGCGTGGCCAGTGCCACCACGACCAGAGCGCCGTGAGAAAAGAACACCGCCACGCCACCGATGCCCCACATCGCCAGGCCCAGATAGGCGAGGGTGGCGAGCACTGCGACCACGGTCATTTGCGCAGACATTTTCATAAGCACCTCACGGCTGTTCCGTTCAGTGTAGATCCCGGCACGATCCCCGGCGTTTAGCTGGTGGCAGGGGCGTGGACTAAACTTCAGGCAGAGACGTTCCGATCATCCGAGCCGCCGCTTCGGGAGTCCGCCATGCTGCACATCCGCACGCCGCTGATCCTCCATCCGACCCTGTCGACCGCTTCCCGGCGCATCTGGCTGAAGCTGGAAAACCTGCAACCGTGCGGCTCGTTCAAGCTGCGTGGCATGGGCTTGTTGTGCAGTCAGGCAGCGGCGCAGGGCAAGCCCAAGGTCGTGTGTCCGTCCGGCGGCAATGCCGGACTGGCCACGGCGGTGGCCGCCGTCAGCCTGGGCCTGCAAGCCTGCATCGTGGTGCCGCACACAACGCCCGAAGCGACCCGCGCGCGTATTCGCCGCACCGGCGCGGAGGTTATCGTCCACGGCAAAGTCTGGGACGAGGCCAACCAGCGAGCGCGGGAACTGGCCAGCGCGGCAGACACCGAATACGTGCCGGCCTTCGATCACCCGGTACTGTGGGAAGGGCACAGCACGATGGTCGACGAAATACTCGACGCCTGCCCGCAGGTCGATACCGTGGTTACGTCGGTTGGCGGCGGTGGTTTGCTGGCGGGAATTCTCACCGGGCTGCTACGGCATGATCGCCGAGACTGCCGCATCATCACCTGCGAAACTACAGGCGCTGCCTCGTTCGCTGCGGCCGTCAAGGCTGGTCATCCGGTGCGCCTGAGCCGCATCGACACCGTCGCCACCTCCCTCGGAGCTGCTCAGGTGGCGGCTTGGCCGGTAGAGCATATCGGCGAGTTCGATCATGAATGTCTGGTGCTGTCGGATGACGACGCGATCATGGGGGTGGTGCGATATGCCGGTGATCTGCGGCAGTTGGTGGAGCCTGCGTGCGGGGTTTCGCTGGCGGTGGCGTACCTCGACCATCCGGCGTTGGCGGGGGCGAATGATGTGGTGGTCATTGTTTGCGGCGGGGTGAGTATCAGTACGCAACTGGTGGCGGGGTGGGCGCGGTTGGGATCTTGAATGCTCATGGATTCCGTGTCGACCGCTGGCCCTCACCCCAGCCCTCTCCCGGAGGGAGAGGGGGCCGACCGAGGTGTCTTGAGAGGTACATCGACCTGATGCACCGAGTCGATTATGGATTCCAAGCATTGGCCTGAGACACAGATTCGATTATGGGTTCCGGGACTGTCGTGCATTCTGCGTCGACCGTTGGCCCTCACCCCAGCCCTCTCCCCGGGGGAGAGGGAGCCGACCGAGGTGTCTTAAGAGGTACATCGACCTGAAAAACCGAGTCCATTATGGATTCCAAGCATCGACCTGAAAAACCGAGTCGATTATGGATTCACCGCAGATTTTTCAGGTCGATGTATTCCGACAATATCCCCCGATCGGCTCCCTCTCCCTCCGGGAGAGGGCTGGGGTGAGGGCGCTTTTCGGATCAGGATCGCGCTCTCAAAACCTCCGCAACCCGCACAATCTGCTCCAGCACATCCCCCATCTGCCGAATCACCTCCAGATTGCTGAACCGCACCACCTCAATCCCCAGCCGCTGAAGATAAACCGTACGCCGCCGGTCATGAATTTCTCCCGCCTCCTCAAAATGCTGCCCCCCATCCAGCTCCACCGCCAGCTTCAATTCCACACAATAGAAATCCAGCACAAACGGCGGAACCGGCGCCTGCCGGCGAAATTTCAGCCCCGCCACCTGCCGCGCCCGCAGCTTCTGCCAGAGCAGTTGTTCGCAGTCCGTCTGGGAGGTGCGCAAGTGGCGGGCAAACTGGCGTTGTTCGAAAGTAGGGCGATTTTGCATGCTTCACGTCCTTGTGAAGTGGGATGAAAAAGTCACTGTAGACCAAGCCAACCCTCAGTGCCGGATCAACCTGGTTATAGATTCACACCAGATTTTCAGGTCGATTTATCGCGTCAATATCCCTCGATAGGTCCCCTCTCCCTACGGGCGGTCCGACGTTTCGGGAGGGCTATTCAGGCGGCGGAAATATCGGACCCGGTCAACACTTTACGAAACGTCTCCACCAACGGCCGTAAATTGACTCGGTGCCAAGCCGCCCACAACGGCGTGGTGAACGCCAGCCACGGCACTTCCCGCAGCACCACGCCCGGCGGTGCGTTATGGCTCAGGCCTTTCTGGATCATCGCGATCCCCAGCCCCGAAGCGACCAGCCCCAACGCGGTAAACGGCTCGGTGGCCTGCATCCGTACATCCGGGGTGAAACCTGCGCGGATGCAGGCGCTGACGAACTCATCGTCAGCGCCTTGGCGTGGCTGCACGCCGATCCATTCCTGATCGGCCAGATGGTCCGGGGTCAGCGAAGCCTGCGTCGCGAACGGGTGATGTTCGGGCAGCGCCAGCAGCATCGGGTCGTCCAGTACCTGAAAGCCCAGCAGGTCCGGGTCGTCGATCGTCGGCGGTTCACTGACCAGCGCGATATCGAGGCTACGCTGACGCAGGCCTTCCAGTTGTTCGGCGGAACTCAGGTTGTACAGCGCGACATGCACGTTGGGCCGGTCGACCCGCAGCACGCGCAAGGCGTTGGGCAAGACCCCGGCGTGCATCGCGTTCTCGATGTAGCCGATGCACAGGCCGCCTTCTTCGCCACGGCCCAGGCGTTTGCCGAGAGATTCCAGGCGGTTGGCGTGGGTCAGCAGGGCGCGGGTTTCGGCGAGAAAGGTCTGGCCGTCGCGGGTCAGGCGGATGCGCTGCTGGCTGCGTTCGAACAGGGTCAGGCCCAAGCGCTCTTCCAGCTGGGCGATCTGTCGGCTCAGGGGCGACTGGGAAATGTGCAGGCGCTCGGCGGCGCGGCCGACGTGTTCTTCCTCGGCGACGGCGACGAAGTAGCGCAATTGGCGGATGTCGATCATGTCAGACCTTCAGGGACTCAAGTGCTGCGGATTATGTCTTGGACGGTCTGAGTGGCGCAATCTAGGATCTGCTCAACGGTCAACACCGACCACGAACTACGAGGACAGCATCATGAGCTTGAAAGACAAACTTCCCGGCCAACTCGGCTTCGGCACCGCGCCGCTGGGCAACATGTTCCGCGCCATTCCTGAGGAAGAAGCCCAGGCCACCGTGCACGCGGCGTGGGATGCCGGCGTGCGTTACTTCGACACCGCGCCGTTCTACGGCTCGGGCCTGTCGGAAATCCGCCTCGGCGAAGCACTGTCCCGCTACAAACGCGACGAATATGTGCTCAGCACCAAGGTCGGCCGGGTGATTCTCGATGAAGTCGAAGACGCCGCCGCCCGGGATCTGGGCGAGAAAAGCGGGGTGTTCGAGCACGGTCGCCCGAACAAGATCGTCAACGACTACAGCGCCGACGCCACCTTGCGTTCGATCGAAGACAGCCTCAAGCGTCTGAAAACCGATCGCCTCGACATCGTCTGGGTCCACGATATCGCTCAGGATTTCTACGGCGACCAATGGCTCGAGTATTTCAATCAGGCACGCACCGGCGCCTTCAAAGTCCTGACCCGCCTGCGTGAAGAAGGCGTGATCAAGGGCTGGGGCCTGGGCGTGAACAAGGTTGAACCGTGCGAGTTGACGCTGGACCTGACCGAGGCGCAGCCTGACGGCTTCCTGTTGGCCGGCCGCTACACCTTGCTCGACCACGACCGCGCTCTGCAGCGCTTGATGGATTCGGCCCGGGCGCAGAACGTTGAAATCGTGGTCGGCGGCCCATACAGCTCGGGGATTCTGGCCGGTGGCGCGCACTTCGAATACCAGAAAGCCAGTCCTGAAATCGTTGCCAGAGTCGAGCAGATCAAACGCATCGCTGCCGCCTACGGCGTCGATGTCAAAGCGGCTGCACTACAATTCTCGCTGGCCAATCCGGCCGTGGCGGCAGTGATTCCCGGCGCGAGCAAACCGGGGCGCATCGCTGAAGATGTGGCGGCGCTGTCGGCGGTCATTCCGGCCGGTTTCTGGCAGGCCATGCGTGAAGCGAAACTGGTGTCCGAACGTGCACCATTACCCATCGACGAGGTGAAAGCATGAAGATCGATCTGAGCGGAAAACTGGCGATTGTCAGCGGCAGCACGGCGGGCATCGGTTTGGGCATCAGCCAGTCGCTGGCCGAGGCGGGCGCCACGGTGGTGGTGATCGGTCGCGACGCGGCCAAGGTCGAGCAGGCGCTGGCAAGCATTCGAGACAAGGTGCCGGGCGCGCAACTGCGGGGTCTGACGGCGGATCTGGGCACGGCCGAAGGCGCGCAGAAACTGTTCGCCGCCGAACCGAAAGCCGACATCCTGGTGAACAACCTCGGCATCTACAACGCCGTGGATTTCTTCGACGCGCCGGACGATGAGTGGACGCGCTTCTATGAAATCAACGTGATCTCCGGCGTGCGCCTGTCGCGGCATTACGTGCCGGCGATGGTCGAGCAGGGCTGGGGGCGGGTGATCTTCCTGTCTTCGGAATCCGGCGTGGCCACCCCGGCCGACATGATCAACTACGGCGTGACCAAAAGCGCCAACCTCGCGGTGTCCCATGGCCTTGCCAAACGCCTGGCGGGCACCGGGGTTACGGTCAACGCGATCCTCCCGGGGCCGACCTTCACCGACGGTGTCGAAGAAATGCTCAAGGATGCCGCCGCCGAATCTGGGCGCAGCCTGCGGGACGAGGCTGACGCCTTTGTGCGCCGGGCCCGTCCGAGCTCGATCATCCAGCGCGTGGCGGATGTCGAAGAGGTCGCGCACCTGGTTACCTACATCGCTTCACCGCTGTCTTCGGCCACCACCGGCGCCGCTTTGCGGGTCGATGGCGGCGTGGTCGACAGCCTGACTATCTGAACTTATCGAGAGAGACTTTTTATTTATGGCAACAGCATCAGCAACGATCGACATCCCGGCTTCGGCCGATCAGGTCTGGCAATTGATTGGCGGCTTCAACACCTTGCCGGACTGGCTGCCGTTCATTCCCAACAGCGAACTGAGCGAAGGCGGGCGTGTGCGCACCCTGCAAACCGCTGACGGTGGCGTGGTGGTCGAGCGTCTGGAAACGTTCGATAACGCGGGCAAAACCTACAGCTATTCGATTCTGCAGGCACCGTTTCCGGCCACCGATTATCTGGCGACGATTCGTGTTGAGCCCCAAGGGCAGGGCGCGAAGGTGACGTGGTCGGGACGCTTCACGGCCAAGGGCGTGACTGATGAGGAAGTGGTGGCGCTGTTTAGAGGGATCTATCAGGGCGGGCTCGAAGCGCTGCGCGCCAACTACCCCGCCTGAGTTTCTGCAAGAACCCCTTGTGGGAGCTAGCCTGCTAGCGATAACGGTCGATCATTCAACTATTCATTGACTGACACGCCGTCATCGCCAGCAGGCTGGTTCCCACATGGGGAATACATGAAGTTCAAGACTGTGAAATCAGACTCTGCCGACAATCCAGCACCAGCTTCGCCCCGCCCAGATCGCTGCGTCCCACCTCAAGGCTGAACCCATGCAGGTTGACGATCGCCGCGACGATCGACAGTCCCAGACCAAAGCCGTTCTGCAATTGCCCGCCCTCGGCGCGGTAGAACCGCTGGAACACCGCCTCCCGTTCCGACTCGGGAATGCCGGGCCCGGAGTCATGCACTTCGATCCGCGTATGCCCCGCATCATTGACCCCGCGCAACACCACCGTGCCACCGGCCGGGGTGAACTTGATCGAGTTGCTCAACAGGTTCGCCAGCGCTTCAAACAGCAACGCCCGATCGCCGTTCAACATCGGCAGCGTTTCAGGCATGTTCAGCTCGAAACGCAGCTCGTCGTCTTCGGCCAGCGGCAGATAGAACTCGTGCAGTTCCTGCAGCAACAACACCGGATCAAGCTCGACAAACCCCGAGCGCCGCTGACGATCCTCAAGCTCGGAAATCCTCAGCAACCCGCGAAACCGCGCCATCAGCGTATCGGCCTCGGCCAGCACCAGATCCAGTTGCACCGCTTCCGGCGAGCCTTCGCCGGCCTGCTGCTGCATGCGATACAACTGCGCGCGCAAGCGGGTCAGCGGGGTGCGCAGGTCATGGGCGATGTTGTCGCACACGCCTTTGACTTCGTTCATCAAGCGCTCGATGCGATCGAGCATGGCATTGACGATGGCGGCGAGCATGTCCAGCTCATCTCGGCGATTGGACAGTGGCAAACGGTGGGTCAGATCGCCGGCGACAATCGACTGGGCGCTGGCCTGGATCGCCCGGATCCGCCGCAGCGGCCGACGACGCAGCAGATGCCAGCCGATGATCCCCGGCACAATCGTCAGCGACACGCCCCAGAGCAGCGCATGCAGAATGATCTTCGTCACCGCGAACAGCGAGCCGTTGTCACGCAGCAGCACCAGCCAGCGACCGTCGCGGGTCGGGGTGGCTACCGCGTCGCAGCTGTCGGCGGGCAGGGTCGGGTCGTCGGAGTCGGCGCATTCGCTGAGCATGTGGATCTTGCCGTCCAGCGGCAGGCCCTCGGGGATCCTCTGCAACGCGCCACCCAGGTAACGGTGCTGAGCGTCGAACAGACCGTAGGCGTCGATGCCACGAATGTCGAACGTCATGCTGGCGGCGAGCGCGTCTTCCAGCTGATCGCCGCGAAAGTGCGAAAACAGATGCTGACGTTGCATCAGCGAATGTTTGGCCAGATTGTCGAGATAACCGGACACCTCGAAGTACATGACACCCATGAGGATCGCGCTCCAGGCCACGAACAGCGAACTGTACAGCGCCAGCAAGCGGCTGCTGGAGGAGCGCCAACCGTCAGACGGGTTCGGCAATGACATAACCCGAGCCTCGCACCGTGCGGATCAGCGGGACATTGCCCGGCGGGTCGATCTTCTTGCGCAGGCGGCCGATGTGCACGTCGATCAGGTTAGTGCCGGGGTCGAAGTGATAGCCCCAGACTTCCTCGAAAATCATCATCCGCGACAGGATCTGGCCGCTGTTGCGCATCAGGAATTCCAGCAATTTGTACTCGGTCGGCAACAATGTCAGCACCTGCTCGGCGCGTCGGGCTTCGTGGCTGATCAGGTCGAGTTGCAGGTCCGCCACCTGCAACGTGGTCGGCTGGGCGCCGTTGCTGTTCTGGCGACGCAGCAACACTTCGACCCGGGCGGCCATTTCATCGGTGGCGAACGGTTTGGTCAGGTAGTCATCGCCGCCGGCGCGCAAGCCGCGAACGCGCTCGTCGACATCGGAGAGGGCGCTGATCATCAGGATCGGCGTGGCCACGCCCATGGTGCGCAGGGTGGTGACGATGGCCAGGCCATCAAGCTCCGGCAGCATGCGGTCGAGGGTGATCAGGTCGTAGTTGCCGCTGACGGCGCGGTCCAGGCCTTCACGGCCGTTGTCGACCCAGTCCACGTCGAGGCCGTGGCTGCTCAGTTCGGCGACAATTTCCCGGGCGGTCACGGCGTCGTCTTCGATGGTGAGGATGCGAGTCATGGTGGGCCTGCTGGTCTGTTCAAACGCAATGGCAGCATTTTGCCAAGATTTTGCGCCGGCGCTTTAAATTAACTTTCATGTTTTAGCGGATACAAACGCCACGGCCGGGCTTTTGTGCCAATGCATAAAACCCGCTGTTATCGACCCGTTGTTGCAATTTGCATGGTCTTAGGAAGTTCAGACTTTTTAAGCTATTGAATTCAAACGATTTATTTAATGTGGGCGACTGGCACGGTCACTGCAATTCCTCTGTTGACGAGTTGTAACACCATTTTTCATGCCTGGAGCACTACAACAATGAATAGATCCTCTGATGGGTTTTATCCTGCCTACGAAGGAGAGTCGAGCAACGTCTCGGGGGTGTCCTGGGGCGCGATCTTCGCAGGGGCTGCCGCTGCGGCGGCACTGTCGCTGATTCTCGTGCTGCTGGGCTTCGGTCTGGGCTTCTCCGCCGTTTCACCGTGGGCCGGGGAGGGCGTCAGCGCCAAGGGCCTGGGCATTTCCACCATTATCTGGCTGGCGGCCACGCAAATCATCGCTTCGGGGCTCGGCGGCTACATTGCTGGTCGCTTGCGAGTGAAGTGGGCCAACATGCACGGTGACGAGGTGTATTTCCGCGACACCGCCCATGGCTTCCTTTCCTGGTGTGTCGCGACGCTGGTCACCGCAACGCTGGTGGTCGGCTCGGTCAGCAGCATCGTCAGCGGTGGCGTGCAGGCCGGTGCGAGTGTTGTCGGCGGCGCTGCCGGTGCCATGACGCAAGCGGCCGGCACAGCGGCCGGCAACACCGACAGTGACCAGTACGGCTACTTCGTCGACAGCCTGTTCCGCGACGATCGTCCCGCCGCCGTCAGCGATGACGCCGCCCGTGGCACCGTAACCCGGATCTTCGCCCAAAGCCTGGCCAACGGTCAGCTCAGCGCCGAAGACCGTACCTACCTCGCACAACTGGTCGCTCAGCGTACCAACCTGACCCAGGCCGACGCCGAACGTCGGGTCGATGAAATCTACGCCCGTACCCAGAAAGCCATCGCCGACGCCAAGCTGAAAGCGCAACAAGCCGCCGACACCGCCGCCAAAGTCGCTGCCTGGACCACGCTGTGGATGTTCATCGCACTGTTGGCCGGTGCGTTCTTCGCCAGCCTCTCGGCCACCTTCGGCGGTCGTCGCCGGGATGCGGTCGAGTACGTCGAAGTCGAAACCTACACCACGACCACGCTGCCGCCAGTCCGTTAATCAAGGAGAACCACCATGCGCTCACTACTGCTGTTTTTCCTCGGTGTTCCAATCCCGATCATCATCCTGATCGCCCTGTTCGTGCACTGATTCCTTGAGGCACATGCCTTGGCCGCTTCCACCTTCGGGTTGAAGCGGCTTTTTGCTTTCTGCGCGGGGCCGAAGGCGCAGAACCGACCAGTCATTTCCATGGCCTGGATCAATATTCGTCGGCGCAATATCCCCTACCGTGAAATTTCCAGGCCCTTGCCGCTGGATCGACTACATTGCTTGCGCGCACTTTGCTGCGCGAGCGGAACCAACCTGCCGGCCCGATAGAGAGATAACACCCGACGTGCCGGCGAGGTGTAGTGCAGCAAGGAGCTGTTTCAACCTCACCTGAACCTTTCACGGATGATCATTGCAATGCACTGCCTAGAAAGAACCTTCGATATCCAGCCTTTGGCGCAGGCGGATATGACTGTCCACATCAACGGCCAGCCGGTCACCGCCGCCATCGGCGAAACCGTGCTCAGCGTCATTCAGTCCCTCGGCGTGCGCCAGGTCGCGCGCAACGATCACAACCAGATCAGCGGTGCCTATTGCGGCATGGGCGTGTGCCAGTGCTGCCTGGTGAAAATCAACGGCCGGCACAAGCGTCGAGCCTGCCAGACCGTGGTGCGCGACGGCATGCTGATCGAGACCCAGGTCAACCGCATTCACGGGCAGGAGGTGGTATGAGCCAGAATCCGGTGATCGTAGGGGGTGGCCCGGCGGGAATGGCCGCGGCCATCGAACTGGCCCTGCACGGGGTGCGCTGCACCTTGCTCGAAGAAGCATCGCGCCTGGGTGGCGTGGTCTATCGCGGGCCGCTGCGTGACGGCGTGCAGCTGGATTATCTGGGGCCGCGCTATTCCGAGGCGTTGGGCAAACTGCACGGTGATTTTCAGGAGCAGTCCGGGCTGATCGACGTGCGCCTCAACCACCGCGTGGTCGGCGCCGAAGGCACGCGCTCGCTGGTGGTGCTGGACGGCGACGAGCGACTGCACGAAATCGAATACCCGCAGTTGCTGCTGGCCGCCGGTTGCCATGAACGCAGCGTGCCGTTTCCAGGCTGGACGCTGCCCGGCGTGATCATGCTCGGCGGCCTGCAATTGCAGATCAAAAGCGGCGTGGTCAAACCGCAGGGGCCGGTGGTGATCGCCGGTACCGGGCCGCTGTTGCCGCTGGTGGCGACTCAGTTGCATGCGTCGGGTGTGAGCGTGGCCGGGGTCTACGAGGCCTGCGCGTTCGGCAAGATCGCCAAGGAAAGTCTGGCACTGCTGAACAAGCCGCAACTGTTCCTCGATGGCTTGAGCATGCTCGCTTATCTGAAACTGCATGGCATCCCGATGAACTACGGCTGGGGCGTGGTCGAAGCGCACGGCGAAGGCGAACTGAAAAGCGTCAGCGTGGCGCCGTACTCGGCAACGTGGGAACCGGACATGAGCCGCGTCGAACGCTTCGAAGCAAAGACCCTCGCGGTCGGTTACGGCTTCATTCCGCGCACGCAACTGAGTCAGCAGATGGGCCTGGATCACGGCTTCAGCGACGACGGTTACCTGCGCGCCAACGCCAATATCTGGCAGCAGAGCAGCGAGCCCCACGTGCATCTGGCCGGTGACATGGGCGGGATTCGTGGCGGTGAAGCGGCGATGCTGGCCGGCAAGATCGCCGCCACTTCGATCCTGCTGCAACGCGGTGTGCTTGAAGAGGAACTGGCGCGCGTCCGTCGCGACCGTTACCTGGGCAAACTCAAAGCCATCGTGCGTTTCCGCGCGGCGGTGGATCGCTACACCGAACGCGGCGTCGGACAGACCGCATTGCCGGCTGCCGACACGGTGATCTGCCGCTGCGAACACGCGACCCGCGCTGACATCGACCGCGCGCTGGAGCAGGGCGTGCAAGACATCGCCAGCCTGAAAATGCGCACCCGCGTAAGCATGGGCGACTGTCAGGGGCGGATGTGCGTCGGCTATTGCAGCGACCGCTTGCGTCAGTCCACCGGGCGCAAGGATGTCGGCTGGCTGCGGCCGCGCTTCCCCATCGATCCGATTCCTTTTTCCGCGTTCCAGTCCCTCGGCACGGAGGCCGTTTCCCATGAGTAAGTTCTATGACGTGGTCATCGCCGGCGGCGGTGTGATCGGCGCGTCCATCGCCTACCAATTGTCCAAGCGCAAAGGCCTCAAGGTTGCGCTGATCGACGCCAAGCGCCCGGGCAACGCGACCCGCGCTTCGGCCGGTGGTTTGTGGGCGATTGGCGAGTCGGTGGGATTGGGTTGCGGGGTGATTTTCTTCCGCATGATGTCGGCCAACCGCAAGTGCGAAACCCAGGGCGCGGCGGTGGCGGTTGACTCCAGCACACCGCACATCCTGCCGCCGTCGTTTTTCGATTTCGCCTTGCAGTCCAACGCGCTGTACCCGGCGCTGCACCGCGAGCTGCGTGACAATCACGGGATGGATTTCAAGTTCGAAAAGACCGGGCTCAAATTCGTGATCTATGACGATGAAGACCGGTTGTACGCCGAGCACATCGTCGGCTGCATTCCGCACCTGGCCGATCAGGTGCGCTGGCTGGATCAGGCGGCATTGCGCGAGTCAGAGCCGAGCGTCAGCCATGAAGCGCGCGGGGCGCTGGAGTTTCTCTGCGACCACCAGGTCAGCCCGTTCCGTCTGGCCGATGCCTACACCGAAGGCGCCCGGCAAAATGGCGTGGACATGTACGTCAACACCAACATCACCGGCGTGCTGCATCACAGCACGCGGGTGACTGGCGTACAGACGGCCGAAGCCGGGGTGTTTCACTGCAAGACCCTGATCAACGCCGCTGGCGCTTGGGCGGCGGATTTGAGCGAGTGGGCCACGGGCATCCGGATTCCGGTGAAACCGGTGAAAGGCCAGATCCTGCTGACCGAACGTCTGCCGAAAATCCTCAACGGTTGCCTGACCACCAGCGATTGCTACATGGCGCAGAAGGACAACGGCGAAATCCTGATCGGCAGCACCACCGAGGACAAGGGCTTCGACGTCACCACCACCTGGCCGGAAATCGCCGGGCTGGTGCAGGGCGCGGTGCGTTGTTTGCCGGAACTGGCGGACATCAACCTCAAACGCACCTGGGCCGGGTTGCGGCCGGGCTCGCCGGATGAGCTGCCGATTCTCGGGCCGATGGCCGGGGTGGAGGGGTATCTCAACGCCTGCGGGCATTTCCGCACCGGGGTGCTGACGTCGGCGATCACCGGGGTGTTGCTGGACAAGCTGGTCAACGATGAACCGCTGCCGCTGGACATCACGCCGTTTCTGGCGGACCGGTTTGAAGTGGTGCCGGCCAAAGAAGAGAGGGAGCTGGAGATAGCCTGAGCCTGCTGGCTCCCATCTGATCGTTCCCACGCTCCGCGTGGGAATGCCTCAAGGGACGCTCCGCGTTCCAGCTCTGGAAGGGACGCGGAGCGTCCTGGGCTGCATTCCCACGCGGACGGTTCGACGTCTCGACGTGGGAACGATCAGCAAGAACTCAGGACTTGCCCGATTGTTCTTCCAGTTGATCCGACTCGAACAGCCGGGCCAGTTCCGCCCGCGCTTCCTGGGCGGTCTGCAGCACTTTGGCCGCGTCGTCGTACACCGCGTGTTGAGCTTCCAGCACCTGTTCGTCATGGTGCTTGAAGCGCTTGATCCGCGCATCGGCCTGAGCCTGGGTCAAGCCAAGGCCAACCAGGGTGCGGCGGCTCATTTCCAGACTTGAGTAATAGGTCTCCCGGATCGGATCGGCCCCCACATCCACCAACCGATGAACATGCTGCCGGTTACGCGCCCGGGCGATGATCTTCATGTCTGGGTAGAGCTTGCGCACGATCTCGGCGGTCTTGATGTTGGTTTCCGGATCATCTGTGGCAATCACGAAGTACTCCGCTTCACCGACCTTGGCCGCACTGAGGATTTCCGGACGCATCGGGTCACCGTAGAACACCGGTACGCCACCAAAACTGCGCGACAGTTCGATGGTTTCCACCGAGGTGTCCAGCGCCACGAACTTGATGTTCTGCGCCCGCAGGATCCGCGCCACGATCTGCCCCATACGGCCCATGCCGGCGATCACTACCCGTGGGGATTCGGTCTCGATCTGGCGGAATTTCTCCGGCACTTCCACCGGCTGCACCTTCGGGCTGACCAGCCGTGCGCAGACCAGCAGCAACAGCGGCGTGACGGCCATCGACAGGGTGATGGTCAGCACCAGCAGGTCGTACAGACGTGGTTCAAACAGGCCTTGATCGCGGCCAATCTTGAACACTACGAAAGCAAACTCACCGCCTGCCGCCAGCACGATGCCGAGGCGAATCGCGCTGACCTTGTTCAATCCACCGGCCAGACGCCCGACTACAAACAACAACGGCAACTTCAGGGCGATCAGCAACAGCGTCAGCCCCAGCACCGTGATCGGCGCGCTGAGCAGCAGACTGAGGTTGGCGCCCATGCCGACGCTGATGAAAAACAGCCCCAGCAGCAGGCCCTTGAACGGCTCGATCTGCGCTTCCAGCTCATGGCGATATTCCGAATCCGCCAACAGCAACCCGGCAAGAAACGCGCCCAACGCCATCGACACACCAACCATGTCCATCAGCCACGCGGTGCCGATCACCACCAGCAACGCGGTGGCGGTGGAGACTTCCGGCAGACCGGTTTTCGCCACGATGCGGAACACCGGACGCAGCAGATAACGTCCGCCGATCACCACCACCGCGATGCCGCCGAGCACCTGCAAACTGTGGCGCACGTCGTCGGCGGTGCTGGTGTGGTGATCGACCCCCGCGAGCATCGGCACCAGCGCGATCAGCGGGATCGCGGCGATGTCCTGGAACAGCAGAATCGCAAACGCCAGCCGACCGTGGGGGCTGGTCAGTTCCTTGCGCTCGGCGAGGCTTTGCAGGCCAAACGCGGTGGACGACAGCGCCAGACCCAAGCCCAAGACAATCGCGCTGTTCAACGGCTGGCCGAACACCGACAGCGCCAGCACACCAATCACCGAACCGGTCAGCAGCACCTGCGCCAGGCCCACGCCGAACACCGATTTGCGCATCACCCACAAGCGTCGCGGCGACAGCTCGAGCCCGATGATGAACAACAGCAGCACCACCCCCAGTTCCGAGATATGGCTGACGCTTTGCGGATTGCCGATCAGGCCCAGCACCGACGGGCCGATGATCACCCCGGCAAACAGATAACCGAGCACCGCGCCCAGTTGCAGGCGCTTGGCCAGGGGAACGGTGAGCACGGCGGCGAAGAGAAAGACGACGGCGGCTTGCAACAGATTGCCTTCATGGGGCATGAGCGGAACTCCAGTAACGCGGTACGGCGGGGGGCGACAAGGATAAAGGCTGAAATGATTGCAGATCCAGCGCAGAGCCTGATTGAGCAGATGTGCTTCTGTAATAATTTGCATCAATTGGTTACATTTATAGCCTCAGCGAATCAATTCCTTTCGAGTCTTCCATGGCCATCAACTTCGACCTCAACGACCTGCAAGCCTTTCGCGCCGTCGTCGAGCAGGGCAGTTTCCGCAAGGCCGCCGACACCGTGCGCCTGTCGCAACCGGCCCTGAGCCGGCGCATCGAAAAGCTCGAAGACGCCCTCGGTGTGAAGCTGTTCGAACGCACCACGCGCAAGGTCAGTCTGACCCAGGCCGGACGCGGTTTCATGCCCAGCGTCGAACGTTTGCTCGACGATCTGGACGTCGCGTTGCTCGGCATCAGCGAAGTCGCCTCGAATCGGCAGGGCCACGTAACCGTCGCTTGCGTGCCGTCGGCGGCGTACTACTTCATGCCGAGCGTGGTCGCGCGCTATCACCAGCAGTTCCCGCGAATCAAAGTCAAAGTCCTCGATTCCAGCGCCCACGACGTGCTGAGCGCGGTGGTCAACGGCGAGGCGGATTTCGGTCTGAGTTTCATGGGCACCCAGGAGGCGGGCGTGGATTTCGAACCGCTGGTGCAGGAGAGCTACGTCGTTGCCTGTCGCCGCGATCATCCGCTGGCGGGGCGCAGCAGCGTGACCTGGGACGAGTTCTACCGGCAGGATTACATCTCGCTCGACAAGACTTCCGGCAACCGTTTTCTGCTGGACCAGGCGCTGGCCAAAGTGGTGCCGCAGCGCCCGAGCATCTGCGAGACGCGGCATGTGACGACCATGATTGGTCTGGTGGAGGCGGGGTTGGGCGTGGCGGCGGTGCCGTTGATGGCGATGCCGGCGGCGGATCATCCGATTCTGACGCGGGTGCCGCTGACCGATCCGCAAGTGATGCGCAGTGTCGGCATCATCAAACGCCGGGGTCGTACGCTGACCCCGGCGGCACTGGAACTGGAGCGGCTGGTGGTGGAAATGAAAGTCCAGCCGCCGACGGTCAGCGCTTGACCGAATCCAGCCCGGTGGCCTGCACGTCAGCCTGGGCGGCAGGTGAGGCGAGATAAGCGAGCAACGCCTTGGCTTCCTGCGGGTGCTGCGCGCCCACTGGAATGCCCGCTGCAAACCGCGTGACCGACTGCACCGACTCCGGAATCTTCGCCACAAAACTCACCCCCGGCACCGGCAGCAATTCGCTGACCTGCTGGAAGCCCAGTTGATAGTCGCCGGTGGCGACCACCGAGCCGACCGGGATTTTCGGGATCATCTTCGCCTTGGGTTTCAGCTGATCTTCAATGCCGAGTTTCTTGAACAACTGCTGCTCGATGTACACGCCGCTGGCGCTGTCGGAGTAGGCCACCGATTTCGCATCAAGCAGGGTTTTCTTCAGGGCGTCGACGTTGCTGATGTCCGGTTTCGACGCGCCTTCGCGCACCACCAGGCCAATTCGCGAATCCGCCAGTTCCACCCGCGACGCCGGATCGACCTTGCCTTGCTTGATCAGATCATCGAGGGCATAGCCGACCATGATCACCACGTCGGCCTTTTCACCACGGGCGAGGCGATTGGGGATTGCCTCCGGCGCCTTGCCCATCGACGGGCCGAGTTGGGTGTCCAGCGTGTTGCCGGTGGCGGCGGCGAATCTCGGCCCGAGGATCTTGTAGGCGGCGGTGAAACCGCCGGAAGTCATGACCCGCAGTTCTTCGGCCTGGGCCGCAACGTTGAACGCAAGACCGGCGAGCAGGGCTGAAACGGTAAACAGTTTTTTCATGGTGATGTTCTCAGGCAGTAACAGGTTGCAGACGACCGCCGGCCCGGCGATACAGATAAAGCGTCGCGCCCAATGCGCAGAGCGCGCCAATGCTCATCCAGTAACCCGGTGCGGCTTTGTCGCCGGTGTACTGGATCAGGAAGGTCGACATCGCTGGAGTGAATCCGCCGAACACGGCAGTGGCGAGGCTGTAAGCCAGGGAGAAACCGGCCACCCGCACTTCCACCGGCATGATTTCGGTCAGCGCCGGAATCATTGCGCCGTTGTACAGGCCGTAGATAAACGACAGCCACAACAGCGACAGCAGCATGTGACTGAAGCTCGGCGCCTGCACCAGGTACGACAGCGCTGGATACGTGGTGGTCAGCGCCAGCAGCGCCATGGCGATCAGCACTGGACGGCGGCCGACGCGATCGGACAACGCCCCGCCAATCGGCAGCCAGAAGAAGTTGGAAACACCCACCAGCAGCGTCACCAGCAACGCATCCGATGTGCTCAGGTGCAGCACGGTTTTGCCGAAGGTCGGCGCGTACACAGTGATCAAGTAAAACGCGGTGGTGGTCAGGGCGACCATCAGCATCCCGCCCAGTACCACGCCCCAGTTCTGGCCGAGGGTGCGGAACACTTCCTTCATGCTCGGACGGTGTTTACGGGCGGCGAACTCCTCGGTTTCCGCCAGATTGCGTCGCAGAAAGAAGATGAACGGCACGATCATGCAGCCGACGAAAAACGGAATACGCCAGCCCCAATCGGCGACCGCTTCCGGCGCCATCCATTGGTTCAAGCCGTAACCGAGCGCGGCGGCGACGACGATGGCCACCTGCTGACTGGCCGACTGCCAGGCGGTGAAAAAGCCTTTGCGACCGGGCGTGGCGATTTCGGAGAGATACACCGAAACCCCGCCCAGTTCCGCACCGGCGGAGAAGCCTTGCAACAGCCTTCCGATCAACACCAGCGCCGGGGCGAACAGACCGATGGTTTCGTATCCGGGCACCAGCACAATCAAGATCGTGCCGCTGGCCATGATCGACAGGGTGACGATCAGACCTTTGCGCCGACCGACGTCATCGATGTACGCGCCGAGCACGATGGCCCCCAGCGGACGCATCAAAAAGCCTGCGCCGAACACTGCGAAAGTCATCATCAGGGACGCGAACTCACTGCTCGCCGGAAAGAACACCGCCGCGATCTGCGTGGCATAGAAACCGAACAGAAAGAAGTCGAACTGTTCGAGGAAGTTACCCGAGGTCACCCGGAAAATGGCGCCGGCCCGCGAGCCGCCGTGTGGGATTGAGGCTGTCATAGAAAAGTACTCCACCGCTTTTATGACGTGCGCGACGGGGAGGCGGCGCACGGTTTTTATTGGGGCGGATAGTGGCGCGCAGGGATCGATTTGTTAATTGCATTGTTGGCATGGATTGATGTGCTATGCAGATCAATGGCGTGCTATGGCAGCTGTTTTGGCGTCGCTGCCTGTACGGTTCTGGCTACCATCGAGTCTTGCGCTGGTGCGGCGATGTTCACAAAAGTCCCGTCCCAGTCAGGGTCTATCCTGCGAATGCGTTCACGCAGATCCGGATGGCCCGAGAGCAGAAGAGAGCTGGAAGTGCCAGGGCCGAAAAACAGGTGGCTGAACTCGGCGGCACGGGCGGCCTTGAGGGTCGAGCCCATTTTATACCCGCCGATTTTCTTCAGTGCCCCGACGATACTGTCGGGGTTGCGGGTGTATTGCACGGCGGTCGCATCGGCCAGGAATTCGCGTTGCCGGCTGACTGCAGCCTTGATCAGGTTGCCGAAGAACGTCCCGGAGAATCCGACAATGCACAGCGCAGTGCCAAACATGCTGACCAGAATGGTCGGTTGCTTACGATTGGCAGATGAATGTGGTGTGTCCTCAAGACCGCGCAAGAAATGGTTTCCCGCCAACCCGATCACCATGATCCCATGGACGATCGCTACCAGTTGAGTGTTCAGGCGCATGTCGCCGTTATAGATATGGCTGAATTCGTGGGCGATCACACCTTGCAGTTCATCGCGTGACAAAAGACTTATCGCACCTTGAGTGACGCCAATCACTGCATCCTGAGGAGCGAGGCCGGCAGCAAATGCATTGATGCCCAGATCTGGCAGCAGATACACGGGAGGGACTGCGGTGCCGGACGCCAAGGCCATTTCCTCCACTACGTTGACCAGGCGGCGCTCTTCCAGAGTCCGCGCGTCATGGTTGATCAGACGACCACCCAAACGGCGCGCGACCACTTTGCCGCCCCCTTTCAGTTCGATGTATTTGACCAGCCCGCCGAGCAACACAACACCCGTTACCAGCGCTGCAATGATCGCGAAAAACTGCCAGTTTTCCGCAAGATCCTCGAGCGTTTTGCCGTACGAGATCGGCAGAATCAGGAGCATGAAGGACACAAGAACCAAGCCGAGTACGGCGAGAAACATCAGGATCACGAGCTGCACCGAGCGACGTTTGGCCCGGCACTGTTGTTCAAAGAAATTCATCTAGCCATCCGTGGACGTGGAGTCTGAATCAATCCGCCGTTGCCGCCATCTGATCAGGCAACGGTTTGCCCGCTGCGGCAGCCGTCGTAAAACTCCCGTCCCACTGCGGATCGATCCGACGAATCCGCACGCTCAGATCAGGGTGGGTCGCAAACATCCGGCTCAGCCAACCTGATCCGCCGGTGCTGAAAAACAAATGACTGAACTCGGCGGCACGGGGCGATCTGATTACCGAGCCTTGTGCATGGGCGCCGATTTTTTTCAGGGCACCGACAATGCTTTGCGGATTGCGCGTGTACTGCACCGCGCTGGCATCAGCGAGGAACTCATGCTGACGACTGACTGCGGCCTTGATCAGATTGCCGTACAGATTCCCGATAAACCCGGCCACGCACAACGCGGCACCGAGTGCAAAAACCACCAGCATCAATCGCACGTCGCGTTTGTCGCGCTTGAGCAGGCTGGCCATTATGTAAGTGCCAGCCAGCCCCAGCATCAACAGGCCGTGCACCACTGCCACCAATTGCGTGTTTAGGCGCATGTCACCGTTGAAAATGTGGCTGAATTCGTGGGCGATCACCCCTTGCAGTTCTTCCCGGGTCAGCAGCGTCACCGCGCCACGGGTCACACCAATGGCCGCGTCCTCCGGTGTAAATCCGGCCGCGAAGGCGTTGATGCTTTCGTCCGGTAACAGATACACCGCCGGCATGCAGGTGCCGGAGGCAATCGCCATTTCTTCGACGACGTTCATCAACCGCTGCTCGTCCAGGGTACGCACATTGCCATTAAGCAGGCGGCCACCCAGTTTCTCCGCGACGACCTTGCCGCCCGCCCGCAGTTGCCGATATTTCAGCAGACCGCCAATCACCACGATGCTGCTGATGAACGATGCGATAACGGCCATTGCCAGAAACGCGTCCGCCAGCGTGCCAGTCCCGCTCAGGTAATCCTCAAAACCATTGAAGACGAAGGGCAGGCTGGTCATCCCGATCAGCATGACAATCGCCAGAATCATCATGCACACCAGCCGTTGCGTCTGGTTTCGGGCCTGGGTTTGTCGTTCGAAAAAGTTCATCGGGCCATCCATGGAGAGCAGCAATCAGAAAGAAACGTTGGGCGCGGTCTTGATGGCCAGCGTATCGGCAAACTTCAACGGAACCGCATCCTCGCGATGGCCAAAACTGGCCGCCAGCAGCACCGCCGGAAAGCTCTGCTTGAGCGTGTTGTAGGCCATCACCGCATCGTTGAACGCCTGCCGCGCGAAACTCACCTTGTTTTCGGTGCTGCTCAGCTCTTCGCTCAGTTGTTGCATGTTCTGCGAGGCCTTGAGTTCCGGATAAGCCTCCAGCGTCAGGTTCAAGCGACCCACCGCGCTGCTGAGTGCGCTGTCCGCCCGCCCCAATTGCGCGATGTTCTGGGCGCTGCCCGGTTTCGCCTGTGCAGCCTCAAGTCCGGCCACGGCGGCATTGCGTGCGGCGATCACCGCTTCAAGGGTTTCGCGCTCATGGGCCAGATAACCCTTGGCAATGCTGACCAGATTGGGGATCAGGTCATAGCGGCGTTTGAGCTGCACTTCGACCTGGGCAAATGCGTTCTTGATCTCGTTGCGCCGGGCAACAAGCTTGTTGAAAAGATTGACAGCGTAGAGCCCCAGCAGCGCAAGCAATACCAGATTGACGATGAGGTAGATCTTCACGGTGATGTCCTTATTCACTCGGCAGGGGCGCGCGATCTTATCGCAAATGGATGCCGTTGACTGTATTCGCCCGGTGGCGGACGAGCCCGGATCGCGTTCCGGGGCGCGACTACAATCTCCGGTTCAGCTTCATCAAAAAACAAGGAATGATTCCAGAGCCGCGCAGTCGGAGTTCAGGTATCACATATCTCAGGAGGTTCACCGATGAACAACAAGACCCTAATCGCCAGCCTGGCCCTCGTCGCCGGCATCGCCGGGATCAGCCCTCTCGTTCAAGCGGCGCAAACCTCGAACGACACCGTCGAACAATCACCGACCGGCAACCGCGAACTGAACGTCAACGACCGCGCCCCGGACATTTACCAGCGCAGCGAAAAAGCCATCAAAAACTGGAAACAGAAAGGCCTCAAGCAGCCGGAACCGCAGGCGCAGTGGGTACAGATCAACGATAAATACGTGATGGTGATGATCACCAACGGGACGATTGTGGCGATTCAGCCGGTGGAGCGCTGACCTCAAGCAACAATTGGCCATGGACGGTTGATTGCATTCGAGCGCCGTTCCGGTAAAACGCGAGGGGCGTTTCGAGTGACTGGATGTCAGGAGCAATAGGTTGGATAAGAAACCCCTTTACCGCAAAGAAAATACGACCACCCATAACGTCCGTCGCAACAATCCCGGCGGACATTACCGGCATCAGCGAAACACCAAGGCTGAAATCCACAACGAGGCCACACGCGGCTCGATGCATGGGATCCAGCACCGTGGCTTCGATTACACGCCCTTGTTTCGCTTTTTGCTGTCGCGTGTTGGCGGTGATTGGGACGAGATTTTCAGTGAAGCCGTGTCGCGGCTGGATCGGCAAGAGCCGGTGTTCTGGATGGTCGCTGTGCTTGAAAGTGACCGGGAAGAAATAGTGCGGCTCGGTGAATCGAGTTACTTCAATGGCCTGTATGTCGATGAACAGAAGCGCCTGCAAATCGTCAATCCCGCCCTGAAAGCCGAAGACATGACGCCCTACTGCCAATGCTGCACGCATACCTTCAATGGCGTTGTGTTCGGTACACCCGAGCGCTGAAATTCAATCAGCCCGGCCATGACTCAGCGTCTGCCCGCCGCCCAACCGATACTGATTGTTCCCACTGCGTTTGGCCTCATACATCGCCAGATCCGCAATGTGCAGCAACCGGTCCATGGTCGGTGCGTGGTCGGGGAAGACGGCGACGCCGAGGCTGGTGCCGATGTGGCGTTGGTCGTTGCCGATGGGAATGGGCGGGGACAGTTCGATGAAGATCTTCTGGCAGATGCTGCGCGCTTCGTCCTGCAGGTTCAGACCGGGGGCGAGGCCTTGCAGGATGACTACGAATTCGTCGCCGCCGATCCGTGCGACGGTGTCGCTGACCCGCAGGATGCGTTTCAGGCGCGTGGCGGTGGTGATCAGAACGCGGTCGCCGGCGGCGTGACCGTAGCGGTCGTTGATCGCTTGAAGCCGTTGAGATCGATAAACACCAACGCCACCCGCGTCTCGGTCATGCGCGCATGTTCCAGTGCTTCCGATAGCCGTTCTTCCAGCACCAGCCGGTTGGGCAGTCCGGTCAGCGGGTCGAAGTGGGCCAGGTGCTGGAGGTAGCTGGCCGAGGCCTTTTCTTCGGTGATGTCGCGTACCACACCCATCATCTTGATCACCGCGTCGTGATCGTTGCGCACCACATTGCCGGTTTCCCGCAGCCAGCGGATTGTGCCGTCGGGCCAGACCACGCGGTACTCCTCGTCGTGGTTTTCGCCGGTCTCCAGGCATCGCAATTCCCCCGCGCGCACCCTGGCGCGGTCATCGGGGTGTACGCAGGAACAGAACAGCGCGTAGGAGGGCGTCACTTCGCCGATCTTGAAGCCGAACATGCCGAATATTGCGTCGGACCAATAGAGTCGATCCGTGTCGACTTCCCAATCCCAAGTGCCGATCCGCGCAAAATACTGGCTGCGCTTGAAGCGGTCGGCGTCGCCATCCTGACGGATGTTCTGGCCCTCGGCGGCGCGGGTGAGCAGTTCGCGATACTCGGCGAGTTGCTGACGAAGCGCGCGCACTCGGCGGATCAGAACGGCGATCACAACCAACAGCACAACGACAATGGCGAAGCTGATCCAGAGTTGAGTCATTCAAGCGTCGCTGTCATGGCGTATCGATCAGGATTGGTAGCGGGTGGCCATCATCCATCACGGCCGACGTAGGGTCAAACGGTTGCCAATGGCCGGTATTTCTGGGAAAACGGCGGCCAGCGGAACGATAGAGTGAATGTTATGAATGATGAACTGCAGATAATCGATCTTCAGACCGGAGACGGAAAAGCCGCCGTCAAAGGCGCGTTGATCACCACCCAATACACCGGTTGGCTGGAAGACGGCACCGAATTCGATTCGTCCTGGAGCCGGGGCAAGCCGTTTCAGTGCGTGATCGGCACGGGCCGGGTGATCAAGGGCTGGGATCAGGGGATCATGGGGATGCAGGTTGGCGGCAAGCGCAAACTGCTGGTGCCGGCGCATCTGGGTTATGGCGAACGGACGATGGGCAAGATTCCGCCGAATTCGAATCTGGTGTTCGAGATTGAGTTGCTGGAGGTTTTGACGCGGGAGGATTGAAGCTCGTGGGTGAGTACGTTGTGATGAGGGGCGTTCCTGATCACAACGTCCTGCATGCAAGGGCCCGATGAATCAGGTAAATGCCTCAATGTCGTCAAGCGTGTCTGCGATCACGCCTTCCAGGGAGGGGAATCTTGTCTTTGCTTCTTCCAGAGCCGCGAAGGCAATGTCTTTGTCCAGTTTGCCGTGCCTTCGAGCAATGTGGCCCAAAGCGGTAATGGCAGATGCGACAACCGACTCATTGCTGCTGGCGAAATACTTCAGGCAGGTTTGCTGAGCCCAGATTCTGTCTGATTCGTTCAAGCCAATAGAAATCAATCCAGCGACAACATTCCTTTCCACGCCGCTTTCAAGAATCCTCACTGCTTCATCGTGGTTCACTGTTGGTTCTTGATAGAAAAGACTCAACTATTCCCGAACCCCGATAAAAAGATCTAGTTCAGTTGGTAGGTGTTCATTAAGGACTGAAGCGATTTGCCGGACCTGACCGTCATTCAATAACCATTCTCCGGCCTCGCTTTCTTCTAGGCTTTCCCAACCCAGCAACGCTAAAACCGCAGCTTCTGCCTCAGGCTTCACCGTCAGTTCAAACTTCAAAGAGTCGTCCTCTTCATCACCTTTCAAAAAGCCACTTATCCATAAAAACATTAAAAGCCTCCTATATTTACTTGGGGGTTAACCTTGTTATTGGAGAGCTAGGAAAACACTGAACCCGCTGCCTCCCTTCACGGAGGCAGCGGTTTTTTTCTTGCCTTGTGCCCTGGGTGTTACGCAGCCATCGCCATCTCATCCAGCGTCGCGGCAACCGTGCCGGTCAGGCTTGGAAATCTGCGCTTTACGCTGGTGAGTGCCGGCAGCAGGCGGTTGCGGTCCAGTTCGCCATGGTCGCGGGCAATCTGGACGAGGGCGGTGAGGGCGGCGCTGACGATGGATTTCCGTTCACTCTCGAGCAGTAGCAGGCAGGCTTTCTGGGCCCATTGGCTGTCTTTCTCGTTGAGGCCGATGGAGATCAGGGCGGCGACGACGTGTGCATCGGATTTGCTTTCCATGGGGTGTTCCTCAGGTCGTGGCATCGAGAGTGTCCAGCGCCCGGTTCACGGCGAGCTCGCCACACATCACCACTTGGGCGATGCCCAGCACGGTGCTGCGGTAGGGCGGGTCCAGCAGCGCGGCGAAGTCGCCGAGCATCACGCTGGCCGAAGCCATCGACTCGCAGGCGTGGGCCAGCAGGGCATGTTGATCCAGGTCGGGGGCGACCAGGAACATGCGGCCGGGGCAGTGTTGTTTCGGGGCGGTGGGTTTCAGGTAATGGTCGAGGGCGCGCTCGGCGGCTTCGTGGAGTTTTTTTGAGTCTGTTGTGGAGTAAGGAGAGGTTGGGTCGGACTCGTTGGGTACGTCAGTTTCGGGTGGATCGGGAACGTATTTGAACATTTGCTGGGTAACCTCAAAATGAGGCTGACACGTTCTTGCGACTAAACAATAGGTGGCAGCTGTACGCAGGTTAGTCGACCAGTACCCAAGCATTACCGGCGCACCCGAAGGCGCCCTGCGCACAGCTACCATTGAGTACAGGCGTAGAGATACCTGACTGAATGACAGTTTGCGAACTTGAGAAAAAGCACCGAGCGACTAAACCCGTTCACTGACCATTCAGTGATGCGAATCAAGTTACTGGCAGGCCCCAAGCTGCACAAGCCGGCGGATTCTGGCGTAGTTGTAGGCAAAGGCGCAAGGCGATGTAGCCTCTCGGATGAGGGCAAAATGATGCTTCATTTTTCAGTCCGCCATCGCGAGCAAGCTCGCTCCCACAAGGGTTCTGCGTCGGCATATCAGGTGCGCTGGCTCGCGAATTTCTACTTTGTGATACCAAATGTCAGATAAGCCAATTCAAACTTGATTTATATCGGTTTCGATATAGTCTGCTGGTATGTGATCGCTGCCATTCCTTGCAACACACCTGTGCAACACGATTCCGTCCGGGCTATTACGCTTTTCCTTCCAACACAGGAGAAGCCAATGCCAAGACACAAGGACGTGGTATTTGTCGGGAGTGCGCTCAAGGATCTGAGAGCTTTTCCCCTCGATGCTCGCAGAGCTGCCGGATTCCAATTGGATCTGTTGCAGCAGGGTGACGAACCCTTTGACTGGCGCCCCATGAAGACCGTCGGGCGGGGCGTCAATGAAATCCGAATCACCGAGGATTCAGGAGCGTATCGAGTGTTTTATGTGGTCAACCGGCCTGACGCGATTTATGTGCTGCACGCCCTGCAAAAGACCACGCGCAAAACCGAGACGCGAGACATAGAACTGGCACGGGCCAGATACCAGGAAATAGGTTGAACCATGACGGATCATCAAAACTCTTCCCAGCGTTTCGCAAGCGTCTGGGATGCACTGGAAGACACGCCGCAGGAAGCGGCCAACATGCGCCTGCGGGCCAAGCTGATGCGCACGTTGTGCGAAACGATTCGTGCCTGGGAGCTTCCGCAGAAGGAGGCGGCCAAGCGTCTAGGCATCACCCAGCCGCGCCTCAACGACGTACTCAACGGCAAAATCGACAAGTTCTCTCTGGATGCGCTGGTCAACCTGTCGGCTGCAGCGCAACTGGACGTAGACCTCTGCTTCTCGTCGTCCTCGCCACTGCAATGGGCCTGACAGACGAGGGTTCTCAACGATCCTGCCTCTGAAACACCTTCCAGAGGCGGTTGCCGACTGACGCTCCGCCTCAATCCTTTCACGTCAAAAATTCAAGCTGCGACGGATGGTCGAAAACAGGCCTTGCCCCTCTCGATCGGAACAGCGACTATGCTCGCCATATAGGGGTAGGAGGTATAGGTATGTCGCACACGCACGAACACAAAGGCGAATTGCTCAACCGGGTCCGGCGTATTGCCGGGCAGGTTCAGGCGGTTGAACGGGCGCTGGAGTCCGAGGCCGATTGTGCCAAGACGTTGCACCTGATGGCGGCGATTCGCGGCGCGGTCAATGGCTTGATGGAGCAGTTCATTGAGGCCCACGCCCGCGAGCATGTCGCCCGTCCCGACCTCAGCGATGAAGCCCGCGCCCAGGGCGTGGAAGAGTTGCTGCTGGCCATCCGCCGATATTCCAAGTGAGCGCCGACATCATGACCCTCAAGGTTGATGACTTTTCCCACAACCACCAGTTTCTCGGTGCTTCGCACGATGAAAACGCCCGCCGCACCCTGTGGGTGGTGGTGCTGACTTTCGTGATGATGATCGGCGAAATTGCCGCCGGTTATCTCACCGGTTCCATGGCATTGCTGGCCGACGGTTTCCACATGGCGACCCACGCCGGCGCCTTGGGCATCGCGGCGGCAGCCTATGGTTTTGCTCGGCGTAACGCCAACAACCGACGCTACAGTTTCGGCACCGGCAAGGTCGGTGATCTGGCGGGTTTTGCCTCGGCGATGGTGTTGGGGCTGGTGTCGCTGGGGATTGCCGGGGAATCGGTTTTCCGTCTGTTCCAGCCAACCAGTGTGGCGTTCGGCGAAGCAACCTTGATTGCCGTGGTCGGCCTGGGCGTCAACCTGCTCAGCGCTTTTCTGCTGGCCGGTCACCACAGCCATCACGACCACGGCCATAGTCACGACCACAGCCACGATCATGGCCATCACCACCATCACGACAACAACCTGCGTTCAGCCTACGTGCACGTATTGGCGGACGCGTTGACGTCGGTGCTGGCGATTGCCGCGCTGCTGGCCGGGCGCTATCTGGGCTGGGTGTGGATGGACCCGGTGATGGGCATCGTCGGTTCCATCGTCATCGCCAAATGGGCCTGGAACCTGATGCGCGACAGCGCCGCCGTGTTGCTCGACACCACCGATGAACCCGTGGCCGAGGAGATCCGCGAACTGCTGGAAACCTCCGATGATGTGCGCATCAGCGATTTGCACGTCTGGCAGGTCGGCCCGCAGGCGCGGGCGGCGATTGTCAGTGTGGTCGCGGTGGCGGGCGTGACTGCCGACGCGATCCGTGAGCGCCTGGCGCCGGTGCATGAACTTTCGCACCTGACCATCGAATTGCGCAACGCTTAAGGCTGCACCTCGCTGAACATCGGAACTCGTCCATTCAGCGAAGGCCGGTAGTGCCACGTGAATCTTCCCGGATCAACGTTGTGGGCGAGGATTTCGGTGAGCGTGGCGCTGGCGATCGTCATTGCCAGCGTCTGTCCGGGGCATTGATGCCGACCGCTGCCGAACGTGAAGCTGCGGCGATTCGGGCGATCCGGCATAAAGCGATCCGGGTTTTCATTGAGTGCCGGATCGCGATTGGCCGAGGCCAGCAGCACCAGAATCACGTCACCTGCTTCCAGCCGCACGCCGTCGATTTCACAGCTGTTCGCCACAAATCGGCGGGTGTTCTGTACCGAAGGATCGAAGCGCTGGACTTCAGCCAGCAACGAATCCACTGACGCCGCGCGTAATTCAGGCTGACGCTGCAACGCCACCAGCGCATTACCGATAAGCCCGGCGGTGGCTTCGAATGTCTGCGAACAGAGGCCGATCAGGTTGGCGAGCAGCACATCCTCCTCGCCGACAAAACGCTGTTGGATGTCGGCGAGAAACGGATTCGGATCCGCCAGCAATTCAATAAAGTAAGCGCGCAATTGCTCCGCCGCCCGATGGGCTGCGGTCAGTTGCAGGTCATTGCTCAGCGGCGACAGACACGCCGCGAAATCCGCCGTCAGTTCACTGATGACCCGCGCCTGCGCCGGGGTGAATCCGAGCAGCGATGCAACCACGCACACGGGGCCGCGAAACATTGCTTTATAGAGGCCTTCGGCGTCGTTCGTTATCAGCCGCGCGGACACCAAAACGCTGACTTCTTGCCGATCAAACAGCCCCAGCGGCGACTCGATGGCCGAACGCGGGCAGCGCTGAGCTTCGCCGTCATTCATACGCATCAAAAGGCCAAACACCTTGCCCGCCATGCCATCGACGATGGCTTTGGGCACCGGTTCCTGCACCGGGCGCACGCGGCAATCCGGATGCGCCAGCACCGCGCACACCGCGCGGGCGCTACTGGCAACCCACAGTTTCAGTCCGTGATGAAACGTCAGCCCGCCCGCCGCGCGCAGTTCGGCGTAGTAGGGATAGGGATCGGCGTGAGTCGCAGCGATGATCGGGTCCATGGATCGCAACCTTGTCGGTGGGGAAAGTGTTGCTACTATCTCCAGTCCTTGAGGGCGATGATTCGTCCGGGAGCGAAATATGCACGCAGAACATCAAGACATCGGCGTTTCGCAAGTGGCCGCCGCCATCGCGGAACCGGCGCGAACGAAAATGCTGTGCTCGCTGATGGACGGCCACGCCCGCACCGCCACGGAGCTGGCGACCCTCGCCGACGTCAGCGCCTCGACCGCCAGCGCACACCTGGCCAAGCTCAAGGATTTGGCGCTGGTGCGCCTGCATGTGCAGGGCCGCCACCGTTATTACAGCCTCGCCGACAAGCGCGTGGCCCAGGCGCTGGAAGCGCTGATGGTGATCGGTCAGAACCCCGCACCGACCTTCAAACCGCACACGCCGGATCGCCTGCAATTCGCCCGCACCTGCTACGACCACATGGCCGGGACGCTGGCGGTGTTGTTGCATGACCGGTTGCTGGAGGGCGGTTGGCTGGTGGAAACCGATGAGCAGGTTTATCGCCTCAGTGACAGCGGCGAGGCGTTTTTTGAAGGGCTGGGCATTGAGGTCAAGGATCTGTCGACGATGCGCCGCCGCTTTGCCTGCCCGTGCCTGGACTGGAGCATGCGTCGGCCGCATCTGGGCGGTTCGCTCGGGGCGGCGTTATTGCAGGCTGCATTGAAGCGCAAATGGGTGACGCAGGATCTGGACAGTCGCGCGCTGACATTGACGGTGCAGGGGCGCCGAGAATTGTCATCGCGCTGGGGGCTGGTTTTGCCCGAAGCCGGGCGGGATTCGTCAGGTCGCCAGTTGGCTGATTCCACGCCCGGATCGGTGCATGCGCGTTAGCTCAAGGTGTATCCGCTGTCGACCACCCAATCCTGACCGATGACGCCGCGTGCGCCATTGCCCAACTGGAAAAGAATGACGTCGGCCACTGCCGCAGGTTCGAGGAATTGTCCGCCCAATAGTCGTTTGTTGACGCCTTGGGCCACGTCGCCGAGCGCTTCGTCACTCAGGCCCAGCGTTGACCAGATCGGCGTTGCGGTCGGGCCGGGGGAGACACAATTGATGCGCACACCATGGGGTGCCAGCTCGACTGCAAGGGTTCGGGCATGGGCGATCAACGCCGCTTTTGACGCGATGTAGGCGGCCAGTCCCGCGAAACTGATTCCGGCCAGAAAAGTACCGATGAACACCACTGACGCCTTGTCTGCAAGGTGCGGGCGCAGGGCGGCCAAGGTGTTCAGGGCACCTGCGCCGTTCACTGCCCATTGGCGATCGAACGCCGAACTGTCGAGCCCGTCGGCGAGCTCTGCGATACCGGCATTGGGCACCACGAAGCTCACCGGGCCCAGACTCGCAGCCTGCTCGGCCAAGGAGCCAAGGTCAGAGGCTTGAGTGACATCGCCGGGATGCCAGACCAGTTGGTGGGGATACCGTTCAAGCAGTTCGGCCAGTACGCCGAGTTTTCGCGACATGGCCAATACGCGCGCGCCTTGATCCAGCAGACGCTCGGTAGCGGCCAGGCCTATGCCTGAACTGGCACCGGTGACGACGGCAAGCTTGCCCTGAAAAACATGATCCATGTTCGACTCCCGTTTTGGTCTTCAGCCAAATGGCTACGGGGAGTCAGTCAATTTTCGGGCCATGCCGGACAGCCTTTGATATCAAGGGCTGCGTAGGGTTGATAGTCATTATGACGCTTGTGGGGTCGAGTCAATCTGACTGCTGCTGAGTCAAATTGACCTGACTGCTGCGGTGCGACATTCCGACGAAGAGCGGCATTGCACCTTGTGTGAGCCAATCGCTGTCTATACTGTATATGCGAACAGTATCGAGTCCGTGCCATGCAAATCATTGACAAGCTCAGCATCCTCGCCGACGCCGCCAAGTACGACGCTTCTTGTGCGAGCAGTGGCGCGCCCAAGCGCAGTTCCGAGGGCAAAAGCGGGCTGGGATCAACCGATGGCATGGGCATCTGCCACAGCTACACGCCGGACGGGCGTTGCGTGTCGCTGCTCAAGATTCTGCTGACCAACTTCTGTCTCTACGACTGCCAATACTGCGTCAACCGGCGCTCCAGTGACGTGCCGCGTGCGCGTTTCACGCCCGAGGAAGTGGTGACGCTGACCCTGGATTTCTACCGGCGCAATTGCGTCAGCGGGCTGTTTCTCAGCTCAGGAATCATTCGTTCGGCGGACTACACCATGGAGCAACTGGTGCGCGTCGCCAAGCTGCTGCGCGAAGAGCATGAGTTCCGTGGCTACATTCACCTCAAGACCATTCCCGATGCGGATCCTGCGTTGATCGAAGAGGCCGGTCGTTACGCGGATCGCCTGAGCGTCAACATCGAATTGCCCACCGATGTCAGCCTGCAAACTCTTGCGCCGGAGAAGCACATCGGTTCGATCAAGCAGGCGATGAACACCATCTACACCGGTGTGCAGACCGTGCTCAACGAACCTCGCGCACCAAAGTTCGCCCCGGCCGGGCAGAGCACGCAAATGATTGTGGGTGCCGATGACACCGACGACAGCACCATCCTGCACAGCGCACAGGCGCTCTACGGCAACTTCCGTTTGCGCCGGGTCTATTACTCGGACTTCAGTCCGATTCCCGACAGTCCTAAAAGTGTGCCACTGGCCGCACCGCCACTGATGCGCGAGCACCGGTTGTATCAGGCGGATTTTCTGTTGCGCGGTTATGGCTATACCGCCGGTGAGTTGCTTACGGGGCCGGGCAATCTGGCGCTGGACATCGACCCGAAACTGGCCTGGGCGCTACAGAATCGCGAGGTGTTCCCGCTGGATCTCAATCGTGCCGAACCGGCGTTGATTTCGCGCATACCCGGCATCGGCTTGCGCACCACCGAACGTCTGGTGGAACTGCGTCGGCAGCGGCGCATTCGCTACGAAGACGTGGCGCGCATGCGCTGTGTGCTGGCCAAGGCCAAGCCGTTCATCATCACCAGCGATTACCACCCGCAGCAGGCCGAGGTCACTAGCCAGATGCTTTATCAGCAGTTGCGCGACCGACCAATGCCGCAACAGATGGGGCTGTGGTGATGATCAATCTCGACTGCGACGACCTGTTCGACACCTGGCGCCAACAGGCGCGCTGGCTGCTCAGCCATGAAATCGATCCGAGTCTGGTGAGCTGGGCGTCGGAAGGGGTAAGTGATCTGTTTGCCAGTGACGTGGCGGTGCCCGAAGGGCAGGGGCCGTTTCAGGCACGGATTCCGCGTGCGTTGCTCGACACCCTGGAACAAGCGTCGCGATACCGTGGCGATCAGCGCTGGAGTTTGCTGTATGAAGTGCTGTGGCGAGTCAGCCACGGTGACCGCACGGCAATGATGGCCGGCGACAAGCTGGGCAGCGAGTTGCAGCGGCGGATCAAGCAGGTGCAGCGCGAAGCCCATCATCTGCATGCGTTCGTGCGCTTCATCGAGCGCCCGCCAGAGCTGCCGGGCCCGCAATACGTCGCATGGCACGAACCGGCCCACGACATTCTGCACAGCGCCAGCGAACACTTTATCGGGCGCATGGGCCGGCATCGCTGGCTGATCGCCACGCCTCGCGACGGGGTTTATTACGATGGTGAACAACTGATCCATGAACGTCAGTGTCCGCTGGAGTGGCAGCAACTGGCGCAGAACGTCGACGATCCCCACGGTGACTTGTGGCTGACGTACTACAGCCACATCTTCAACCCGGCGCGTTTGAACGAGAAAGTCATGCAGGGGCATTTGCCGACGCGGTTCTGGAAGAACCTGCCGGAAGGAGAGCTGATTCCCGGATTGATTACCCAGGCACGAATGGGCAAGCAGCAGAACGGGCAGGCGAGCGGCATTGCCGGTCGTGCGGGCAAGCGGATTGCCATGAAGGCCACGGAGCCAAACGAATAAAATAGCCCCCATCGATCACTCGATGGGGGCTTTTGTGCATCTGGCCGTCAGGTCAAACCTTGACGATCCAGCCTGCTGGCGCTTCGACGTCGCCAGTCTGTACGCCGGTCAGCTCTTTGTAGAGCTTCTGGGTCACAGGGCCGACTTCGGTTTCGCTGTGGAACACGTGCAGGTGGTCGTTGTAGCTGATGCCACCGATCGGGGTGATCACCGCCGCAGTACCGCAAGCACCGGCTTCCTTGAAGTCCGACAGCTTGTCGATGAACACGTCGCCTTCGACCACTTCCAGCCCCAGACGGGACTTGGCCAGTTCGATCAGCGACAGACGGGTGATACCCGGCAGTACCGAGGGCGAGTTCGGGGTCACGAACTTGTTGTCGTGGGTGATCCCGAAGAAGTTGGCCGAACCGACTTCCTCGATCTTCTTGTGGGTCAGCGGATCCAGGTAGATGGCGTCAGCGAAGTGCGCTTTCTTGGCCTGGGAGCCCGGCATCAGACTGGCGGCGTAGTTGCCACCGACCTTGGCGGCACCGGTGCCTTGTGGCGCGGCGCGGTCGAAGGTGGAAATCTGGAAGTTGTGCGGGGTCAGGCCGCCCTTGAAGTAGGCACCGACCGGGATCGCGAACACCGAGAAGATGAACTCAGGTGCGGTACGCACGCCGATGTTGTCACCCACGCCGATCACGAACGGGCGCAGGTACAGCGCGCCGCCGGTGCCGTAAGGCGGGATGAAGCGCTCGTTGGCGCGAACCACTTCCTTGCACGCTTCGATGAACTGCTCGGTGGACACATGCGGCATCAGCAGGCGGGCGCAGCTGCGCTGCATGCGCGCGGCGTTCTGGTCCGGACGGAACAGGTTGATCGAGCCGTCCTTGCAACGATAGGCCTTCAGGCCTTCGAAGCATTGCTGGCCATAGTGAAGGGCAGTGGAGCCTTCGCTGATGTGCAGCACGTTGTCTTCGGTCAGGGTGCCTTTGTCCCACTCGCCATTGCGAAAGTACGACAGATAGCGTTTGTCGGTCTTGATGTAGTCAAAACCCAGCTTGTCCCAGTTGATGCTTTCGTTACCCATGACACCCTCTATCACTGAACAACCGCCGAAGCGGTTCAAGGCTTCTGACGTTTTTTTGGATGGGCACAACAATACTTCATTCTTGAGCGGTTTCGCAGCCCGAAATCTCTGCCTTTGATCGTTCCCACGCTCTGCGTGGGAATGCAGTCCGGGACGCTCTGCGTCCCAACAGCCGAACGCGGAGCGTCCGTGGAGGCATTCCCACGCGGAGCGTGGGAACGATCTGCGACCGAGCGTTACAGGTGCAACGCGTGCCCAAGCGCACGCAACGCCGCTTCCTGCACCGCTTCACCCAGTGTCGGGTGCGCGTGGATGGTGCCGCCGATGTCTTCCAGTCGCGCACCCATTTCCAGGCTTTGCGCGAACGCGGTCGACAGCTCCGACACCCCGACACCGACCGCCTGCCAGCCGACAATCACATGATTGTCCCGACGGGCGACCACCCGCACGAAGCCGGTTTTCGATTCCAGCGTCATCGCCCGGCCATTGGCCGCGAACGGGAAGTTCGACACGATGCAGTCAAGTCCCGCCGCCTTGGCCTCTTTCGGGGTCTTGCCGACGACCACCAGTTCCGGGTCGGTAAAGCACACGGCAACGATGGCGGTCGGGTTGAATTCGCGGGTCTTGCCGCTGATCAGCTCGGCGACCATTTCGCCCTGGGCCATGGCGCGGTGGGCCAGCATCGGCTCGCCGCTCAGGTCGCCGATGGCGTAGACGTTGCGCATGCTGGTCTGGCAGCGGCTGTCGATCTTGAGCGCCGAGCCGTTCATGTCCAGGTTCAGGGCTTCAAGGTTCCAGCCCTGGGTATTGGGTTTGCGACCGACGGCCACCAGCACCTGATCGGTTTCCAGGTTCAGGGTGTCGCCGTTCGGATCGCGCACCTGCAATGTCCCGTCGAAGCCCAGCACGCTGTGCTTGAGGTACAGCTTCACGCCCAGTTGCTTCAGCGCATCGTGCACCGGTTGGGTCAGTTCGGCGTCGTAGGCCGGCAGGATCCGATCCTGCGCCTCGACCACACTGACCTCGGCGCCGAGCTTGCGATAGGCAATGCCCAGCTCCAGACCGATGTAACCACCGCCCACCACGATCAGGCGTTTCGGCACCGACTTCGGCGCCAGCGCCTCGGTGGACGATATGATCGGCCCGCCAATCGGCAGGATCGGCAGATTGACGCTTTTCGAACCGGTGGCTAGCACCAGGTGTTCGCACTGGATGCGGGTGTCGCCGACTTCCACGGTCTTGCCGTCGATGACCTTGGCCCAGCCATTGATGACCTGAACCTTGTTCTTCTTTAGCAACGCGGCGACGCCGGTGGTCAGGCGATCAACGATGCCGTCCTTCCATTCGACGCTCTTGGTGATGTCGAGGGTCGGCGCCGAAACGCTGATGCCCAGTGCCGAATGCTGGTTGTGATGCTGAGTCTGGTGAAACTGTTCGGCCACATGAATCAGTGCTTTTGACGGAATGCAGCCGATGTTCAGGCAGGTGCCGCCCAGCGATTCGCCCTCGACCAGAATGGTCGGAATGCCCAGTTGCCCGGCGCGAATGGCCGTCACGTAACCGCCGGGGCCGCCGCCGATGATCAGCAGCGTGGTGTTCAGAGTTTGCATGCCATCACTCCACAAACAGGGTCGCGGGTTGTTCGAGCAAGCCACGAATGGCCTGGATGAAGAGCGCCGCGTCCATGCCGTCGACCACGCGGTGATCGAAGGAGCTGGAGAGGTTCATCATCTTGCGGATCACCACTTGGCCTTTGACGACCATCGGGCGTTCGACGATTTTGTTGACGCCGACGATCGCCACTTCCGGCAGATTCAGCACCGGGGTGCTGACGATGCCGCCGAGGGCGCCGAGGCTAGTCAGGGTGATGGTCGAGCCGGAGAGTTCATCGCGGCTGGCTTTGCCGTTGCGGGCGGCGGTGGCGAGGCGGGAGATTTCCGCCGCGCTGTCCCAGAGGCTGCGCGCTTCGGCGTGACGCACCACCGGCACCATCAGGCCGACATCGCTTTGGGTAGCGACGCCGACATGCACCGCGCCGAGGCGGGTGATGACCTGGGCTTCGTCGTCGTAACGGGCGTTCATTTGCGGGAAGTCGCGCAGGGCGACGACCAGTGCGCGCACGAGGAACGGCAGCAAGGTCAGCTTGCCACGACTCGCGCCGTGTTTTTCGTTTAGGTGGGCACGCAGCTCTTCAATCGCGGTGACGTCGATTTCCTCGACATAACTGAAGTGCGCGGCACGCTGAGTGGCGTCCTGCATGCGCTGGGCAATCTTGCGGCGCATGCCGATAACCTGAATCTGCTCTTCATCGTTGCGCTGGGTGTACGCGGCGGCGACCGGCGCCGAAGCTTTCGACTGACCTTGCGCCAGATAGGCGTCGAGGTCTTCGTGCAACACGCGACCGGCCGGGCCGGAACCGCGCACCAGACGCAATTGAATGCCCAGGTCCAGCGCATGCTTGCGCACGGCCGGCGAGGCCAGCGGACGCTCATCGGCTTGGCGAGCAACCATCGGACCCTGGCAAACGGCAGCTGCCGGACGTGGTGCGGCGGGAGCAGGTTTGCTTTCAACGACAGCTTCAACTTTGGTTGCGACTGGAGTTTCTTTCGCCGCCACAGGTGCCGGTTTGTCCGACTCCTTCAGATTGCCTGCGCCTTCAACCTCGATGCTGATCAGAATACTGCCGACCGCCATCACTTCACCCGGCTGACCGCCCAGCGCAATCACCTTGCCGTGGACTGGCGACGGAATGTCGACCATTGCCTTGTCGGTCATCACATCCGCCAGCACCTGATCTTCAACGACCAGATCGCCGACCTTGACGTGCCACTGCGACAGTTCTACTTCTGCGATGCCTTCGCCGATGTCCGGCATCTTGATAACGTGCGTGCCCATTCAGACCTCCATGACCCGTTTCAGCGCCGCGCCCACTCGGGACGGCCCAGGGAAATACGCCCACTCCTGCGCGTGCGGGTAGGGGGTGTCCCAACCGGTGACGCGTTCGATCGGCGCTTCCAGGTGGTGGAAGCAATGCTCTTGCACCAGCGACACCAGTTCGGCGCCGAAACCGCAGGTGCGGGTGGCTTCGTGAACCACCACGCAACGGCCGGTTTTCTTCACGGATTTGACGATGGTTTCCAGGTCCAGCGGCCACAGGCTGCGCAGGTCGATGACTTCAGCGTCAACGCCGGATTCTTCGGCCGCAACTTGCGATACGTAAACGGTGGTGCCGTAGGTCAGTACGGTCACGTCCTTGCCCGGACGGGTGATGGCGGCAACGTCCAGCGGCACGGTGTAGTAACCGTCCGGCACCTGAGCTTGCGGGTGTTTCGACCACGGGGTTACCGGGCGGTCGTGATGGCCGTCGAACGGGCCGTTGTACAGGCGTTTCGGCTCGAGGAAGATCACCGGATCATCGTTTTCGATGGAGGCGATCAGCAGGCCTTTGGCGTCATACGGGTTGGAAGGCATGACCGTGCGCAGACCGCAGACCTGAGTGAACATCGCCTCGATGCTCTGGCTGTGGGTCTGGCCGCCGTAGATGCCGCCGCCGCAGGGCATGCGCAGGGTCATCGGGGCGGTGAACTCGCCGGCCGAGCGATAACGCAGACGGGCGGCTTCGGAAATAATCTGGTCGGACGCCGGGTACACGTAGTCGGCGAACTGAATCTCGGCGACCGGACGCAAACCATAAGCGCCCATGCCAACGGCGACACCGACGATGCCGCTCTCGGAAATCGGCGCATCGAACACCCGCGAGGTGCCGTACTTGGTCTGCAGGCCTTCGGTGCAACGGAATACGCCGCCGAAGTAGCCGACGTCCTGGCCGAACACCACAACGTTGTCGTCACGCTCAAGCATCACATCCATGGCCGAGCGCAGGGCTTGGATCATGGTCATGGTGGTCGTGGTCATGGCGGTTTCCAACTGAATATTGTTGTTGTGATCGTTCATGTCAGATTCCCAACTGCTGACGCTGGCGCTTCAAGTGCTCAGGCATCTCTTTGTAGACGTCTTCGAACATGGTCGCGGCGCTTGGAATCTGGCCGCCGGCGAGGGTGCCGTACTGTTCGGCCTGTTTCTGTGCAGCGATCACTTCGGCTTCAAGCTCGGCGCTTACGGCGGCGTGCTCTTCTTCCGACCAGTGGCCGACCTTGATCAGGTGCTGTTTCAGGCGGGCGATCGGGTCGCCCAGCGGGAAGTGGCTCCAGTCGTCGGCAGGACGGTATTTGGACGGATCGTCGGAAGTCGAGTGTGGGCCGGCGCGGTAGGTGACCCATTCGATCATGGTCGGGCCGAGGTTGCGGCGAGCGCGTTCTGCAGCCCAGGCGGAGGCGGCGTAGACCGCGTAGAAATCGTTGCCATCGACCCGCAGGGAAGCGATGCCGCAACCGACGCCGCGTCCGGCGAAGGTGGTGGCTTCACCACCGGCGATGGCCTGGAAGGTCGAGATCGCCCACTGGTTGTTGACCACATTGAGGATCACCGGCGCACGATAAACGTGGGCGAAGGTGAGGGCGGTGTGGAAGTCCGATTCGGCGGTGGCACCATCGCCGATCCAGGCGGAGGCGATTTTGGTGTCGCCCTTGATCGCCGAGGCCATGCCCCAGCCCACGCCTTGAATGAACTGAGTGGCGAGGTTGCCGGAAATGGTGAAGAAGCCTGCGTCCTTGACCGAGTACATGATCGGCAGTTGACGGCCCTTGAGCGGATCGCGCTCGTTGGACAGCAGTTGGCAGATCAGGTCGACCAGCGGTACGTCGCGAGCCATCAGAATGCTTTGCTGGCGGTAGGTCGGGAAGCACATGTCGTCGATGTTCAAGGCCAGGGCCTGGGCGCTGCCGATGGCTTCTTCGCCAAGGCTCTGCATGTAGAACGACATTTTTTTCTGACGCTGGGCGACCACCATGCGGTTGTCGTAGATCCGGGTCTTGAGCATGGCGCGCATGCCTTTGCGCAGGATCTCGACCGGCACGTTTTCAGCCCACGGGCCGAGAGCGTTGCCCTGGTCGTCGAGCACGCGGATCAGGCCACGAGCCAGGTCGGCAGTGTCGGCCGGTTCAACGTCGATGGAAGGTTTACGCACCGTGCCCGCATCGGTCAGATGCAGGTAGGAGAAATCGGTTTTGCAGCCTGGGCGGCCCGAGGGTTCAGGGACGTGCAGACGCAGCGGTTCATACGCTTGGGTCATGGCTTCTACGCTCGATCTTGTGAATTTCTTGTAGTGAGCTGGCAGTCATTCTTCGATAAAAGAAATCTTGTCCTACAACAATCATAGGCCCGGGCAAGAAGAATATTTCTCTCTGTTTCGTTGCGCTGAAGATCATTTGCAGATAGAAATTCTGCATAAACATAAAAAACAGGTGGTTTTATCTCATGCGCAAACTGGACCGTACCGACATCGGCATTCTCAACAGCCTTCAGGAGAACGCGCGCATCACCAACGCCGACCTGGCCCGTTCGGTCAATCTGTCGCCGACGCCGTGCTTCAACCGGGTCAAGGCAATGGAAGAGCTGGGGCTGATCCGCGAGCAGGTGACCCTGCTGGATGCCGACCTGCTGGGGCTGCACGTCAACGTGTTCATCCACGTCAGTCTCGAGAAACAGGTAGAGGAAGCGCTGCAGCATTTCGAAGAGGCGATTTCCGACCGCCCCGAAGTCATGGAGTGCTACCTGATGGCCGGCGACCCGGATTATCTGATCCGCGTGCTGGTGCCGACCATTCAGGCGCTTGAACGCTTCATGATGGACTTTCTGACCAAAGTCCCCGGTGTGGCGAACATCCGGTCAAGCTTTGCCCTCAAGCAGGTGCGCTACAAAACGGCACTGCCATTACCGGCCAATGGCCTGATCCTCGGGAGCTGAGTGCTCAGCCCTGATCAGAGATCGGCATAGCCGTAATCCAGACTTGCCGTGTTCAAGGTCTGTTCCACCCTGAAAGGCTGAAGCCAGGGCGCAGGTTCATTGTCCGGATTGAACATCAGCGTTGAACCGAGCATCCCGTGTGGTGCGTTCTCGGGAAATGCGATCACCGGCTCGGTCGGGTGTTTGCGCTTCCAGCGCTCCCAGAGAAAGTCGAGATAACAGTGGTGCAAGAAGAACAACGGATCGTTGGGAGAGGAGGCTTCGCCCATGTTGCCTCCAACCCAGGCATGCACATCGTTGTGCATCATTTCCGTCAGATTTTCCCATCCGGTCGGTTCGAGCCAGTAGGGCGTTCTGTTCAATAAGGTTTCGACATCCAGCGCAGAGGGGAGCGGTGAGGGGCCTGCTCCGAAGTTGCGCCGCAAGCCAGGATCTCCTGTCTCACCATCCCAGACCTTTATGCCGAATAAACGACGCTCGAGGGCAAACGGGCCAATGGTTACCCGCTGGTTTTGCGTCGGGTCGCCGTCTCTGCCCATGAAATCGTCAGTAAAGGGGTCATCCGCACCATTCATGCTCCAGTTCCAGTACGGCAGCGTGATGGTCGGGTTGTCTGCGGCGGCTTGCAGTTCAAGCTCGAACTGGCGAATCAGGACGCGATGCCAGGGAAAAAATAAAGGGGTTCCATGGGGGTTGGGGAAGATCGGGTTACCTCGTCCCATGGAATTCTTGTGGATCTGTACAAAGTCATCGTAGCGACTCTGCTGGCCCGGGCGCAGCACGCTGGGCGTCTGGTTTTTCAGTATCAGAATGGCATTTACGAAGGCGTGTTTCTGTTCCGGCGTCAGGTCGCGATGGTTACGGCGAATATCCATATTGCCAAATCTCCATGGGTTGATTACCCCATGAAGTCTGCCTGTCGGCCGAGATTACGCCCAGTTCATGGGATCCGACGTGACAGGTACGAATCCCCTTGTTTCCGGTTCCTTCAATGATTTTTTCTTACACGGAGTTGATCGGAATCTTCAGGTAAACAACGCCATTGCCTTCCGCCGGTGGAAAATTTCCTGCGCGCACATTCACCTGAATCGCCGGCAGCAACAGCGTCGGCATGCCCAACCCTGCATCGCGCTTGGTGCGCATCTCGACAAACGCGGCTTCGTCGACGCCGTCATGCACGTGGATATTGCTTTTGCGCTGTTCACCCACTGTGGTCTGGCACTGCGAGTCGCGACCTTGCGGCGGGTAGTCGTGGCAGACGTAGAGCTTCACGCTGGCGGGGAAGGCCAGCAGTTTGTGAATCGAATTGAACAATTGATGGGCGTTGCCGCCGGGAAAGTCGCAACGGGCGGTGCCGACATCGGGCATGAACAGCGTGTCGCCCACCAGGATCTGTTCGCCGTCGATCAGGTAAGCCATGTCCGCCGGGGTGTGGCCGGGAACGTGCAGGGCGGTGGCCTTGAGATTGCCGATCCTGAACGATTCGTTCGGTGCGAACAGGTGATCGAACTGCGAGCCGTCGACGCGAAATTCCGGTTCCAGGTTGAACAGCGCCTTGAACACGTTCTGCACTTTGCTGATCGATTCGCCAATCGCGATTTTCCCGCCCAGTTCCCGGCGCAGATAAGGCGCGGCGGACAAGTGATCGGCGTGGGCGTGGGTTTCCAGCAGCCACTGCACTTGCAGGTTATGGGCGTGCACGAAGGCGATGATCTTGTCCGCTTGAGCCGTGCAGGTGCGGCCGGCGGCGCCGTCGTAATCAAGCACCGGATCGACGATTGCGCACTGCCCGCCGTCGGCCTCGTAGACCACGTAGCTGTAGGTCGAAGAGGCGGGGTCGAGGAAAGCTTCAATCAGCGCGGGCATGTACGCGGTCCTGTGCAGGAAGGTGAAAAGTCAGGTTGCAACACTTTATGTAAACACATAATGTCCGCAGCTTAAGTGACGTTGAAGGCATCCTGCAAATGCAATCCAGTCTGACCGAATGTGAAGTCGCCCAGCTGAGGGCCTCGGCCTCCAAGGCCTGTTCGCTGCTCAAGGCCCTGGCCAACGAGGATCGGCTATTGATCCTGTGCCAGTTGACCCAGGGCGAGCGCAACGTCGGCGAGCTGGAGAAAATGACCGGCGTGCGTCAGCCTACCCTGTCCCAGCAACTGGGCATCCTGCGCGATGAAGGGCTGGTCGCGACCCGTCGTGAAGGCAAGTACATTTTTTACGGTCTCGCCAGTCACGAAGTGATCCAGGTGATGAAAACCCTTTCCGGACTCTACTGCGGAGCCGTGCTCAAAAGCTGGGCGCAATAGACCCGGCTATCCTTGCGTGCAGCCATAAGGAACAAACAATGAACGATCAACACTGGGGCCCATCCATCAGTGCGGACATCGTGGTCATCGGCGGCGGCACTGCCGGCATCGGTTTTGTCGCGAGCCTGCTCAAGCGCGATCCCGGCCTGAAAATCACGGTGATCGAGCCGAGCACCCTGCATTACTACCAGCCGGCGTGGACGCTGGTCGGCGGTGGCGCCTTTGATGCCAAAGACACCGCCCGACCGATGAACAAGGTGATGCCGCGTCAGGCCACCTGGATTCAGGCAGCCGTGACCGGCATCGACCCCGACCAGCGCCGTCTCACCCTCAACGATCAACGCACCATCACCTATCAGAACCTGATCGTCTGCCCCGGCCTGCGCCTGGCGTGGGAGAAGATCGAAGGCCTGCAGGAAAGCCTCGGCCAGCACGGCGTCACCTCCAACTACAGCTATCAGCACGCGCAATACACCTGGGATCAGGTGCAGAAACTGCGCGGCGGCAAAGCGCTGTTCACCCAGCCGTCGATCCCGATCAAGTGCGCCGGCGCGCCGCAAAAGGCGCTGTACCTGTCCTGCGATCACTGGCTCAAGCGCAGCGTGCTGAGCAAGGTCGAGGTCGAGTTCAATCTGGCCGGAGCTGCGTTATTCGGTGTGCCGACCTTTGTGCCGCCGCTGATGAAGTACATCGACAAATACAACGCGCGGCTGGCGTTCAATTCCAATCTGGTGAAGGTCGACGGCCCGGCGAAAACCGCCTGGTTCGACGTCAAGGATGCGGAGGGTAACGTCACCCGCCAGGCCAAGACTTTCGATCTGCTGCACGTCGTTCCGCCGCAGGTTTCACCGGACTTCATCGCGCAAAGTCCGCTGGCCGATGCCGCCGGCTGGTGCGAGGTCAACCCGCACACCCTGCAACACCCGCGCTATCCCGAAGTGTTTGCCTTGGGCGATATCTGCGGCACCACCAATGCGAAAACCGCCGCGGCAGTGCGCAAGCAAGTTGTGGTGGTGGCGGAAAACCTGCTGGCGGTGCGCAAAGAACTGGCGCTGCCGTTGAAGTACGACGGCTACGGTTCCTGCCCGCTGACGGTGGAGAAGGGCAAGGTGATCCTCGCCGAGTTCGGCTATGGCGGAAAACTGCTGCCAACCTTTCCCCTCGACCCGACCGTGCCGCGCCGCTCCGCGTGGTGGCTGAAGGCGACGTTGCTGCCGTGGTTCTACTGGAACGGCATGCTCAAGGGCCGCGAATGGCTGACAAGCCTGTCCAGGATCGACTGAGAACACTCTATGTTGCTGGCAAGCCTGTTTGGCGTGGTGATGGGATTGATCCTCGGTATGACCGGGGCCGGCGGCGGGATTCTCGCCGTGCCGGCGCTGGTGCTCGGGCTGGGCTGGACGATGACGCAGGCGGCGCCGGTGGCGTTGTTTGCGGTGGGTAGCGCAGCGGCGGTCGGCGCGATCGATGGTTTGCGCCATGGTCTGGTGCGTTATCGCGCGGCGCTACTGATCGCGGCGCTCGGCGCGGTGTTTTCGCCGGTGGGCATCTACTTCGCCCATCAGTTGCCGGAAAAGGTCCTGATGATCCTGTTCAGCCTGCTGATGGTGATGGTGGCGTGGCGCATGCTGCGCCGCGAACGCCAGCAGCAGGGACCCAGCGACCATGGCCACGCCAGTTGGGGCCAGAAGAACTGCATGCTCAATGAGCAGACCGGCCGTTTCGACTGGACCGCCAAATGCACCGCGACCCTCGCGGCACTGGGCGCGGTCACCGGCGTGGTGTCCGGGTTGCTGGGGGTTGGCGGCGGGTTTCTGATCGTGCCGGCGTTCAAGCAACTGACCGATGTGCAGATGCGCGGGATCGTCGCCACGTCCTTGATGGTCATCAGCCTGATTTCCGCCATCGGCGTGATCGGCGCGTTCCATGCCGGGGTGCGGATCGATCATCTTGGCGCGTCGTTCATCGTGGCCAGCATCGTCGGCATGATCATCGGCCGCAAACTCTGCGCGCGGGTGCCGGCGAGGACGTTGCAGGTGGGGTTTGCCAGCGTATGTCTGGTGGTCGCCGCTTACATGTTGCTGTGTGCGTGAGACAAAACCTGTGGCGAGAACCAGGCGCCCTCGCCACAGCGTCAGCGTTACAACACCAGATGCGGTAACCACAGCGACAGCGCTGGAACGTAGGTCACCAGCATCAGCACCAGGAACAGCACGGCGTAGAACGGCAGCAGCGCCTTCACCGTACTTTCGATACTGACCTTGCCCACCGCCGAACCCACGAACAGCACGGCTCCCACCGGTGGCGTTATCAGGCCGATACCGAGGTTGACCAGCATGATCATGCCGAACTGCACCGGGTCGACGCCGATACCGAGGATCACCGGCATCAGGATCGGCGTGAGGATCAGGATCAGCGGCGCCATGTCCATCACGGTGCCGAGCAACAGCAGCATGACGTTGATGCACATCAGGATCACGTAGCGGTTGTCGGACAGGGTCAGGAACAGCGTGGTGATCTTCGCCGGGATCTGCATCAGGGTCATGATGTAGCCGAAACTGGCGGCGAAGCCGATCAGAATCATCACGATGGAAATGGTGCGCACTGTGCGGTGCATGAGTTTCGGCAGTTCACTCCATTTGTAGTCGCGGTAGATGAACATGGTGACGAAAAACGACCACAGCACGGCAATGGCCGCCGACTCGGTGGCCGTGAAGATCCCCGACAGAATCCCGCCGAGAATGATCACCATCGCCATCAGGCCCCACAAGGCTTCGCCGCAGATCTTCAGGGCTTCGCGCAGCGGGATCACTTCGCCCTTGGGGTAGTCGCGTTTGCGCGCAAAAATCAGACACAACACCATCAGGCACGCGCTCATCAGCAGACCCGGCACCACGCCGGCCATGAACAGCGAAGCAATCGAAACGGTGCCGCCGGCGGCCAGCGAGTAGAGCACCGAGTTGTGACTCGGTGGAGTCAGCAGAGCCTGCACCGAACCACTGACGGTGACCGCTGTAGAGAATTCCCGAGGGTAGCCTTTGCGCTCCATTTCCGGGATCAGCACCGAACCCACCGACGCCGTATCAGCAACCGACGACCCGGAAATCGCACCGAAAAAGGTCGAGGCCATGATGTTGACCAGCGACAGCCCGCCACGCACGAACCCCACCAGCACCCCGGCGAACGCCACCAGCCGTCGCGACATGCCGCCCTCGGCCATGATCGCGCCCGCCAGCACGAAGAACGGAATCGCCAACAGGGAGAATTTGTTCACCCCGCCCGCCACCTGGATCATCAAGGCCTGAAACGGGATGTCGATCCACCATGCGCCGATCAGCGCCGACAGCCCGAGCGCGTAGGCAACCGGCATGCCGATCAGGATCAGTGCGATAAAACTGCCCAGCAGAATCAATGCGTCCATCAGGCAGCCCCTTCGTTTTCTTCAACCAGGTCGAACCGCACCACGCGGCGATTGCTTTGATCGCCGAGCAACAGTTTTTCCAGCACGAAAATCAGCGTCAGCGCACCACCCACGGGGATCGGCATGTAGGTGATGCCGACCCGCAATGTCGGCAGGGCGCTCATGAACTGGTTCCACGTCGACAGGCACAGCTTGGTGCCCCAGATGGTCATGAACAGGCAGATGGTGCCCATGAGCACTTGCGAAATAATGCTCATGGTTCGGCGCATCTTCGGTTGCAGGCGATCGGTGACCATCGCCACCGCCATGTGCGCACCGGCGCGATAGCTGGCGGCGGCGCCGATGAAGGTGAAGACCATCATCAGCAGGATGGCGGTGGGCTCCGGCCAGCTTGAACCGGTGCCGAGGACGTAACGGGCGAACACGCCCCAGGGAATGATCAGGGAAATGGTCAGCACCGACAGACCGGCGACCCAGATGCAGGCCATGTAAATCCGGTCATTGATGCGCAGCAGCAAATTCTTCATCGGGTTCCACCGTAACCGGGCAGGCGTGAGCGTCGAGCGACGCCAGCGCTGCCGGGCCTTGTATTGGGGGCAGGGAGGTTACTGAACGGCTTCGATGCGCTTGATCAGGTCGACGTAGGGCGCGCCGTATTTTTCGCGGATCGAAGCGGTGGCCTCGTAGAAGGGTTTCTTGTCGACGGTGATGAACTCGACGCCGGCGGCCTTGAGTTTCTCTTCACTGCTGGCCGACTTGGCATCCCACAAGGTGCGCTCCTGGGCCTGCGCAGCCTTGGCGGCTTTTTTCACCAGGGTCTGCTGATCGGGAGTGAGTTTTTCCCAAGTGATTTTCGACATCACGATCGGTTCGGGCAGGATCAGGTGCCCGGTCAGGCTGTAGAACTTGGCGTTCTGGTAGTGGTTGTGTTCAAGCAGGGTCGGCGGATTGTTTTCCGCGCCGTCGATAACGCCGGTCTGCAGCGCACTGAAGATTTCGCCGGTGTCCATGGCGATCCCGTTGCCGCCCATGGCGTTGATGGTTTCGATGAACATCGGGTTGCCCTGCACACGGATTTTCATACCCTTGAGGTCTTCGAGGCTGCGCACCGGTTTCTTGGTGTAGATGTTGCGCGTGCCGCCGTCCATCCACGCCAGCGCCACGAGGTTGAATTCGGAGTTAGTGATCTTGTCGAGGATTTCGTCACCGATTTCACCGTCGATGATCTTGCGCATGTGCGCCTGATCACGGAACACGAACGGCATGTTGAACACGTTCACGTCCGGCACCACCGGACCGACGATACCGAGGCTGACGCGGGCCATCTGGATGGCGCCGACCTGAGCCTGTTCGACCACTTCCTTTTCCGAGCCGAGCACGCCGCCAGGAAACATTTTGAAGGTCAGCTTGCCGTCACTTTCGGCAACCAGGGTCTTGCCCAACTGTTCTTCAGCGACCACGGTCGGATAACCGGCGGGATGGATGTCGGCGAATTTGATTTCCAGCGCATGGGCGGCGCTGCCGAAGGTGAGCGCGAGGGGGAGAGCGGCGGCGAGCAACGTGCGTTTGAAGTCCATGAGGGGTTCTCCAGTCTTGTTATTTTTGTGTTCAAGGCACAGCGATGCAGCAGGGGGTTACAGCAGGTCGTCGAACAATGGCTCCGGCAGGCCTTTGACGCCGGGGTTGAGGGCGAACACGCCGCCGGCCAGCGATTGCGGATCCTGGTCGTCGCCGGGGCGGATCGAGGTCACGAACAAAGTGTCCATCCGGCTGCCACCGAAGGCGCACATGGTGGGTTTTTTCACCGGTACCTGCAGCGAGCGGTCAAGGCGACCGTCGGGGGTAAAACGATGGATCAGGCCGACATCGTTGGCGCAGATCCAGTAGCAGCCATCGGCATCCACGGCAGCGCCGTCGGGACGGCCGTAAAAATGGTTCATGTCCACGAACACCCTGCGGTTGGAGGGTGTGCCTGTCTCGGTGTCGTAATCGAAAGCCCAGATCAGTTGCACGTTCGGGTGCGAGTCCGACAGGTACATGGTTTTGCCGTCCGGGCTGAAGCCCAGACCGTTGGGCACGATGAAGCCATCAAGCTGTGCCTCGATCACGCCTGTTTGCCCGGCACCGTAACGATAGAGCCGGCCCTCGGGCAGATTCAGGCCCATGTTCAGCACCATGCTGCCGGCCCAGAACCGGCCCTGACGGTCGCAGCGACCGTCGTTCAGACGCATGTCCTGACGGCTGTGTCCGACGCTCGCCAGTTGCTCGCTGTCGAGGCTGCCATCGCTGTGCGGTTGCAAGTGAAAGAACCCGCTCTCCATACCGGCCACCCAGCCGCCCTTGCTGTGGCGGGCGAGGCAGGCAAGCATTTCGGGAGTCTTCCAGGCATGGACGTGGCCAGTGTCGGCGCTCCAGCGTTGCAGACCACCGTTGGGGATATCGACCCAGTACAAGGCGTTTTCCTGTGGCACCCAGACCGGGCTTTCACCGACCGCGTTGCGGGCGTCGACGATCAATTCGGCTTGCATACTCATTCCCTTGGTTTGTGCTTTTGGAGACGGACAAGCGCAGCGATCAATCGCCGAACGGGCCGGCCGCAACGAAGGCGCCGCCCTGATAGATCCGCGCCGGGTCATCGCTGGCGGGCATCGGCTGCGCCTCGACCTTGTCGCGAAACACTTCGGACGTGTCTTTGGCCTCGAAACCGAGGTGGCTGGCGAAGCGGTTGTCCCACCACACGTCCTTGTTGGCGGACATGCCATAAACCACGGTGTGGCCGACGTTGGGGGTGTACAGCGAACGTTCGAGCAGTTGAGTGAGGTCGTCGAAGCTCAGCCAGGTGTGCATCATTCGGCGGTTCTGTGGTTCGGGAAACGACGAGCCGATGCGGATGCTGACGGTTTCGATGCCATAGCGATCGAAGTAGAAACTGGCCATGTCTTCGCCGTAGGACTTGGACAGACCGTAGTAGCCGTCGGGGCGACGAGCAGAGCTGGCGTCGAGGTGTTCGTCCTGTTTGTAGAAGCCGATGACATGGTTGGAGCTGGCGAAGATCACCCGCTTCACACCGTGTCGGCGTGCCGCTTCATAGATATGGAATACGCCGCAGATGTTGGCGCCGAGGATTTCTTCGAAGGGGCGCTCCACCGAGACACCGCCGAAGTGCAGGATCGCATCCACGCCTTCGACCAGCTGATGCACGGCAGCTTTGTCGGCGAGGTCGCAGAGCACGATTTCTTCGCGGTCATCGATGGCCGGGGCGAGGGCAGCGATGTCCGACAGGCGCAGTACGTTGGCGTAGGGGCGCAGACGTTCGCGCAAGACTTTGCCCAGGCCACCGGCGGCGCCGGTCAGCAGCAGGCGATTGAACGGAGTTGGGGCGGTGGGGGTGGACGTCATGGCAATCCCTTACACGTTGTTATTAGGTTTGTTGTAGGTTGTCGTATGACTGCGCTGAAGTATCGGTAGGGTTTCCGGAACTTGTCAACGCGACTTTCGGTGTAAATGACGGAAGGCTGATTCACCTTCCGCTCATGCCATGTTCGGGTCTACAGCAAGGAAATCGGGTAACTGATGAAGATCCGGTTCTCGTCGAATTCATTGGTGCTGAAGTCCCGGCGAATCGTCGCGTTGCGCCATTTGACGTTGAGGTTCTTCAGCGGGCCGCTCTGCACGGTGTAGGCCAGTTCCGATTCGCGACCCCATTCCTTGCCATCGGTGATGGTGCCGGTGTGCACGTTGTCGCCGCTGATGTAGCGGTTCATCAGCGTCAGCCCGGGGACGCCGAGGACTACGAAGTTGTAGTCGTGGCGGATCTGCCAGGAACGCTCCTGCGCGTTGTCGTAACTGGCGTTGTAGCTGTCGTTGGCCAGGGTGCCGCCGCTGGTGCCGTTGACGCGCATCCAGGCATCGTCGCCGCTGAGCTTTTGCAAGCCGATGTAGAACGTGTTGCCGCCGTACCGGGCCGAGAGCATGGCGAAAGCGGTTTTGTTGTCGAGGTCGCCGGCCTGGGCGCTGCCGTCTTCCTTGCCGGTGAAGAATCCGAGGTTGGCGCCCAGTGTCCAGTCGCCCAGCGGCTGGCTGTGGCTGAGGTTGAAGTACTGCTGCTGGTAGATGTCGCTGAGTTCGGCGTACCACACACCGACAAGGGTGCGTTTGTCGTTGAAGGTGTATTCGCCGCCACCGAAGTTGAAGCGGTCGGACGTGAATGCGCCGCGGCCGTTCATCGACATGTCTTCCATGCTGGCATCGTTGCGCGGGCTGTTGCCACGGAACTGGCCACCGTAAAGGGTCAAACCATTGATTTCGGTAGAGGTGATCTGGCCGCCGCGAAACGTCTGGGGCAGGGAGCGGCCATCATCCGAGCGCAGGATGGGCAACACCGGCATCCATTCGCCGACCTTCAATTCGGTCTTCGACACCTTGGCTTTGAGCGCCACGCCCAGGCGCCCGAAATTGTCCGCCGGGCGCCCGCCATCGTGGATCGGCAGCAGCTGCGTACCGCCCGTGCCTTTGCCGCCATCGAGCTTCTGCGAGTACAGCCCCAGTACGTCCAGGCCGAAGCCGACAGTGCCTTGGGTGAAACCGGATTTGGCGTCGAGGATGAAGTTCTGCGTCCATTCTTCAGCCTTGCCCTGCGGATAGTTCGGGTTGACGAAGTTGCGATTGAAGTAGGCGTTACGCAGGTTCAGGGTGGCTTTGCTGTCTTCGATGAAGCCCTCGGCGTCTGCGCTCATTGGCAAAACCAGGGCGAGGCTGCCGCAGCCGATCAGGCTCAGGGTGGAACGCGGGCGGGGGGTAGAAAAACGGGACGTGCGGACGGAATTGCAGACGAATGTGCTCACTGTGACGCTCCCTGTTTCATTTGTTGTTTTTATTATTTGTTATACGTCGTCGTACAACATGGTTGCGGATATTTGCGAGGTTTTCCGGAAAAGTCAACAGGGCGTCGTACGATGACTTCCCGTGAGCGAGCAGCCCTCCAAATGCTGTGAGGAAGGCTGCTTCGGGCCGCTTTTATTGGTTGTAGAGCGCCTCCGTGTTATCGATCAGTGGATTTTTTTCGGTCAGCACGATTTGTGCGATCTGATCCTTGCGCATGAAACTCACCTTCGGATGCGACTGGGCGTACCGGATAAAACGCTCCATGGCCTCGACCATCGCGGGCGTGCCGCCAATACGGTCGTGCAGGCTCACCGACATCATCCGCCGCTTGCTCGCGCCTTCGGCGTAGAGGCGATCAAATTCCAGCACCAGTTGCTGATAGAACTGCTCGGCGGAGTAGTGACGGCCCTCGATCAGCACGATGTCGTTGTTGCGTAGGGTGTACGGCACCACGGCGAATTTGCGCCCACGGACCATGGTCACGAACGGCTCGTCGCGGCTGACGTCGTCGATGTGATAGGTGAAGTTCAGATCCTGCAGCACCTTCAGCGTATTGGGGCTGCGGCGCAGCCAGTTGGCGTTGTAGCCGACCGAGCGCTGGCCGGTGATTTTCTCCACCGCTGCGACGCCGTCGCCGATGAACTGTTTTTCCTGGGCGTAATTCATGTTGTACGAGTCGGCCCAGCGCATGCCGTGGGCCGCCAGTTCATGACCGCGCTCGGCAATCGCCTTGGCCAGTTCCGGGTGCTTGAGCGCCGCTTCGCCGACCACGTGGGAGGTCACTTTGATGCCGGTGCGATCCCACAGATCGAGCATGCGCCACAGGCCTTCCTTGTAGCCGTAATCAAACCAGGTCTGTGCCGGCAGGTCCGGGTAGCCTTTTGGCAGCGGTGTGCCGGAGAACGGGCTTTCAGCGCCTTCGGGCTGGCCGCCGGTTTCGAATTGCATCGACACCGAAATCACCAGTTGCGAGCCGTCCGGCCACGGGCGTTCTTGGGCAAAGGCGAGGGCGGGCAGCAACAGCGTGGCGGCCAGCAGGTTTTTCAGCAGACGCGGGGAGCGTTGCCAGCGGGGAGTGGTCATATCGGGCACCTTGCAGGTTGAGAAGTGAAGCAAGGTTGGCATTCGCCAGGCCCGGGAAAAATCCGCTGCGGGCGAGATGACTTTTAAACAAAATTTACGAATTGCGATGCACGAATTTCTGGTGGGAGCGAGCAGGCTCGCTCCCACAGGGATATGTGTTTGGCTGCAGTTTTGCGGCAAACTCAAGCCATCACCGTATAAGGCCAATCAATGAACCAATACGCCCCGCGCAACTGGCAGCCGCACGAGAAGCCCAGTCTGCCCGGTTCCCCCTCGACGCCGCTGCATTCCAACCCCAAGCGCCTGGCTTATGCGCTGGTGGGCGTGCTTGTGGCGGTGACCGGTGGGCTGGGTAATGCGCTGGTGGTCGCCAACCTGCCTTACCTGCAAGGCGCGCTCGGGGCGACCACGGCGGAGATGGCCTGGCTACCGGCGGCGTACGTGATGACCAACGTGTCGATGAACCTGCTGCTGGTGAAGTTTCGCCAGCAGTTCGGCTTGCGCGCGTTCACCGAGGTGTTTCTGGTGCTGTATGCGCTGGTGACCTTCGGCCATCTGTTCGTCAATGACCTGAATTCGGCGATTGCCGTGCGTGCGGCCCACGGCATGGTCGGCGCGGCGTTGAGCTCGCTGGGCCTGTATTACATGGTGCAGGCGTTCCCGGCCAAATGGCGGATGAAGGCGCTGGTGCTGGGCCTCGGCACTTCACAGCTGGCCTTGCCGCTGGCGCGACTGTTTTCCGAAGACCTGCTGCAGATCGCCGAATGGCGCGGCCTGTACCTGTTTGAGTTGGGCATGGCGTTGCTGTCGCTGGGCTGCGTCCTGATGCTCAAACTTCCGCCGGGTGACCGGTTCAAGACCTTCGAACCGCTCGACTTCCTGACCTTCGCGATCCTCGCCAGCGGCGTCGCGCTGTTGTGCGCGGTGTTGTCCTTGGGGCGGATCGACTGGTGGCTGGAAGCCGACTGGATCGGTATCGCCCTGGCCGCGTCGATTGCGCTGATTCTCGCGGGGCTGGCCATCGAACATAACCGCAGCAACCCGATGCTGATGACCCGCTGGCTCGGCAGCGGGGTGATGATCCGCCTGGCGCTGGCGGTGATCCTGATTCGCATGGTGACCTCGGAGCAATCCACTGGCGCCGTGGGCTTCATGCAGAACCTGAACATGAGCAGCCAGCAGCTTCATAGCCTGTATGTGGTGATGCTGATCGGCAGCGTCGCCGGGCTGCTGACCAGTGCGCTGACCATCGACCCGAAACACCTGTTGATGCCGCTGATCATTTCGCTGGCGTTGATGGCCACCGGCTCGATCATGGACAGCTCATCGAACAACCTGACCCGCCCCGGCAACCTGTATTTCAGCCAGTTCCTGCTGGCGTTCGGCAGTACCTTTTTCCTCGGCCCGACCATGGTGCTGGGCACGCGCAACGTGCTGACCAACCCGCGCAACCTCGTGAGTTTTTCGGTGTTGTTCGGGATCTGCAACAACCTCGGCGGTCTGATCGGCGCGGCGTTGCTGGGGACGTTCCAGATCGTGCGCGAGAAGTTTCATTCCAGCCACATCGTCGAGCAACTGGTGATGTCTGATCCCCGCGTCGCCGCCCGGGTGCAGAGCGGCGGGTCGGCGGTCGGTTCCGTGATTGCCGACCCGAGTCTGCGCAATCTGCAGGGCATTCGCAGCCTGGCCAACGCCGCTACCCGCGAAGCCAACGTACTGGCCTATAACGATGTGTTCATGCTGATCGCGGTGATCGCGATCCTGACCATGATCTGGATTTCCATCCGTGCGCTGTGGCTGATCAGCACCACCAAAGCCGTCGCCCCGACACCTTCCGTACCTTCCAGCGGTTCCACTTCTTCATGACCGAACCGACTACCACGACCACCAATGCCATCGCCGCCACCCCTGAAGGTGTGGCGCCGCCGTCATCACCGAACACCGAGCCGCGCTCGTTGCGGGTGCGGATCATCTCATCGCTGGGGTTTGCCGCGATTGCTATCGTCGGTGTGCTGATCGTGCTTTACGCCTGGCAGCTACCGCCGTTCAGCAGCGCAGTTGAGACCACCGAAAACGCCTTGGTGCGCGGGCAGGTGACGATCATCGGTCCGCAGCTCAGCGGTTATGTGTTTGAAGTGCCGGTGCAGGATTTCCAGTTTGTGAAGGAAGGGGATTTGCTGGTGCGTCTTGATGATCGTATCTATCAGCAACGTCTCGACCAGTCGCTGGCACAACTGGCGGTGCAGAAAGCTTCACTGGCCAACGTGGTGCAGCAGCGCAACAGCGCCGAGGCGACGATCAAGTTACGTCAGGCGGTGGTGGCCGACAGCGAAGCGCAGCTACGCAAAAGCGAGGCGGATCTGCGACGCAACAAAGCGCTGGTCAATGACGGCTCCGTGTCCAAGCGCGAGATGGACGTGGCGCTGGCCGCCAACGCCCAAAGCATTGCGGCGGTGGCGCAGGCCAAGGCCAATCTGGAAATCGCCCGGCAGGATCTGCAAACGGTGATCGTCAATCGCGGCTCTCTGGAAGCGGCGGTGGCCAGCGCCGAGGCGGCGGTGCAGCTGGCGCGGATCGACTTGTCCAACACTCGGATCATTGCTCCACGTGACGGTCAGTTGGGGCAGATTGGCGTGCGCCTCGGCGCCTACGTCAACTCCGGGGCGCAGTTGATGGCGCTGGTGCCGAACCAGAAATGGGTGATCGCCAACCTCAAGGAAACCCAGATGGACAATGTGCGCGTCGGGCAACCGGCGAGCTTCACCGTCGATGCCTTGAACCACCGCAAATTCACCGGCCACGTGCAGCACATCTCGCCGGGCACCGGTTCCGAATTCGCGTTGTTGCAGGCCGACAACGCCACCGGCAACTTCGTGAAAATCGCCCAGCGGGTGCCGGTGCGCATCACCATCGATCCAGATCAGCAGGAGAGCGAGCGTTTGCGGCCGGGGATGTCGGTGGTGGTCAGCATTGATACGGCGGCGGGCGACACCCAGAAACACTGACCTCAGGCGGCGATCATTGGCGGCAGGGTGCCGAGCACGGACACCGCCGCCACGGCGCCGATCCCCAGCAGCCATTCGAGCATGACGCTGTGCTTGAGGGTGTCGAGCCGTTGTTCACAATCGTTGATCCGCACGCGATTGAACAGCGCCAGTGCAAGCATGCCGGACACCAGCAGCGCCTTGATCAGCAGTATCAGGGCGAATCCCGAGAACAGCGGTGTCGGCCACCATTGGCCGGTGAGCACGCGCACGTTGATCAGCCCGGTGATCAGCAGGCCGGCGACCAGTGCGTAACCGAGTCCGCTGAAACGCTGCAAGATTTCGCGCATGTCTTTGTCAGGTTGGCGCAGGATCATCACCAGCATCAGCAGCCCGCCGAGCCAGGCGCCGACACACGTCAGGTGAATGACTTGATTGAGGATCAGCATTTGCCCGCTGAAGCCATCGAGCATCGCCCCGTGTCCGACCGGTGCCAGCGTCATCAGCAGCAGCGCGCTCAGGCCCAGCCGCAATGGCCGGTTCGAACGCCACGGCGTAAACAGCAACGCCAGCAACAGCGCATTGATCAACAGATGCCAGCGCCAGACCTGACCGAAAAACGTATGACCGAGAACCAGCTCGACGGTGGCCGGATCAAAAGCGGCAGCCGCCGAACCGGCCATGCTTGCAGTAATCAACAACGCCCAGATGACGCCGCTGAGCAGGGCAATCGCCACCAGCCAGCGAGCCAGTCGCGCCAACTGCCGATCCAGTGCCGGCGCTTCACCCTTGAGCAGCAGCGGCCGGAACAGCCAGGCCCCGAACAGCATCAACACCACGATGAAATGCAGGAACCGGCACAGCACCAGCGCTTCACTCATGAATTACTGGCCAACCTTGAACTGATAGGCGCCTTCGCTTTTGTGCGTGTCGACCGACACCGCATGCCATTCGACCTTGTACTCGCCAGCGGTCAGTGGTGCTTCGGGGGTGACGATCAGGGTTTTCTTGTCACCTTCGGTGGTCAGCGGTTTGACTTTCACCGGCTTGCCGTCGTGGGTCACGGTAACTTTGGTGAAGCTGGCTTCGACGCCTTCGGAAAACACCAGGCGCAGATCCGCCGGTGCCGCGACGGTGCTGTCGGCGGCCGGGGTCTGGCTTTCCAGATGGGCGTGGGCGAAGGCCTGGGAAGTGACGATCAGCGAGGCCAGCAGCGCGCCAGTGGTGAACAGGTTTTTCATCGACATGGAAAGATTCCTTTCAGTGAAATGGCGGGCTGAGTATAGAACCTGGATCACAGGGCTTTCAGGCGCATGTGAATGACCGGAAAGGGCCGGCCTTCGCCGTCGAGTGCCGAGCGGCCGATGTCTTCGAATCCGTAGTGCCGATAGAAGCCGTGGGCTTGCGGGTTCTGTTCGTTGACGTCGACCTTCAGCAACGGGCGCCGGACGTGGTCGAGCAGGCGTCGGCCGATACCTTGGCCACGCTGAGCCGGGTCGATGAACAGCATCTGCACGGTGTCGTCGTCGGTAGCGATGAAGCCTGCCGGGGAGTGATCGGGGTTCTCGAAAACCTGCACATCCAGCGCGGGCAGGTAGGTGTCACGCACCAGCGGGAACAGCCGATGGATATCGTCTTCCGGGAGGAAGTCGTGAGTGGCGCGGACCGAGCGCTCCCACAGTGCGGCGAGCTGCGGATCATCCGCAGCGATGCGCTTTCGAATGGTCATGGACAGATCCTTCAGTGTCTGACGGGGAGAAGGAGGGCGATCCTAAACCAGAAAAAAGCCCAAGTGTGTGAAGAATCGTTCTCGGCTGTCGCCCCTTGCCCAGAGCGGATGCTAGTCTTCAACAACGTTGTCTTCAGGGAGCCCTCATGGGCAATCACAAGATCGAAATCCGCCGCACCAACGTCGACAAGATCCTGCTGGCGGCGGAAAAAGTCTTCGCCGAAAAAGGTTTCGGCGGCACCGCCATGGCGGACATCGCGGCTGAAGTGCAGCTGCCGCGATCCAACCTGCATTACTACTTTTCGACCAAGAGCGAACTGTACAGCGCAGTGCTGTTCGACCTGCTGGAAGTGTGGAAGCAGGACGCGCTGTGCTTCGAGATGTTCGACGATCCGCGCGTGGTGCTCAGCAGCTACATCCGCGCCAAGATGAACCACTCGCGCAGCCGGCCTTACGGGTCGAAAGTCTGGGCCAACGAAATCATCCACGGCGCCCCGACCCTCGGCGAGGCGCTGGATGTGAGCCTGTATGACTGGGCGAAGATGAAGGAGGCGAAGATCCGGCAGTGGGTGGAGGACAAGCGGATTCTGCCGGTGGAGCCTTCTAGCCTGCTGTACATGATCTGGGCGTCGACGCAGCACTATGCGGACTTTGATCATCAGGTGAATATTTTGAATGAGCATCAGCCGCTGTCGGACATGCAGTTCGAGCGGGCGGTGCAGACGGTGACCAGCGTGATCTTGCGGGGGATTGGATTAGAACCTTGAAAGTCAAAAGCTGGCCCTCACCCCAGCCCTCCCGAAACGTCGGACCGCCCGGAGGGAGAGGGAGCCGACCGAGGTGTCTTGCGGGTTACATCGACCTGAACCAGCGAGTTGATTATGGTTTCAAAGCCTTGTTCCGGCCGTTTCGGTTATGGATTCACAGCGTAGTTCTATCTGTTTCGGTTATGGATTCAACGCAAAACTCTCACGTCGGTGCAGTTCGTCAGTATCCCCCAATCAGTCCCCTCTCCCTCGGGGAGAGGGTTAGGGTGAGGGGACTTCTGGATCAGCAGGCAATCTAGACAGCAACGTGATACGGATTCCTCGGATCATGATTCCAGTCCAGAAACGGCTTGCCCGTCTCCATCGGCACCATCTCGATGCAATCCGCCACCGGGCAGGTGATCTGGCACAGATTGCACCCCACACACTCATCATCGATCACTTCATATGTGTGCGTGCCATCGGCCTGTTTCAGGCTGCTGATGGCCTGGTGTGAAGTGTCCTCGCAGGCAATGTGGCAACGCCCGCAACCAATGCACGCCTCCTGGTCGATCTTCGCAATCACCTGATAATTGATGTCCAGGTACTTCCAGTCCGTGGTATTGCCCACCGCGCGCCCGGAAAACTCGGCAATGCTGGCGTAACCCTGGCTGTCCATCCACCGCGACAAGCCATCCTTCATTTCATCGACAATCCGGAAACCGTGCAGCATCGCCGCTGTGCACACTTGCACCGCGCCGCTGCCCAAGGCGATGAACTCCGCCGCGTCACGCCAGCTGCCAATGCCGCCAATGCCGCAGATCGGCAGGCCCTGGGTCTGCGGATCACGGGCGATTTCCGCGACCATGTTCAGCGCGATCGGCTTCACTGCCGAGCCGCAATAACCGCCGTGGGTACTTTTGCTGCCGACGGTGGGCAGGGCGACCATGTGTTCGAGGTCGACGCTGGTGATCGAGTTGATGGTGTTGATCAGCGACACTGCATCGGCGCCGCCCCGATGCGCGGCGCGGGCGGCGACGCGGATGTCGGTGATGTTCGGTGTGAGTTTGACGATCACCGGCAGCGAGCAATAGGTCTTGCACCAGCGCGTAACCTGCTCGACATACTCCGGCACCTGACCGACCGCCGCGCCCATGCCGCGCTCGGGCATGCCGTGGGGGCAGCCGAAGTTCAGCTCGATGCCGTCAGCGCCGGTGGCTTCCACCAGTGGCAGGATGTGTTTCCACGACTCTTCGACGCACGGCACCATCAGCGACACGATCAGCGCGCGATCCGGCCAGTCCTTCTTCACCTGGGTGATTTCCCGCAGGTTGATTTCCAGCGAACGGTCGGTGATCAGTTCGATGTTGTTGATGCCCAGCACTTCGCGGTTGGCGCCGTAGTGCGCCGAATAACGCGACGACACGTTGACCGCCGCCGGGTCTTCACCCAGGGTTTTCCAGACCACGCCGCCCCAGCCGGCCTCGAAGGCGCGCACCACGTTGTAGGCCTTGTCGGTCGGCGGCGCGGAGGCCAGCCAGAACGGATTGGGGGCTTTGATACCGGCGAAGACAATCGAGAGATCGGCCATTTACGCAGCCTCCACATTAAGCATCAGTTGAGCGTTGATCGCCTCAGCGGCGCGCTTGCCGTGTTGCACCGCTTGCACGGTCAGGTCCTGATCGAGGCTGGTGCAGTCGCCGCCTGCGTACACGCCGGGGATACTGGTGCGCAGGTTTTCATCGACCTGGATGCGTTCGCCCTGACGCTTGAGTTCGCGGGCCAGCGGGTCGGCGAGGGCGCTGCCGTCGAAGGCCTGACCGATGGCTTTGAAGATCGCATCGGCGGCCAGTTCGAACGTCTCGCCAGTGGTTTGCAGGCGACCATCCACCAGATGGGTGCGGGCGAAACGCATGCCGCGCACCTTGCCTTGCGCGTCGAGCAGCACTTCGTCCGGTTGCGCCCAGGTCAGCAGTCGCACCTGATTGGCCTTGGCGATGTCTTGTTCATGGCCGGTGGCGCCCATGTCCGCCGCGCCACGGCGATAGACCAGATTGACGTCGCGGGCGCCGAGGCGGGCCATTTGCACGGCCATGTCGATGGCGGTGTTACCGGCGCCGAGGACGATGCAACGTTCGGCCAGCGGCAGTTGCGACAGGTCATCGGCCTGGCGCAATTCGCGGATGTAGTCAGTGGCGGCGAGCAGGCCGGGGGCGTCTTCGTGGGCCAGGCCGAGTTGCTTGCTAGCGTTCAGGCCTAGACCGAGGAACACCGCGTCGAACTGTTGGTGCAATTCGCTGAGGGTCAGATTCTCACCGAGTTTCTGGCCGTGGCGGATTTCGATGCCGCCGATCTGCAGGAGGAAATCCAGTTCCTTCTGCGCGTAGTCGTCGACCAGTTTGTACTTGGCGATTCCGTATTCGTTGAGCCCGCCAGCCTTTTCCCGTGCCTCGAAAATCACCACGTCGTGACCATGCATGGCGCTGCGATGCGCGCAGGACAAACCCGCCGGGCCGGCACCAACCACGGCGATGCGTTTACCGGTGGCGGCGGCGCGCTGGAACGGGTGCTCGGTGAAGTGCGCGTTGTCCACGGCATAGCGTTGCAGCAGGCCGATCAGCACAGGCGCGCATTCGTGGGCGTTGTTGCGCACGCAGGCTTGCTGGCAGAGGATCTCGGTCGGACAGACCCGCGCGCAACTGCCGCCGAGGATGTTTGCCGAAAGGATTTTCTGCGCGGCGCCTGTCACGTTGTCCTGATGGATATTGCGGATGAACGACGGAATGTCGATCTCACTCGGGCACGCATTCACGCACGGCGCGTCGTAGCAATACAGGCAGCGCGAGGCTTCCAGATGCGCCTGACGGTCGTTGAGCGGCGGCGCCAGATCGGTGAAGTGGCCGGCGAGGGCGGCCGCACTTTCGTGCGGGTGCGGGAGATGGTTCAGGGTCTCGATCACGGTTTTTTGCCTCACGGTTATTTGAGGTTTTCTGCCTCTGTCGGGCAGTGGTTTTTTGTGTTGTGTTTGATCGTTCCCACGCTCCGCGTGGGAATGCAGCCCTTGACGCTCCGCGTCACTGGACGCAGAGCGTCCCTTGAGGCATTCCCACGCAGAGCGTGGGAACGATCATCGGCAATCAGGGAATCAGCGCTTGACGGCCACAGGCCTGTGCAACTCAGCCCGCTTGCTCAGCAAATCAAACACCGCCGGATACGCCGGCCGTTCGATATACCGGCCCGCCCCACGCTCGGCGCGCAGTTCACCGTCGGCCCAGACCACCCGGCCCTGGCTGACGGTATGGCTCGGCACACCGGTCACGGTCTTGCCTTCGAAGATGTTGAAATCCACCTGCTGATGGTGGGTCTTGGCGGAGATGGTGCGGGTGCCTTGCGGGTCCCACAGCACCAGGTCGGCATCGGCGCCGACGCGGATCGCGCCTTTGCGCGGGTAGAGGTTGAAGATCTTCGCGGTGTTGGTGGAGGTGAGAGCGACGAAGTCCTGCATCGACAACCGTCCCGAGTTCACCCCTTCATCCCACAACACCGCCATGCGGTCTTCGATGCCGGCGGTGCCGTTGGGGATCTTGCTGAAATCGTCGCGGCCGGCGGCTTTCTGCTCGGCGCAGAAGCAGCAATGGTCGGTGGCGGTGGTGTGCAGATTGCCGCTTTGCAAACCATGCCACAGCGCGTCCTGATGCCCGCGCGGGCGGAACGGCGGGCTCATCACGTAACCGGCGGCGGTCTGCCAGTCCGGGTGCTGATAGACACTGTCGTCCAGCAGCAGATGCCCGGCCAGCACTTCGCCGTAGACCGGTTGGCCCTTGCTGCGGGCATAGGTGATTTCGTCGAGGGCCTCCTTGGTCGAGACGTGCACCAGGTACAGCGGGGTTCCGATGGTTTCAGCGATGCGGATCGCCCGGCTCGCGGCTTCGCCTTCAACTTGTGAGGGCCGAGACAGCGGATGCGCTTCCGGCCCGGTGATGCCCTGGGCCATCAACTTGCGTTGCAGGTGATAGACCAGCTCGCCGTTTTCCGCATGCACGGTCGGCACCGCGCCCAGTTCCAGGCAGCGCTCGAAGCTCGCCACCAGCGTGTCGTCGGCGGCCATGATCGCGTTCTTGTAGGCCATGAAATGCTTGAAGCTGTTGATCCCGTGATGGCTGACCAGCTCGGCCATTTCCTCCCGCACCTGCTCGCTCCACCAAGTGATCGCGACGTGGAAGCCGTAGTCGGAGGCGGACTTTTCCGCCCAGCCGCGCCACTGGTGAAACGCTTCGAGCAGCGACTGCTGCGGATTGGGAATCACGAAATCGATGATCGAGGTGGTGCCGCCGGCCAGGCCTGCGGCGGTGCCGCTGTAGAAATCTTCGCTGGCCACGGTGCCCATGAACGGGAGTTGCATGTGGGTGTGCGGATCGATGCCGCCGGGCATCAGGTATTGGCCGCTGCCGTCGAGTACTTCGGCGCCGGCGGGAACATCCAGGTTTTCACCAATGGCTTTGATCACGCCGTCAGCGCAATAGACATCGGCGCGGTAACTTTCATCATGGGTAACAACGGTGGCGCCACGGATCAACAGAGACATTCCGAGTTCCTCGCAGGCATGACCGACTTGTGCCGGTTCTAGTGTTTTATTGTTTGCAGCGCCAAATGCGTAATCTTGTCAGCGCTGTCAGGAATAGACGCTAGTCGCAGTTCTGCAATTGATCAAGATTATTTTTTATAAGCTTATTACTGTTTTAAATCGTTGATAAATAACGATAAAAATACAAAATCACCAAAATGGTGAGGCGCTTCACCATTTTGACGCACTTGACAGGTTGGAAATATGAGCAAGATTTCCTATGTGAAATCAGCCGCTTGAAGTTGAGCTGCGGGTGAGGCGTTCTGAAGAAAAATAATGCAGTGCACCAGATTGAGTCCTGACAGTTCGGACAACTTGCCTGGCATTTAGCCTGAGTGTTCAGTCAAGTTTTCGCGGCCTCACCAGGTGAATAATTAAAACTGATAAACATCAGTCGGTTACAAAAAAATAGAAGCACGGCCCGATGCGAAAGCGGGGCACCCGGCACGTTTATTGATGCCGCCGCTGACACCATGGCCGGTGCATGAAAGTTGTCAGTTCCTCCGGCCATCGTCCGGCTCGCACCTGCGTGTGCAGCCGCCTGATGAGCAAAAAAATAATCAGAAGAACAGTGGAGCGGCCATGCAACAGAACAGATCGCAAGTGACCGAGCGCGACGGCTTGTTCGAACTCGAAGCCGGCAGCGACGTCCTCGACAGTCCCCGTTACAACCACGACATGGCACCGACCAAGGTGCGCGAACGAACCTGGAACAAATGGCACATCACCGCGCTGTGGGTCGGCATGTCGATCTGCGTGCCGACCTACACCCTCGGCGGCGTCCTCACCGCGTATTTCGGCCTTAGCGTCGGCGAGGCCTTGCTGGCGATTCTGTTTGCCAACGTCATCGTCTTGATTCCCCTCACGCTCAACGCGTTTCCCGGCACCAAGTACGGGATTCCGTTTCCCGTGCTGCTGCGCTCGTCGTTCGGGATTCTCGGCTCCAACGTGCCGTGCCTGATCCGCGCGCTGGTGGCGTGCGGCTGGTTCGGCATCCAGACCATGTTTGGCGGGCTGGCAATTCACCTGTTTCTCGGCTCGGTGTTCGAGGGCTGGAAATCCCTTGGCGGGACGGGGGAGGTGATCGGTTTCATGGTCTTCTGGGCGCTGAACCTGTGGGTGGTGATCCGTGGCGCCGAGTCGATCAAATGGCTGGAAACCCTGTCGGCACCGCTGCTGGTGGCGGTCGGCATCGGGTTGCTGGTGTGGGCCATGCCGAATGTTTCGATGACTGAACTGCTGGCGATTCCGCCGAAGCGTCCCGAGGGCGCGAGTGTGGTCAGTTACTTCGCCGCCGGGCTGACGGCGATGGTCGGTTTCTGGGCCACCCTGTCGTTGAACATTCCCGACTTCAGCCGTTATGCCCGCAGCCAGAAGGATCAGATCCTCGGGCAGATTTTCGGCCTGCCGCTGACCATGTTCCTGTTCGCCGCACTGGGCGTGGTGATGACCGCCGCTTCGGTGAAACTGGTGGGCGTCAGCGTCTCCGATCCGGTGACGCTGATCGGCCATATCCAGAGCCCGGTGTGGGTCGCGGTGGCCATGGCCCTGATCATTATCGCCACGCTGTCGACTAATACCGCCGCGAACATCGTTTCGCCAACCAACGACTTCCAGAACATCGCGCCGAAGGTGATCAACCGCACCAAAGCGGTGATCCTCACCGGGTTCGTCGGCTTGGCGCTGATGGGCCATGAGCTGTTGAAGAAGCTCGGGCTGATCGTCTCCGATGTCAGCCTGGAAACCGTGTATTCGAACTGGCTGCTGGGCTATTCCAGCCTGCTCGGGCCGATCGCCGGGATCATGGTGGTGGACTATTTCCTGATCAAGAAACAGCAACTGGACCTGGCCGGCCTGTACCGCGACGACGTGTACCCGGCGTGGAACTGGGCCGGGTTCATCGCCTTCGGCGTGCCGGTGGTGCTGACCCTGCTGTCGCTGGGCAGCAGCGCGTTCAGCTGGTTCTACAGCTACGGCTGGTTCACCGGCTCGGCGCTGGGCGGGTTGATCTATTACGGGTTGTGCGCGATGCGTGCGCAGCCTTCTGCCGTGAAAACACCGGTATAGCAGATGATCGTTCCCACGCTCTGCACGGGAACACAGCCCGGGACGCTCCGCGTCCCCACAGCGGACGCAGAGCGTCCATGGATGAATTCCCACGCAGAGCGTGGGAACTAACTGCCTGAGGAGATCCCCATGAACGCAGCCGTAGACGTTCTGCAATCGACCCATCAGCACATCAACCGCGACCGCTTGTGGGCGTCGCTCATGGAGCTCGCCAAGCTCGGCGCCACGGTCAAGGGAGGGGTCTGTCGCCTCGCGCTGACCGACCTCGATCGCCAGGCCCGCGACCTGTTCGTGCAGTGGTGCAAGGACGCCGGTTGCAGCGTCACGGTCGATGAAGTCGGCAACATCTTCGCCCGTCGTCCCGGCCGTAATCCGAACCTGCCGCCGGTGATGACCGGCAGCCATATCGACACCCAGCCCACCGGCGGCAAGTTCGACGGCTGCTTCGGCGTGCTGGCCGGGGTCGAGGTGTTGCGCACTCTCAACGACCTCGGCGTGGAAACCGAGGCACCGCTGGAAGTGGTGGTCTGGACCAACGAGGAAGGCTCGCGCTTCGCCCCGTGCATGATGGGCTCCGGCGTGTTCGCGGAAAAATTCACCCTCGAAGAGACCCTGGCCAAGGTCGATGCCGACGGCGTTACGGTCGGCGAAGCGCTGAACGCCATCGGCTACGCCGGGCAGCGCAAGGTCAGCGGGCACAAGGTCGGCGCCTATTTCGAAGCACATATCGAGCAAGGCCCGATCCTTGAGGACGAACAGAAAACCATCGGTGTTGTGCTCGGCGCACTGGGGCAGAAGTGGTTCGACCTGAAACTGCGCGGCGTCGAAGCCCACGCCGGTCCGACCCCGATGCACCTGCGCAAGGACGCCCTAGTCGGCGCCTCGGTGATCGTCGGCGCGGTCAATCGCGCGGCGCTCGGGCACCAACCCCACGCCTGCGGCACCGTCGGTTGCCTGCAAGCCTATCCCGGCTCGCGCAACGTTATTCCGGGTGAGGTGCGCATGACCCTCGACTTCCGCCACCTGGAACCGGCACGCCTCGACTCGATGATCGCCGAGGTCAAGCAAGTCATCGAAGCGACCTGCGAGGAACACGGCCTGACCTATGAACTGACCCCGACCGCCGACTTCCCGCCGCTGTATTTCGAAAAGGGCTGCGTCGAAGCCGTGCGCGGCGCCGCCAAAGGTCTGGGCCTGTCGCACATGGACATCGTCAGCGGCGCCGGCCACGACGCGATTTTCCTCGCCGAACTGGGTCCGGCCGGGATGATCTTCGTACCGTGCGAAGGCGGCATCAGCCACAACGAAATCGAAAACGCCGCGCCGGACGATCTGGCGGCCGGGTGTGCGGTGTTGCTTCGCGCGATGCTGGCAGCTTCGGCGGCGGTGGCCGGGGGGCAACGCGCGGCGTGAACACGGACAGAGCTGGATGGGTCGGCAAAACATTCTATTGCCAGGCAAAGCTTTACCTGTGGGAGCGAGCTTGCTCCCACAGTTTTTGCACGTTGGCTTGCGACTACCCGGGTCTTTCGTTGGTGTTCGCCGAACCTTTGCGACGGTCACTGCCGTTCGGGTTGCCAACGTCCAGCAATCGCCTTTCCACCAGCACATTCTCGAGCGCCTGGCGTTCGGCCGGCGCCATCTGGTGCTCGCGCTTTTTCAGCTCCAGCAGGATGGGGCTGGACCAGGTGCGATAGGTCTGTTCGATGAGGCGGCGGGATGTCATCAGTCTCTCCTTGATCAAGAGCCCGGTGTAACCGGCAGGGGCTCAATCCGATGAGGTACTAACGTTAGTCGACAAAAGCGCAGGGCGCTAATGCCGCCGGCGGGAGCCGACGAGGCGAATCGTCGCACCGTCGCTCCCACCGGTCATCCATCAATCGTCGACCTTCATCATCGCCTGCACACCCTCCCAGGCCTCGGCCCGCATCCGCTCGATATCCAGCCCCGGAATCACGCCGTTGTCGACGACGATCCGCCCACCCACCAGGCTGTATTTCACGGCAATCGGCTCACCCGCGACGACCGGTGCGACGGCGCTGTCGTGGAAACCGTAGAAGCGTGGATGGTCGAGGCTGTAGATCACCAGGTCCGCTGCCTGGCCGATTTCCAGTGTGCCGACCGCACCGAGGCCAAGGACTTGCGCGCCGCCGGCCGTGCCCCAGTGGATGACGTCTTCGGCGGTGGTGGCGGAGGCGCCTTGTTCGGCGCGGTGGATCAGCCAGGCGGTGTTGGCTTCGCCGACCATGCTTCCGGATTCGTTGGAGGCCACGCCGTCGACGCCGAGGGAGATCGGCACGCCGGCCTCATACATCTGCGGGATCGGTGCGACGCCGCTGCCCAGCCGGGCGTTGCTCACCGGGCAGTGGGAGACGCCGGTGCCGGTCCGGGCGAGCATGCGGATTTCCCCCGGTTGCAGGTGCACGGCGTGGGCGAACCAGACGTCCGGGCCGAGCCATTCGTGTTCGGCGACGAATTCCACCGGCAGGCAGTTGTACTTGTCGCGGCAGAAGTTCACGTAGTTTTCGGTTTCAGACAGGTGCGTGTGCAGGCGCAATCCCATGCCTCGGGCGGTGTGCGCCAGTTCGCGCAACAACGTTGGCGGTAGCGAGAAGGTCGGCGTGGTTGGCGCCACCACCACCCGGCGCAGAGCATCCGGGGTGTCCTGGTGGTAGCGCGATTTCAGCCGTTCGATATCGCCGACCATTTGCTCCAGGGATTCCGGTTGCAGCGCGGTTTTCGAGAAGCCTGGGTGTGCGCTCGCCGACTCCAGCGCACCGCCACGGCAGAGCACAAAACGCAGGCCGAATTCCTCGGCGAGGTCGAACAGCAAGTCGCCGGTCTCGGTGCTGCCGTGGGCGTGGTAGAGGTAATGGTGATCGGCGCAGGTGGTGACGCCGGACAGCAGCAGTTCGACCATCCCCAGCCGTGCGGCGATCCGCGCCAGTTGCGGGGTGAAGCGGTTCAGGCGCGGATAGGGCACGCTGGCCAGCCAGCCTTGCAGGTCCTGATTCAAACCTTCGGGCACGGCTTTGAGCAGGTTCTGGAACAGGTGATGGTGGGTGTTGATCCAGCCCGGGTAGACCACCGAATTTCGCGCGTCGATCACTCGCTCACCGGGTTGCGGCTCAAGGTTGGCGGACATTTCCGCGATCCGGCCGTTGACCACGCGGATGTCCACCGCGCCGGCCCGGGCACGGGGGCCGCGCAGGCCGGTCATCACCGCCACCGGGTGCTTGATCAGGATGTTTTGAAGTTGAGTCATGGGCAGCTCCAGTCAGAGGATGTGCGAGGCGGATTTGCCGGGTGTGGTTTCTGGCACGCTGACGCCGTTGAGCGCCGCGTTGAGCAGCACCGACACCAGGCAGGCGATGACCACGCTGCTGTGCAGGAACGGCTGTGACCACTCGGGCAGTTGTTTGAACAGGGTCGGGGCGAGCACCGGCACCAGGGCGGCGGCGATGGTGAAACCGACGATCAGCACGTTGTAGCGATTGCGCTCGTAATCGACCTTGGCCAGGGTCTGGATCCCGGCCGCTGCAACCACGCCGAACATGGCGATGCCGGCACCGCCCAGCGCGGCGGTCGGCATCGAGGCGATGATCGCCCCGGCCTTCGGCACCAGCGCAATCGAGCACATCAACAGACCGCTGATCGCCACCACCCAGCGGCTGCGCACGCCGGTCAGGATCACCAGCCCGACGTTCTCCATGAAGGCAATGAACGGAAACGCGGCGAACATCCCGGCGATGGTGCTGGCCAGGCCATTGGCGCGCAGGCCGTTGATCACCTGTTTGTCTTCCACCGGTTTGTCGACAATGTCTCCAATGGCCACGAACAGCCCCATGGATTCGACCATCTGCACGATCATCACCACCACCATGGTGGCGATGGGGATCAGACTGAAGGTCGGCAAGCCGAAGTAGAACGGATAGGGCACGGTCAGCCACGGCGCGTCCTCGACGCTGTGAAAGTTGCCCATGCCCAGACCGTAAGCCAGACCGGCGCCCACCAGCATCCCGACCAGCACTGCCATGTTGCGCAGCAACGGGCTGCCATAGCGGTTGACCAGCAGGATGGTCAGCAACACCACCACGGCCACGGCGAGAAACGCCGGCGCGCCGAAGTTGCTCGCGTTGCGCCCGCCGCCGACCCATTCATAAGCAATCGGAAACAGCTGCAAGCCGATCACGGTGACGATGCAGCCAGTCACCACCGGCGGGAAAAACCGTCGCAAGCGGCCCACGAACGGCGCGATCAACATGGTGAAAATCCCCGCACCGATCACCGCCCCGCAGACCCCGGAGAATCCCACCTCCGGGTTGCTGCCGATGGCGATCACCGGCCCGACGCTGCTGAACGCCACGCCTTGCAGAATCGGCAGGCGTACGCCGAACTTCCAGAAACCGACGGTCTGCAACAGGGTGGCGATGCCGGAGCAGAACAGCGTGGTGCTGATCAGCACCACCGTGTCGGCGTGGGACATCTTCAGGGCACTGGCGACAATCAACGGCACGGCGATGGCGCCGATGTACGAGACGGCCATGTGTTGCAGGCCGAGGGTGAGCATCTGTCGCACCGGCAGGACGCGGTCGACAGGGTGGACGGTGGAGGAGGAACTGGCTGACGACATGGGGAATCACCTCTAGCTGTTGTTATTCGGTACAGAGGGGTATTCGTTCTGTGTGCCCGGAACCGCCATCCACCGGCTCCGATGCCGGGTTTCAGCCGGCCAGGCAGGCGGCGAAGCCCTGGTTCAGCGCCGCCCGATCCAGGTCGCGGCCGATGAACACGATCTTGCTCGAGCGAGGCTCGCTGCCCCACGCGGTCGAGGCGCGGAACTCCACCAGGCTGTGCACGCCTTGCAGCACGTAGCGCTGGTCTTCGTTGGCCACCGCGAGCACGCCTTTCATGCGGTACAGGTTGTCGGCTTGGGAACTGCGCAACTCGCTGATCCAGCGGTGGAAGGCCATCAGGTTGACTGCGCCGTCCACGGCGATGCCCACTGAGGACACGCTCGGGTCGTGCTCGTGATCGGGCTCTTCAGCGTGATGGTCATGCTCGTGGTGATCGTGATCGTGCTGATCCGCGCCGATTTCCATCAGCTTCTGCGTGCATTCGAAGGCGCCGATGCCGAGGATCTTCGACAGGTCGATCTGTGCGTGGGTCGAGGTCACCAGATCCGCCGTGGCGTTCAATCCGCGGATCTTGCCGCGCAGGGTTTCCACCTCTTCGGAACTGACCAGATCAACCTTGTTGATGACGATGCGGTCGGCGCAGACGATCTGATCCACCGCCTGATTGTCGACGCCGTCCAGTTGCAAATCTTCCAGATGCTGGGCGATGTGTTTGGCATCGACCATGGTCACGATGGCGTCGAGTTCGACTTCCTCGGCGATCGGGTCGTTGATGAAGAAACTCTGGGCCACCGGGTACGGGTCGGCCAGGCCGCTGGTCTCGATCAGGATGTGGTCGAGCCGCACCGGACGCGCCACCAGTTCGCGGACGATCCGCACCAGGTCCTCGCGGACTTCGGCGGTGCAGCAGACGCAGCCGTTGACCATTTCGTAGATCTCTTCGGTCTCGGAACTGAGCACCAGATCGCCGTCGATGCCGACTTCGCCGAACTCGTTTTCGATCACCGCGATCTTGCGGCCGTGGTTCTCCTTGAGGATGTAATTGAGCAGGGTGGTTTTGCCGGCACCGAGGAACCCGGTGAGGATGGTGACCGGGATTTTGGTGTTCGGGGTCGGGGCGTTGAAGGGGGTGTTCATGTGAGGCTCCTTGGTATTGATAGACCGGTGCACGATGAAGGGGAGTGAGGCTGGATTTGGCTGGGGGCCGGAGTTTCACCCCAGCGCAGCGCAGTGCCGGCATCGAGGCCGAACAGGTCGAGGACGCGGCCGAGGCTGTGGTCGACCATTTGCGCCAGGCTGTCTGGGCGGGCGTAGAAGGCCGGGACCGGCGGGGCGATGATGCCGCCCATCTCGGTGACGGCGGTCATGTTGCGCAGGTGGGCGAGGGTCAGTGGCGTCTCGCGGGCCATCAGCACCAGGGTGCGGCGTTCCTTGAGGGTGACGTCGGCGGCGCGGCCGATCAGCCCCGATGAGGTGCCGGTGGCGATCTCCGCCAGCGTCCTCATTGAACACGGCGCGACCACCATGCCCAGGCAGCGGAACGAACCGCTGGCGATCCCGGCGGCCACGTCGTCGGCGCGGTGGTAATGGCTGGCGAGGGCGGTGACGTCGGCCAGTTTGTAGTCGGTTTCGTGGGCCATGGTCAGCAGCGCGGCGCGGCTGATGATCAAGTGGCTTTCGATGTTCAGCTCGGCCAGCAACTCCAGCAGGCGCACGCCGTAGATGAAGCCGGACGCGCCGCTGATGCCGACCACCATCCGCTGGTGGTTCACGATGGCAGACCTTCAAGCAGTTGCCGCGCGCGTTCGAGCACGTCCTGATCGAGCTGTGCCTTGATCCCGTCAAACCCAGAACCGCGCGTGGCATCCAGCCCCATGCGCGATGTGGTGCCATTGACCGAGGACGACGGATCCAGAGGACTGCCGGGCAATCCGTCAATCGTGAATATGTCGAGGTGCGGCTGGAAATGCGTGGCCAGCGCCCACAGCACCTGGCTGTCGTCGGTGAGGTCGATATCGCTGTCCACCGCGATCACGGTTTTCAGGTACGGATCCCAGCCGAGCAAGGCCAGCATGATCTGCCGGGCCTCGCCGTCGCGGCTTTGATCCAGCGCCACGTAGCAATGAAAATGCGTGCCGGAGTTCGGGTAATGCACGGCGGTGACGGCGGGGAAGCGTGCCTTGAGCTTCTCGCTCATCTCCGCTTCGCGTGGCAGCCGCGCCAGGGTCAGGTGCTCGGCGTAGCGCCCGCCCATCACGTCCACCAGCCACGCGTCCTTGCGCCGCAACAGGGTATCGACGCGCAGCACGTTGTTGGTCGAGCGATCCGAGGAATAACCGCTGAATTCGCCGAACGGACCTTCTTCGGCATAGGCCGTCGGGTCTATCGCGCCTTCGAGCACAAACTCGGCGTAAGCCGGCACGCCGATGCCGTAGCGCGGAGTCTTCACCAGTTCCAGCGGCGCACCGAACAGCCCGCCGGCCACTGCGCGTTCATCGCTGCCGTAGGGCAGGCGTGCAGCGGCGGCGAGCATGAACAGCGGATGCGCGCCGACGACCATGGCCACGCGCAGTTCTTCGCCGCGTTCGCGGGCGGTCTGCAGCATCCGCCACAGATGCCCGCGTGAATGCAGGCTGGTAGCCAGGGCCTGACGGGCGTGACGCATCGAGCGGTGGTAGCTCATGTTGGCGATGCCGGTCTGCGGGTCCTCGGCGATGATGATCGCGTTGGTGATGTAGGGGCCGCGATCACTGTCGAAATGCTTGAGCATCGGCAGTAGCGCCAGGTCCAGGGTTTCGCCTTCGAAGACTTCGTCGAGCACTGGGCCGGTTTCGACGTAGCGCGGCGCGATCGGCTGGTTGGCGCGGGTCTGGAAGGTTTCGTGCAACTGCGCGGCACTGACGCCGAACAGCCGGGCGATGCGCCGACGGGAGGCGAACAGATTGGTCGCCACCGGCACACCGAGGTTGCCGACGTTTTCGCAGATCAGCAGCGGATCGCGGCCCTGAGCGGCGAGGGCATCGACCAGGGCGGTGACGTCCTGATCGGCAGAAAGGGGTTGGGTGATGGTCAGCACATCGTCCGGGTACTGGCGGCGATAGGCGTCGATGAATACGTGAAAATCCTGAGAGTCGCCGAGCGTCGAACGGGTCATGGTTTCACCTCGTAAAAAGCAGGCGCGCAGGGGTGAGGCTGGCGTTCGATCGACAAGCCGTTGGCCTGCCGGTCGAGCGAACGCCGGATCATCTTCGCGCCTGTAAAGTCGCTGTGTGGCTGGGTTGAAGCCGGGTCAGACCCTGTTTAGAGGTAGGTCGTGGTCAGGCGAATGTCCGCTTCGGCCAGATCCTTGGGCGGCGGGGTCGGTTCGATCCCGCACAACCGGGCGATGTTGTTGCCCAGGTAATCCTCAAGGTGATCCTCGTCGATCCCCAGGCCCTGCGGCGCCGGCGAGCACAACACTTCCAGCTCGCGCAGCCACATGCCCGGTTCGTTCGGCGGCGAGTCGGTGCCGAACACGATCTTGTTGCGCGGCAGCTCCTTGGCGAACTCGACGATCCGCGACTGGAAGCACCAGCCGGATTCGCAGTACACGTTCGGCGTGTCCATCGCCATCCAGAACGCTTCGAACGAGTAGTTGCCGCCGGTCTGGATGCCGAAGTGACCGATGATGAAATTGACCATCGGGAACTCGCGGATGATCGGGTAGAACATCGTCGGAATGGTGTACGGGCCGTCGCCGGTGTGGATCAGCACCACGATGTTGTACTTGGCGCAGACCTTCATCGCCGGGCGCAGCCAGTCAAGTGCGCGATCCGGGCGATAGCCGTGCATGTTGGCGTGCAGCTTGAGCATCTTGAAGCCGTATTCCTTGATGTGAAATTCCAGCTCCGCCGCGCCGTTTTCCGGTCCCCAGCGCGGGTTGAAATTGAAGTTGCCGATGAAGCGGTCCGGGTACTTCACGCACAGTTCGGCCACATAGGACATGTAGTCACGCACGCCCTCGCGGCCACGGCGGTTGCCGTCGCGATAACCGGTGTTGCCCGGTGGCGGCTGGATGAAACCCATGTCGATCCGGCGCGGCTTGCCGTTGATCATGTACGGGCCGTCCATCAGCTTGAGCATGCGCTCGCCGGTGAACGGTTCGCCGGTGTGGCGCCAGGCCTCGTCGACCAGGTTGGTGGGGTGCAGATGGGTGTCGATGATCATCGGTTCAGCTCCTGGCCAGTTGGGTGGTGACGGGGCGCTTGAGTTGCGCCTCTGCTTCGGAAACGGAACGCGGCGGCGGGGACGGCTCGAGGCCAATCATCCGTGCGGTGTTGTTGCCCAGGTAGTCTTCGAGGGTGTCCTCGTCGAGGTTAAGGCCCTGCGGCGGCTCGTGGCAGAGCACTTCGAGCAGGCGCAGCCACATGCCCGGTTCGTTCGGCGGGGTGTCGGTGCCGAACAGGATCTTGTGGGTCGGCAGGACCTTGGCGAACTCGACGATCCGCGATTGCAGGCACCAGCCGGACTCGCAATAGACGTTGGGCAGCTCCATCGCCCACTGCATCGGTTCGAACACGTAGACGCCGCCGGTCTGCACACCGAAGTGGGCCATGATGAAATCGACGTTGGGGAACTCCTTGATCATCGGCACCCATTCCGACGGGATGCTGTAAGGCCCGTCGCCGGTGTGCAGCTTGACCGGGATGCCCAGCTCGGCACATTTCTCGAAGGCCGGACGGACCCAGTCCAGCGCGCGGTCAGGACGGTAGGCGTGCATGTTGGCCTGCATCTGCACCATCTTGAAACCGTGTTCTTTCACGTAACGCTCGATCGCCTCGACGCCGTTTTCCACGCCGCAGCGCGGGTTGTAGACGAAGCAGCCGATGAAACGGTCCGGGTAGGTCTGGACCATTTTCAGGGTGTAGGCCATGTAGGCGTCGATGGATTCGCGGCCCGACAATTCGCCGTCGGTCCAGGTGTAGATGGTGTTGCCCTGCGGCGGCTGGATGAAGGCTTTGTCGATGCGGCGAGGCTTGCCGTTGACCATGTACGGGCCATCCATCATCTCCAGCAGACGCTCGCCGGTGAACGGGTCACCGTCATGCCTCCAGGCGAGGTCCACGAGATCCGTGGGATAGCAGCTGATATCGATGATCATTGAAGTCGATCTCCTGATAGCGGGGAAGGGAGCCTTGCGGCTCACAGCATCCACGTCCCGGGCAATCGGCCGTTTCTATGCGCAGCACTCGCGCATTCCCTCGCCTGTTCGCATCCGGCCCGGGTGGGTGGTTGCTTGAGGCGAGTATTGGAAGGCGGGGGAGGGTTCGTACAATATTAATTGGGTGGGGTGGTGATACTTCTGGGATATAGGGGAAGATCAAAAGCCTGCCCTCACCCTAGCCCTCTCCCGGAGGGAGAGGGGACTGACCGAGGTGTCTTGCGCTGTACATCGACCTGAAAGATCCAGTCGATTATGGATTCGGTAAAGCAGATTCAGGTCGGCGGACTTCTTGAGCATCCCCCGATCGGTCCCCTCTACCTCTGGGAGAGGGCTAGGGTGAGGGCAGCATTCTCAAGCGTACTCAGAGCCAACTGTTTGATGATCTCAACCACCGGCGCGACCCGCTCAGCCTGCCCATGCGGCCACACCGCATACAGGTTGTAATGCGCCGCAATCTGCGCCTCGTTCAACGCCACCAGCCGCCCGCTGCGCAACGCATCGGCAGCCAGTAATCCACGCACCAGCCCCGCACCAACACCCGCTTCAGCCGCCGCAATCAGATTCGCCGCATTATCGAAAATCACTCGCGCCGGCGGTTCGGTCGGTGTCATCCCCGCCGCATCCAGCCACGGAATCCACGACCGTCGCGTATACCCCAACAGTGGCAGTTCAAGAATCTGCGCCGGGCCCAGTGGCACCTGCAAACCATGCCGCTCAAGCAACGCCGGAGACGCAACCGCCAACACCCGATCCCCGCAGATCTGCGTCATTTCGCAATCGTCCCAATCGCCATAGCCATAGCGCAGCGACAGGTCCACCCGTTCGAACGTGCTGCGATCACTGCGCGGCATCGACAGGATTGTCACTTCGTAATCCGGCAAGCCGTCGAGCAACTGCGGCAAGCGCGGATTGAGCCAGCTCTGCGCCAGTTCGCTGTCCACATCCAGGGTCAGTCGCTGGGCCACGCTGCGGTTTTTCACCGAGGACAGCGCCCGGTCAATCTGCGCCAGGCCATCCGACAGCACGCTGGCAAACAGCTGCCCGGCGTCGGTCAGGTTGCTGCCGCCGCCTTCGCGCACGAACAGCGGCTGGCCGATGAAGTCTTCCAGGGCGCGGATCTGCTGGCTGATCGCGCTGTGGGTCAGGTCGAGCTTGCGCGCGGCGCTGGAAAAACTGCCGCTGCGCGCCGCGTGAATGAACGCGCTCATGGACTGCACCGACGGGTATCGCTTGTACATGTTGTTAGTCCTGCTTACACCGGTTGGCAGAAATCGTCGCTGGCCGCGCGTTGCCGGGGGTTCCAATAATCGGTCACCAGGCCCGCACAAAGACGGGCCGCTCTTTTGGAGCCTGACAATGATTGCATTCACGGTTAACGGCGAACGACGCGAGCTGGATGAGGCGTCCCCCTCCATGCCCTTGTTATGGGTGTTGCGTGATCAGTTGAAACTCACCGGCACCAAGTTCGGTTGCGGCATGGGCCTGTGCGGTGCCTGCACCGTGCACCTGAACGGCGTCGCGGTGCGCTCCTGCCAGTTGCCGCTGGCCGCCGTCGCGGGCCACAGCATCACCACCATCGAGGGCCTGTCGCCCAGCGAAAACCATCCGCTGCAACTGGCCTGGGTCGCCGAAGATGTGCCGCAATGCGGCTACTGTCAATCCGGGCAGATCATGTCCGCCGCCGCACTGCTCAACACCGGCGCACCGGTCAACGATGACTCGATCCGCAACGCGATGTCCGGGAATATCTGCCGTTGCGGCACTTACGGGCGCATCAACAAAGCGATCAAACGTGCGGCGAATGCGCCGAAGGAGGCGTGATGAGCCTCATCGACGGCACGCTTCATGAACCCTCGCGCCGAGTGTTTCTCAAGCAGGCGGTGACGGTGGCGTCCGGTCTGGCGATTGCGCTGTACCTGCCTTCCGGTGCGGCGGCGACTGAAGCGAAAACCTCGGCCACTGAATTCGAACCCAACGCCTGGGTGCGCGTGCTGCCCGACGGCACGGTGAAACTGGTGGTGCACAAGCACGATTCCGGTACCGGAACCCAGACCGCGCTGGCCGCATGTGTGGCCGAGGAACTGGACGTGAACCCGATGACGGTGCAGGTCATCACCCCGGAAGATCCGTTCTTCGACACCTACATTCATCCGGTCTGGAAAGTCTTCTCCACCGGCGGCAGCACCAGTGTGTCGCTGGAGTACGATCGCTTGCGCATGGCTGGCGCCACGGCGCGGGCGCTGCTGATCAGTGCGGCGGCGCAGCAGTGGAAAGTCAGCCCCGACAGTTGCTCTACCGAGGAAGGCCGGGTCGTGCATGCATCGAGCAAACGCAGCCTCGGCTACGGCGAACTGGCCGGCGCGGCGGCGCATCTGCCGGCACCGGCTAACGTCACGCTGAAGGATCCGGCGCAGTTCAAGTACATCGGCAAACTGCGCCACAAACGCGATGCGGCGGCCAAGGTTTGCGGACGCTTCAAGTACAGCATCGACGTGCAGTTGCCGGGGATGCTGGTGGCGGTGATTCAACGCGCACCGGTAGTGGGCGCGAAGGTTGTCGCGGTGGATTCGGCGGCCGCGTTGCAGGTGCCGGGTGTGCGCAAGGTGATCGCGATTCCCGGTCGGTCGGACGTGCTCGGTGGCAACCTCGAAGGCGTCGCGGTACTGGCCGAAACGTTCTGGGCCGCGCAACAGGGACGCAAGCTGCTGGAGATCAAATGGAGCGATTCCCCGCTGGCCGGCTTCGACAGCGCCGATCTGGCCAGGGCGCAGATCGCAGCGATCAGCGACCCGGCAACGCAAACCGTCAAAGCCATGGCCCAGGGCGATGTCGCGGGACGATGGCGGGGTGCGGCGAAGCTGCTCGAAGCCGATTACACCATGCCCTACAAGGTGCAGAACCCGCTGGAGCCGATCTGCATCACCGCGCAGGTCAAGGACAAGGCGATCACCTACTGGGGCGGCGTGCAGGTGCCGTCGTCGGCGCTGGAAGCGGCGCAAACCGTGTGCGGCATCGGCAAGGAAAAAGTCACCATTCATGAGCTGGTGTCCGGTGGCAGCTTCGGTGCGCGGGAAGCCAAATACTGGTTGTTCGAGGTCGCGTATCTGGCGCAGAAGACCGGCGTGCCGGTGAAACTGCTCAACAGCCGCGAAGACGAGATGCACGCGCTGTTCAATCACCCGGCCACGCTGCATCGGGTAAAAGGCGCGCTGGATGCCCAAGGCAAACTCACCGCGCTGCAACTGCACGCGGTGTCGCCTGCCTCGCCGGAACAGTGGGAGCCGGGCTATTTCGAGCGTCCGGATCACATGGATTACAGCACCACCGAAGCGATCACCGCGTGGGACTTCGCCTACCGTCCGCCGCACCTGGAGCTGAACTGGGTCAAACACGAAAGCAACGTGCCCAGCGGTTGGTATCGCTCGGTGAGCTTCATTCCCAACGTGTTCGCCGTGGAAAGCTTCATGGATGAACTGGCCCACGCGGCCGGTGAAGATCCGTTGGCATTCCGGCTGGTCAACATGCAGGAGCGGCCACGGCATGTGGCGGTGCTGAAGCAGGCCGCTGAACGCGCCGGTTGGGGCCAGAAACTGCCGCCGGACACGGCGCTGGGGATCGCCACCAATCAGGGCTACACCAGTTTCATCGCCGTGGTGGCGCGGGTCGCGAAAGTGGACGGCAAGGTGCGGGTCGAGAAGCTGACCTGTGTGGTCGATTGCGGTCTGGCGGTGTCGCCCGGCGGGGTCGAGGAGCAGATTTACGGCGGATTGATGTGGGGCCTCGGCCACGCGCTATTCGATCGTCTCGACATCCAGCAGGGCAGAGTGGTGCAGAGCAATTTCCACGACTATCGCGTCACCCGCATGTCCGACATGCCGCCGGTGGACATTCTCGTGCTCGATGGCCAGCCGGACAAACCGGGCGGCGTCGGGGAGCTGGGCAGTCCGTCGGTGGTCCCGGCGATTGCCAATGCGCTGTTCAGCCTGACCGGGGTGCGTCAGCGTTCCACGCCACTGAACCTGGGGTAAGTCGCCATGGACCTGCGTTTGCTGCGGTACTTCATGGCCCTGGCCGATGAGCTGCACTTCGGTCGCGCCGCCGAACGGCTGCACATCTGCCAGCCGCCGCTGAGCCAGCAGATTCGTTTGCTGGAGGAAGAACTCGGCACGCCGCTGTTCGAGCGCAGCCACCATCGGGTCGAGCTGACAGCGGCGGGGCAGATGCTCAAGGAGCAGGCGCCGCTGGTGTTCGAGCAACTCGAGCGGGCGCTGGACCTGACCCGCCAAACTGGTCGCGGGCAACTGGGCGAGCTGGAAATCGGCATGATCAGTTCGGTGATGGTCGGCGTGCTGCCCAAGGCGCTGCACCTGTTTCGCGAGCGCTATCCGCAGGTGACCTGGCGTTTGCATGAAATGACCCCGGCGGCCCAGGTCAAGGCGTTGAAGGAAAAACGCATCGACGCCTGCGTGTTCCGCGTCGGTTATGACGACCCGCAATTGCGCAATGAATTGCTGATCCATGAACCGATCCATGTGGTGATGCCGCAGGATCACCCGCTGGCCCGACGCGAGGTGCTGGCGCCGGCTGATCTGGCGCAGGAGCCGTTTGTGGCGCTGGAATTGAAGCAGTCGCGGTTCGCCAATTTTCTCTATCAGTGCTGCATTCAGGCCGGGTTCACTCCGCAGATCCGCCAGCAGGTGATCGAGGTGCAGACCTTGCTCAGTCTGGTTCGCGCCGGGTTTGGCGTGGCGCTGTTACCCGCATCGATCGAGCAGTTGGCTCCCGCCGGACTGGTGTTCCGGCGCCTGACCCCGGCGTTGCCGCAAGTGCCGCTGTACGCGACTTATCGAGCGGACGATGCCTCGCCGGTGCTCAAGCTGTTTCTCGATACGCTGCGCGAGCTGGTCGATCACAGCGCTCGGTAATCGGGGACAAAGTTGCCCGGCACGATCACAACGGCCTGCGGTCGTAAACTTCACATGCGCGAACTTGTGGAGAACCAATGAGCCGGGACGTCCTGACCACCGAAACCAATCGCCGTCAGTTGCAGCAGATCATCGCCGGGCTGTCCGACGGGGTGATTCTGCTGGAACTCGACCAGACGATTCTCTGGGCCAACGAGGCGGCGCTGGCGATGCATGGCGTCAGCCGGATCGGCGAGCTGGGCAACAATGCCGGGGAATACGTCGAGCGCTTCAACCTGCGCTATCGCAACAACCACACGCTGACACCGGAGCAATACCCGATCAGCCGCGTAGCCACCGGCGAAACCTTCAGCGACGTGTTGGTCGAAGTCACCCCGAACAGTGATGAGGAACGCACCTGGGTGCACAGCGTGCGCAGCATGGTGCTGACCGATCGCGACGGCGACATCGAGTCGCTGGTGCTGATCATGAGCGACGTCACCGACTGGGCCAATGCCGAACAGCGCTTCGAAAAAACCTTCAATGCCAATCCGGCGCCGGCGGTGATCTGCCGTCTCAGCGACTTGCGTTATATCAAGGTCAATCCGGGGTTCCTGGAGATGACTGGCTACACCCGCGATCAAGTGATCGGCGCCTCGACCTATGAGCTGGATATTCTCGAACAGGCCGAGCGCAAGGACCTGGCGATCCAGCGCCTGCGCGATGTCGCGACGATCCCGCAGATGCAGGCCGAGCTGCGATTGCCGGACGGTGGCATTAAACAGGTGATCGTCGCGGGGCAGCCGCTGGTGCTCAATGACGAGGATTGCATGCTGTTTTCGTTTGTCGACATGGAGCTCAGGCATAAGGCCGAAGTCGCCCTGCGCCAGAGTGAAGAGCGGTTCGCCAAGGCCTTTCGCCTGACGCCGGTACCGATCCTGATTTGCAGCGCCGATGAGCAGCGGCTGATCGACGTCAATCAGGCCTTTCTCGATACCCTGGCTTACGAGAGCGACGACGTGCTCGGCAAGACCGTCGCGCAACTGGACTTCATCGATGAACCGGCGGAACGCGCCCGGTTACTGGCGGCACTGGAGAAAACCGGCCGCGTTGACCGCGTCGATATGCGGATCCGCAGGAAAGACGCCGAGCTGCTGGAGTGCGCGATGTCCGCCGACACCGTCAACATCCAGGACGCGGTGTGCTATCTGCTGGTGCTGATGGACATCACCGAGCGCAAGCGCACCGAGCTTGAGCTGGTGGCGGCGATTGAAGAGGTGATGAAGGATGCATCCTGGTTCAGTCGGACGTTGATCGAAAAGCTGGCCAATGTGAAGAAGGTCAACTCGCCGCAGCTGCCGAGCGTGTCGTTCACCGATCTGACGGCCCGGGAGCGTGATGTGTTGGCGCTGATCTGTGAGGGGCTGGCGGACAAGGAGATTGCTGCGCGGCTGAAGCTGGCGCCGAACACGGTGCGCAATCATGTGGCGACGGTGTATTCGAAGCTGGATGTGCACAGTCGCAGCGAGGCGATTGTCTGGGCTCGCGAGCGTGGGTTGTTTTCGGGGGGCGGTCGGGGGCAGCGGTAAGGTGCAAATGCACTAGTTCAGGGGGTGCAAATTCGGGTGTTTGATCGGGCGGGGTGTTCTTAGTCTGTTGAGGTGCGATGCATTTTTTTGGTGATCGTGTCTTTTTGGAACCTGCTAATGGATCAGCCCTTTATGAATGTGTTGTTGGTTGTTGAGCCTGGTTGTGTGGAGCTGGCGCTATGATTTATCTGGCGCAGTTGCGGGCTCGGCTTGAGCGTAGTTTTTCGCCGTTGGCTTGTGAGTGTGTGGTGGATGGGGATCATTCGCTGACTGTGAAGCTTTATGAGCCGGTTTCGGGGCGGGTGGATCTGGTGATTAGTGGGTTGAGTCTTGGTGCCTTGCGAACTCCAGAGGCGGTGGATGCTTTGATTGGTGAGTTGCGGTATGAGCTTGAGAGTAATTCTTTGCGCTCGCCCAGTTGAACTTGGCGGCCTTTGGGCCGACCATGCTGTTTTTGGGTTTGGGTGTGTATCCGTTTCTTCGGGTGTTGCGGCTGGCGGTTCCGCTCTTACAGCGGGTCACTTTTGACAAACGCCTCAAAAGTAACCAAAAAGGCTTTACCCTGACGTTCGGCACCTCGCTTTGGCTCGGTGTTCCTTCGCTCCGGGATTGATCCGGGGGCATCGCCTACGGTTTGCTTCGCTGCACCTCCTCTCGATGCATGCGGCTGCGCCGCACGGTCGCTGCGCTCCCACCCCCGGATCAATCCCTCCACTCAGCCTGCCGACGGGCCCTGCGATCAAAAGCGGTACTCGAGCTAACGCTCATCGTTTTGAGTGGTTAAGAGCGGGTGGTGAGGGGTGGGGAGTGAAGTGTGAAGTGTGAAGTGTGAAGTGTGAAGAGCGTAAGGCCGACTGTGCTCTTCAAAACCTGAGTTCGCCTCGCTGGTTCAGGTCGATGTAACTCGAATGAACAACTCCGTAGGCCCCCTCTCCCTCCGGGAGAGGGCTGGGGTGAGGGCCGGCTCTTGAGGTTGTCCTCGATTCGTCGGAACCCACGATCCAATCAACAACTCCGCCCAAAATCGACAGCCAATTCCCCCCAATCCCACCATTTCACTGGCACTCACCCCCCACTGGTCTATAAGGAATGAGTGGTTCGGTTTCCATAACCGGGCGTTGTCCTGCTCGGCGACGGGAGTTTTCTTCCATTCATCGCGGGTCATCCTATGAACAATCCTGGGAAACGCGTGTGTTCTTCGTTGTTGTCGGCTTTCGGTCTGGTGCTGCTCAGTGGTTGCGCCAGTCCTCCACCCCCTCCGCCGGCAGCACCGCCTCCGCCGCCTGAGCGGACTTGTCAGGTCATGGAAAATACCGAGGTCGCCGGTGATGCGTATGCCGACGGGCAAGTGACTCGACACATCACCAAGACCCGTTGCGTCACTCAATAAGCCGGGCGCCTGTGAAGGCGCGGGTCGAGTGGATTGTGCTGGTGGCCGATCTGGTCGGTACGGCGGTGTTTGCGGTTGAAGGCGCGATTGCGGCGATGCGCAGTCAGCTCGATCTGCTCGGGGTGATGGTGATTGCGTTCATCGTCGCGCTCGGTGGCGGGGTGACGCGTGATCTGTTGATCGGTGCGACGCCGCCCAAGGCTGTGGCGGACTGGCGTTATCCGGCGCTGGCGTTTGCCATGGGCGGGGTGGCGTTTGTTTTTCATGAGCAGGTGCTGGGTTGGTCCGGTTCGACGCTGATCGTGCTGGATGCGGCGGGTCTGGCGTTGTTTGCCGTGGCCGGGGCGCAGAAGGCGTTGAATTTCGGGATCTCGCCGTTTGTGGCCATGCTGATGGGCACGATTACCGGGGTCGGCGGCGGGGTGCTGCGTGACATTGTGCTGGCGCGGGTGCCGGTGGTGTTGCAGGCGGATCTGTATGCCAGTTCGGCGTTTGTCGGTGCGGCGGTATTGATTGTCGGGCGCAGGCTGGGTGTGCCGCCGGTGGCGGCTGCGTTGCTGGCGGGGGCGGCGTGTTTGTTGTTGCGGTTGTTGTCGGTGCATTTCGGCTGGCAGTTGCCGAAGGTTTTGGAGGCATGAAAAAGGCAGCCCTTGGGCTGCCTTTTGTTTTGCGTCAGAAGCGGATCAGGACAGGAATCCGCCGTCCACGTTCAGCGATACGCCAGTGGTGTAGCTCGAGGCATCGCTCGCCAGGTACAGCACGGCGCCGGCCATTTCGCTCGGGTCGGCTACGCGCTTGAGCGGGATCTGCGTCAGGGCCTGTTTCAGGATGGCGTCGTTCTTCACCAGGGCCGAGGCGAACTTGGTGTCGGTCAGGCCTGGCAGCAGGGCGTTGCAGCGGATGCCGAATTGCGCGCATTCCTTGGCGAAGACTTTGGTCATGTTGATCACGGCGGCTTTGGTCACCGAGTAGATGCCCTGGAAGATCCCCGGCGAAATGCCGTTGATCGACGCTACGTTGATGATGCTGCCGCCGCCGTTTTCGCGCATCAGCTTGCCGGCTTCCACCGACATGAAGAAGTAGCCGCGAATGTTCACGTCGACGGTTTTCTGGAAGGCGCCGAGGTCGGTGTCCAGTACGTTGCAGAATTGCGGGTTGGTCGCGGCGTTGTTGACCAGGATGTCCAGGCGCCCGAACTGTTCCTTGATCCCGGCGAAGACCTGGCTGATCTGTTCCATTTCGCCGATGTGGCAGGCGATGGCGGTGGCCTTGCCGCCGGCGGCGATGATGGCGTCGGCCACATGTTGGCAGCCTTCGAGTTTGCGGCTCGAAACGATGACGTGGGCGCCTTGCTGGGCCAGCAGTTTGGCGATGGCTTCACCGATGCCGCGGCTGGCGCCGGAGACGAAAGCGATCTTGCCGTCGAGGTCGAACAACTGAGTCTTGGACATGGGATTCCCTTGTAGTAAGCCTTGTTATAACGCCGTCATCAGAGGCTGGATTTGGCAATGACCTGCAGGCTCATCTGCTCCAGCAGTTTGTTCATGTGAATGAACTGCGCGAAGCGTTTGTCCTGGGTCTGGCCATGGAAGAAGCGGTAGTAGATCTGCTGCACGATGCCGGCCAGGCGGAACAGGCCGTAGGTGTAGTAGAAGTCGAAATTGTCGATCTGGATGCCCGAACGCTCGGCGTAGTAATCGACGAATTCGCGGCGGGTCAGCATGCCCGGCGCGTGGCTTGGCTGGCGGCGCATCAGTTGCACCGGTGCCGGGTCGTCGGCCTGGATCCAGTAGGCGAGGGTGTTGCCCAGGTCCATCAGCGGATCGCCGAGGGTGGTCAGTTCCCAGTCGAGCACGCCGATGATCTGCATCGGGTTGTTCGGGTCGAGGATGACGTTGTCGAAGCGGTAGTCGTTGTGCACGATGCTGGAGGTCGGGTGATCGGCCGGCATCTTGTCGTTGAGCCAGGCTTTGACCTGTTCCCAGTGCGGTGCGTCCGGGGTCAGGGCTTTTTCGTAACGCTCGCTCCAGCCTTTGATCTGGCGGGCGACGTAGCCTTCCGGTTTGCCCAGATCGCCGAGGCCGCAGGCGTTGTAATCGACGCGGTGCAGTTCGACGAAACGGTCGATGAAGCTCTTGCACAGGGCTTCGGTTTTGGCCGGGTCGAGGCCCAGTTCCGGCGGCAGGTCCGAGCGCAGGATGATGCCCTTGACCCGTTCCATCACGTAGAACTCGGCGCCGATCACCGAATCGTCGGTGCAGTGCACGTAGGCTTTCGGGCAATACGGGAAGCCATCGCGCAACTGGTTGAGGATGCGGAATTCGCGGCCCATGTCGTGGGCGGACTTGGCTTTGTGGCCGAACGGCGGACGGCGCAGGACGAATTCCTGGTCCGGGTATTCCAGCAGGTAGGTCAGGTTCGACGCGCCGCCGGGAAACTGGCTGATCTGCGGCGTGCCGGTCAGGCCCGGAATGTGCGCCTTGAGGTACGGATCGATCAGGCTGGCATCGAGTTCTTCGCCAGAGCGGATACGGGTGGACTGGTCAGTAAGCGCCATGCTTATCCCTTCTGCTTATTTTGGAGGCCACACATCATTGGCTAATCTAATGGCGCGCTCGGGTCGTCACAAGCGCGGTTCGGTCTTATAGGTTAGCGTGTTGGACGATAATCACCTTTGGGAATGTGCGCGCGGGGCCGCTGGCGACTAAGGTTTAGCGCGTATGCCTTGTTTACGAAGGAGCTTTGAAATGGGCTGCCCGCAAGTCTGTGCCAGCGCCACCCTGCAATGCAGTTTCGGTGCCGCACCGGCGGTGCTCAACGTGCTGCCGGTCAACCGCACGCTGACCGGCGGGATGCCGGCGGCGAACATCATGGATCACATTCCGCTGGTCAACGTCACCACGTTCGGCATGTGCATGAGCATGGCCAACCCGATGGTCGCTGCTGCCACGGCTGCGGCGCTGGGCGTGTTGACGCCGATGCCGTGCATTCCCGCCACCGCCACGCCGTGGATCCCCGGCGGTGCGCCGACCTTACTGCTGGGCGGGATGCCGGCGATCGATGCCAACAGCACGTTGATGTGCAACTGGGCAGGGGTGATCAAGATCGTGATGCCGGGGCAGATGCAGATGTTGATTCCCTGAGCTTCTTCGCTTGTCGTTAAATCCATGGCCCTCACCCCAGCCCTCCCGAAACGTCGGACCGCCCGGAGGGAGAGGGAGCCGACCGAGGTGTCATTCGGCTTACATCGACCTGATCGACCGAGCGATTATGGATTCAGCGCAAATCTTTCACGTCGGTGGAACTCGCCAATATTCCCGGATCGGTTCCCTCTCCCTTCGGGAGAGGGCTAGGGTGAGGGGGCTTTTCAGGCCTGCTGCGGATCCGTCCATTTGCGAAACCACCAGCGCACCCGGGAAATCGGTTTGCCATCGGCATCCAGCGGCCGCCCGTCCTCGGCAAACCCTTGCTCCGGTTCCATCAACTGCCCATTCAGATAACGCGCATCCACCGCCGGCTTGCCGTTGGGATGAAAGCGCTGATAGCGCCCCTCACGCACGCCATCGCGATAGAACTCGGCCTCCGCTACTTGCCCGTCCGGAAAGTAATTGAACGCCTCGCCATGCAACAACCCGCGCCGATAGCTGGCCTTGCGCTGCAGCCAGCCCTCGGGCGCGTAGAAACTGGCAATGCCTTGCAGCTTGTCACGCACAAACGGCATCTGCGCCGAAACCTTGCCATTGGGGTGATAGAGCAGGGACGTGCCCTGCAATTCGCCCTGGCTGTAATTCAGATCCGCCTGCGGGCGCCCGTCATCCTTGATGTTCAACGGGCCGTCGAGCTGGCCGTCCTGCAATCGCCCCTTGAGGTGTTTGTCATCCTGCTGCAGATCCAGTGGTGTGATCGCCATGGCTTCTCCTTGTCAGTTGACCTGCACCAGCCCGCCCTTGATGGTCAGCATGCCGCCGCCGTCCACGGTCTGTGAGGCAGCGCCCTTGTTGGTCAGGCTGATGCCGGCGTCGTTGGTCAGCGTGGTTCCGGCCTTGTTGTCCAGCGAAGTGCCGGCCTGATTGGTCATGGCGGTGCCGGCCTTCTGGGTGATCGAAGTGCTGGCCGAAGTCGCCAGATCTGCACCGCTCTTGATCGTGAAACTGCCGCCGCTTTGCAGGGTGAGGGTGCCGCTGACCTTGATCGTCAGGTTGCCGTCCACCGTCAGGCTGTAATCGCCGGTGACCTTGTCGGTGTAGTTGCCGCCGGTGCTGTGGTTCTGGTCGGCGCCGACTTTCACGGTGCGGCTGTCCTTCACATCGAGGCTGTCGCTGCCGGTCTGGATCGTCACGCTGCGTTTGCCTTTCTCCAGCGTGACGGTTTCGTCGCCTTCCTTGACCGTAAGGGTGCGGGCGTTCTGCACCGTGAGGGTTTCGTCGTGGCCGACGGTGGCGGTGGTGTCGTTGAGCACGTTGATCTTCAGATCTTTCTGCGCTTGCAGGAACACTTCTTCGGCGTCTTTCTTGTCCTCGAAACGCAGTTCGTTGAAACCACCGCCACCCTTGGACGATTGGGTCTTGATTCCCGACTGGGTCTGGTTCGCCGGCAAGGCATAGGGCAGGGCGTTATCACCGTTGTAGACGCAACCGGTCACCAGCGGCCGGTCCGGATCCCCGTCGATGAAGGTCACGATGACTTCCTGACCGATCCGCGGCACGAACTGCATGCCGAAACCCTTGCCGCTCCACGGCAGCACCACGCGCACCCAGCAGGAACTGGTTTCGTCATTCTTGCCGTCGCGATCCCACGGGAACTGCAACTTGATCCGGCCGTATTCGTCGGTCCAGATTTCCTCGCCGGACTTGCCGACTACGATGGCGGTCTGCGGGTGCATGCGCGGTTTGGGCGTGAGGCGTTGCGGACGAAACGGCGTGGCCTTGGGGATTGCTTCGAAGCGATTGCGATAGCTTTCGTGGCTGGCGTCATGGGTCACCCGAGTGACGACCCAGTCGATGTTCAGGCTCGCGTTTTCGTGGCCGTCGAGGGTGAACCAGTGGCCTGGAATCAGCCAGCGGCAGTCGCTTTCGCCAACAAAGCGTTTCTCTTCACTGCGAAGCCCGTCGACCCGCTGTTTGGTCAATGCATCGCCCCGAGCCTTGGCGTTGTAACCGCCGGGATGCTCGTAGATCGAACGCGGTCCGGCCACGGCTTCGGCCTGGCCATAGAGTGAAGTGGTCGGCGTGGTGAACTCGTAATCCGTCGCCTTGTACACCTCGGCCACCGCTTGCAGACACACCTGGCCTGAGCGGATGCCGTGCAGCTCGCGCTCACCCAATTGCTGACCCAGATACTTGACCTTCGGCCCGTTGGGAATCTGTACGAAGGCGTCGTTGCTGTCGCCCAGCACCAGCGTGTGTTTGCCGTCTTGATGGGTAAAAAACCAGAAGATGCCTTCCTCCTCCAGCAGGCGCGAGACGAAGGCGAAATCGGTTTCTCCGTACTGCACGCAGTATTCACGTGGGGTGTAACTGCCGGTCAGTGAGAGTTTGAAATCGGTGAAACCGTGAGCTTTGAAGATTGTGGTGACGATGTCGGAGGTGGTGAGGTTCTGGAATACGCGGTTGTTGCTGGCCAGGGTCAACCACCAGAGCCACGGTCTTAAAACCAACTGATAGCGCTCGGCGGTGGCATCGGCAGGCAGTTGGCGAATTTCAGCGACCAAGGCATCGAACGGGCGCAATTGAGCGTCGTTGTGCAGGGTGGTGGTGACGTGGGTGGCAACGGCGCTGGTGAGGGTGAGCGAGGTACCGTCATTCAATCCGTTGAGGGTTTGAACGCCGAGGTTGTTCAGGGTTTCCTCACCGGAGAGCGACTCAGGGTAAAGCGCCGACAGCGAGGTGGCGGTGAGGGAGAGCGTAGTGTTGCTGTCGGTGGAGCGGGGCATCCGCATTGCCTCCGATCAAGAATTCGCAAAAACAAGTTGTGAGGATGCGATGCCATGTTGAACTTTGATGACCTGCATTGGCGTCCCGTGGGGGCAGCTCCATCCATTGAGTGAGTCAGATACTTTTTTCAAATATTTTTTCTTGACGCTGACAAACACCATGACCCGATCGCGGCTGTCCGTCTGTGCGCGGATCACACTGGAGGTAAATATCCAGGACTGAGTTTTTCGCTGTTCGGGTCTGGAGCCAATGAGTGTTTGATAGACGGTTTCACGAACATTGAATCGGCCGATTTCATTGGTATTGCAGGCAGCGATCAGTGTGACCGCGCGCTCAGGAGGGCTCAGCCTTATCTCGTGTTCGAGTGTCGGGAAAATATCGAAGCTCATAGTCACCTCACGATGCCCAGCAGCCTTGGGCGACATGTTTCGGGCTACCTTCGTGAAACTTGTACACGCCGTTGAGAATATAGAGCGGTCCAGTGTTCCAGCCTTCACCATGCTCCGTCAAAACCCGATATATCAATGGGTAATTCAACTTTCCAGGTGCTTCTGCGTAGAAAAAGTCGATTCGTAAAGATTCCGGGCAGGGAAGCGGGCAGTAAGGATTGTTGGCAGCCCCGGATGTCGAACCACCGGGTGCAACTTGCGCAACCAAGTAGCGCGAGGTGTCGTACTGTGCGGTGACTTGATACACAAACTCGATCCCGGGATTCTTCTTCACGTACTCGTAAACCATGGCTTCGTACTCATACATGATTGGATGGTTGCTACCTTCGGTCAGTGTTACCAGATTCCGAAGATCGGTTCCGCTGCCGCCCAGCTTGTTTCCAATCAGATGCCCTCGTTGATGATGTTCCGGGCAAGTACCGGACACGAATCCCGGTGGTCGCAAGGACTGATCCGGACCCGAGCCGCCGGTCATGTTGGTCGATGTCAAAGTTGCCTTTGCATAAAGAGGCACCGTGACGTTGCTACCGTTTACGTTGACAGTGGTGGATTTGTATTCCGGATTCAATGGCATTGGCGTTAGTCCCGTTAAAGGCCTGCAATCTTGAAAATTTACCAATAGGCTTGCTGCTCTCCTGAAGGGACGGATTTATTTGTTTCGCATAAATAAATCTGTCCCCTTAAATCCCCTAAATCCCCTGAACGTAGACGTTGGCGACTCTGTTGTGATGGGCTGACCAGCCTCAAGTGAATTCCATGAGTTCTTCTTCTGCGCTTGTCGTGACCTTGCCGGCGCCTTCATACACCGTTTTGAAAACAGTGAAGTCAGTCGAGGAAAAAACGTGGGGGGAGAACTTTGGCGCCGCCCAATTGGTAGGTGATTGTCGTTGTGGTCGCAAATTACCGAATTCAGCTTCGTTTGGAAAAGAAGGATCAATCTGATTCGCCGACAGCGTTTTAACCTTGCTGAACCAGGCGCTGCACTTTGCGCATGCGGCTTTTTTACCGCCCAGATTTCCCTTGATAACGGGTTTGAAGCCACTGCCGATAATCAAAGCTCGCATCAGCGAAATTTCCGCATGGTAGCCATCATTCTCTACATATTGCAGGGCATGCGGTGTTGGAGGAGTGTTGGTTATTTTTGTTATCGGGCTCAGCACCACCGTACGTGGCAATGGTTTCTGCTCTTTGAATGCCTTGACCAAATTCAATAGGTTATTGAGTTGTTTGGTGTTGAGGCGGGGGTTGTAGGTCAATTCAAGAATTTTTTCGGCGACCTTTGCCTTTTCCTCCGCGGTCTTGCTGGGCATGTTGGTAACGTAAAGTTTGGTGTCAGGAATGATCGGCGCGCGATCGAGAAACTTCCATCTGACCAGTTTGGAGTTTTCGTCTGTCGCCCAATTGCCATTTTTATTACCAACCTGATTGCTCTTCAGCCAGCTTTCCTGCAACTCGTATTCCGGGATGTTCTGATTGATCACTCGGTCCGTTTCCGAGAACAACACATGGAGAATTCTGGCCGCTTCCATGAGTGCATTACTACCACCGGGGTGTATGGCGGTTAGAAGCACCTCACAGGCGGCAATCAATGACTCGCCATTTTTGTTCGCTGCAACATAAATGGTACTTTCACCAGGGTGAGTGTAGGCCTGTACCTCTTCCGGGCTCTTGGTGGTGACATGCTGCCCGATGACACCCAGCACAACACTGAGGATGCAGAGATGGTTGGGATTGTGCGGTGACAAAACGTTGATAACAGGTCTCTGTTGAGGCGCGCTGGGTAACGGCATTCCATTAACTCCTGTATTTTTTTAGCTTTCAATGACAGTACGTCATTTACTCCAACACCCACTCCGCCAATTTCCCTGTCACCTGCGTCATCAGCACGTTCTCGACATCCCGCGCGCCTGCTGCGCTGCATTTGGCGAGCACGGCTTTGACGATTCCCGAATCAAACTCGAACTGCTTGCCGGTAGCCGCCTTGTAACGGCCCCGCAGTTTTTCCAGCTTCGCCAGCACAATCCCTTCCAGCGTCTGCTCATCCAGCGGCCGATACGCGACCACCGTCATGCGTGCCAGAAAAGCCGGGCGGAAGGCTTGCAGGAGGACTTTGTGCAGCGCCTCGTTGAAGACTTCCGAGCCGAGTTGTGTAGTCGGTGTATCGAGCAACAGTTCGGCGCCGACATTGCTGGTGGCGAGCATCACGGTGTTCTTGAAATCGACCACCAACCCGGTTCCGTCTTCCATCAAGCCCTTGTCGAACACGTTGTAAAACGCTTCCAGCACATCCGGATGCGCCTTTTCGATTTCATCCAGCAACACCACCGAATACGGTTTGCGCCGCACGGCTTCGGTCAGCACGCCGCCGCTGCCGTAACCGACATAGCCGGGTGGTGCGCCCTTGAGCTGGCTGACGGTGTGGGCTTCCTGATATTCCGAGAGATTGATGCTGATCAGGTTGCGTTCGCCGCCGTACAAGGCATCGGCCAGCGCATACGCGGTTTCGGTTTTGCCAACGCCCGTGGGGCCGACCAGCAGAAACACGCCAACCGGTTTTTGCGGATCGGTGAGACCCGCACGATAGGCCTGCAATCGTTGGGCGATGGTGTTGAGCGCAGTGCTCTGGCCCATCACTCGCAGGCCCATGCGTGTGCCGAGGGTGCGCACGGCGTGGGCTTCGTCGGCGAGCATTTTGCCGACGGGGATGCCGGTCCAGCCGGCGATCACGGCGGCGACGGTTTTGCCGTCGACCTGTTCGGGCACCAGCGGATCGTCCTGGCGAATCGCATCGAGCCCGGCTTCCAGGCGCAGCAGTTCGGCGGCGAGGTGATCGATGCGGCTGTCGGTGGCTTCATCCGGTTTGTCGCTGTCGGCGCGTTCACTGAGGTCAAGTAATTCGCGGCGAGTGTCGAGCAGTTCACGCACCGCCACGCGCTCTTCACTCCAGCGGGTTTCAAGTTCGCGGATGGCCTGGACGTTGGTCTTCGATTCGCTTTCCAGCAGGGTGATGCGCTCGCGGTGATCAAGCCCCGTGGCCTGTTCCCGGCGCAGGCGTTCAACTTCTTCTTTGAGGCTTTGCTGACGGTGGCGCAGGCTCTCCAGCGGTGGCGGCACGTCGTGCTGGCCGAGGGCGACCCGGGCGCAGGCGGTGTCGAGGACGCTGATGGCCTTGTCCGGCAACTGGCGGCCGGAGATGTAGCGGTGCGAGAGTTTCACCGCTTCGTGGATCGCGGCATCCAGCACTTGCACGCCGTGATGCTGTTCGAGTTTGGCGGCGACGCCACGTAGCATTTCCACGGCGGTGGTTTCGTCCGGCTCTTCCACCTGCACCAGTTGGAAGCGGCGGGCGAGGGCCGGGTCTTTCTCGAAATATTTTTTGTATTCCATCCAGGTCGTCGCGGCCAGCGTGCGCAACTCTCCTCGGGCCAGCGCGGGTTTGAGCAAGTTGGCCGCGTCGCTGCCACCCTCGGCACCGCCAGCGCCGATCAGCGTGTGGGCCTCGTCGATGAACAGGATGATCGGCTTGTCGGCGCTGCGAACTGCGTCGATCACACCTTTGAGCCGCTGTTCGAATTCGCCTTTGACCCCGGCCCCGGCCTGCAGCAAACCAAGGTCGAGCACCCGCAAACTGACTTCCTGCAACGACGGCGGCACATCCCCGGCGGCGATGCGCAGTGCCAGGCCTTCGACCACGGCAGTTTTGCCGACTCCGGGTGCGCCGACCAGAATCGGGTTGTTCTGCCGGCGTCTCAGAAGAATGTCGACGCACTGGCGGATTTCGCCATCGCGACCGACGATCGGGTCGATGCGCCCGGCATGGGCGTCGGCGGTCAGATCCTGGGTGTATTGATCGAGCACAGAGTCTTGCCGTGGCGTTGGACTCCCCGAAGACACAGAGCGCGGGCCAACGTGCTCACGGGAGTTTGCCGTCCATTCCAGCAGGTTTGCGCGCAAGGCTTCTTTCGGAATTCGCAGCAATGACGACGCGCTGTTGAGCAGCAGGCTGCGGCGTTCGTCGCGATCGATCAGCGCCAGCAACAGCAAGCCGGAACGAATGCTGTCGATCCCCAGCACACTCGCCTGCACCACGGCGTCTTCCAACAATCCCAGCGTGTGCGAAGACAGCGCCGGCGTGCGCGTGCTGCCGGTCTTGAACAGGTCCAGCGCCTTGTTGATCTCCGCCGTCAGCGCATCACGCTCCAGCCCGAAGCGCGGCAGCAGAAAAGCAAAATCGCCGCCCTCGATATCCAGCAACTCCAGTAGTAGATGCTCGATCTCGACAAAGTGATGCCCGCGCTGCAAACACCGTTGCGCGGCACGTTCGAGGGCGCGGCGGTTGTCCGGGTTGAGGCGTCCGATCAGGCTGGCCAGTTCCATTTCAGGTAATCTCCAGCTGACGCAGGCGGGTTTCGATCCGTTGCACGGCGAGGCTGGTCTGGCGTTGCAGGCCACCGTTCCAGCTCAGCAGGGCCGGGGTTTGTCGGCCGAGTTGCAGCGGCCCCGCACCGCGCACCAGCAGCACCAGTTTCACGTCCAGATCCGGGCCGAAATACAGCGCAGCAAGGCTGGCCAGTGCCGGATGCGCTTCGCCTTCCGGCAGGAATCGCGCGGCCTGCGTCGATGGCAGCGGCCCCAGCGTCAGACGAATTCCGGCATGTTCATCCCAGACCCGAGTACCGGCGACAGCACTGCGGCCGAGCTGCAGATTGCGTCCGCCGGCCTTCATGACGCTGCGGCTGGCACGTGGAATCTCACGCCACGCCCCCTCGTAAGCGCTCAGTTCCACCGCCACGGAAAACTGCTCACGGACAATCGCCGCGAACCCCGCCAATGACCGGCGGCCATCGGCGTACAACGCGGTGCAGGCCAGAACGGCGCAGTCGGGAATCGCCTGGCGTTCCTGCAGGGACTTGGGCAACAACCCTGTCAGCGCCCGTAATTGCGCCTGCACGGGCGAAGCGCCGGGCGTGGTGAAACCGAGGGCGATCCGGTGTTTGCGCATCACCTTGTATAGCAGGCTCAGCAGCCGATGCTGGAACAGGTCGAGGAACTCGGCGGGCGCGTGATCCTTGGCCCGCGCACGTTGTTGCAGCCATTCCTGATAGGCGTAAGGCAGCGGGCCGTCGGGGCCGCCGAGGCCGAACATCGGCGAGTTCAGGGTCAGCGGTTCACCGGGGTTTTCTTCCAGGCTTTCGATCTGGCTGGCGGCGAACAACGGCGTCAGCGGCCCGCGCAATTTCAGCGCTTCGGCCTGTGGCGATGTACCCGAACCAAGGGCGTCGGCCTGGGGCTGTTCGCGCTCCAGCAACAGCAACGCCTGCAACCATTCGAACGCCTGTGGATCACGGCGCAGGCGCTGGCTCAGGGTCAGAGCGACAGGGGCATGCCGGCTTGGGGTTGCCATGCCTTGACCTCCTTGTCTGCCTGCATGAGCACCGTGCGCACAAAGCGATTGGCCGTGGCGTACACCGAAAAGAATTGCGCGAGCACCGCTGAAAACAACACCGCGCTGCTGCCGACGAAATGCTGTGGATCAAGCTGCAATTGCACTTCAAGCCCGTTGCGCCAGCCGCGCCAGGCGTCGGCGCCGACATGGCCGATTACTCGTTCGCAACCGAGGCTCAGCAGACCTTCAATCTGGCGCAGGGCGCTGGCTTCATCGCGCAGGTTGTGCAGGGTCAGGATTTCCTTCAGCGCATCCAGTGCCTGCGGCCCTTCGACCAGCGACTTATGATTGAGGGTCAGTTGCGAGACCAGCCGCCAGCGCGAATCACCGTCCAGACGCGGCAGGCTCTGCGGGCTCGGGGGATTGCGCAGGCGTGCCCACGCCACCGGACCCGGCCGTTCGAAACCCAGCGGTGTACCGGCGGGCAGGCTCTGGGCCAGATGCCGATTGGTGCAGAGCAGTTCGGCGGTCAGGCTGTAATCGGGCAGATCGGTCTGCGGTTCGAAACGGGTGTCGACAACGCTGACCAACAGATCGCTGCCGAGCCGGTTCGGCGTCTGTCCGTTGACTCGCCGCGCATGCCAGTAACGTTGCCGGTCACCGCTGCTGTGCTGGCTGCCGAAATACGCCGGCAGCCGTTGCACACCGCTGGCGGAGCTGGCGCGCACGCTGCGGATGCTGTGGATCTCGACGCTGTTTTCCCGGTGGCTGTCGGCGATCAGTCGATACTCACTGCGGGTGCCGTCCGGGCGCAGCGGCTCCGAAGTGCGCGGGAACAGGTTGATCACCGGCGCGCAGCCCAGCGCTATATCGCTGGCCTGCAAGTGCAATCGGCCGGCCGGGGCCCGATCAAAAACGATGTACAGATACAGCGTCTGGCTGTCACTCGATACGCCGGACAGTGGCAGATCAAAGAAGTGGAATTTGTCCGGGAACGCGAAGTACTCGGCCAGCAGGCGCATACCTGGATGCACGCCGTCTTCGTCCGGCAGCAGCACTTCGTCGTCGGCGAAACCAACCATCTTCGGCAGACCTTTCACGCCGGCGGGAATGCTCCCCGGCGAGCCGGCCAGCACCTGCACCGCGTGGGCGCCGAGCAGGTCATAGAGGCTGGCGTTGATCACTGGTGATGCGGCCAGGTGAATGCGCAAGTGTTCGATGCCAAGCTCGGACCACTGACTGTCGCCGAGGCAACGCAGACTCAGGCGCAACGCCGAGCGGGACTGCGCCACACCGGTCAGCGCCTGGGCTTCATCGCTACCCAGCAACAAGGCTTCGCTGACTTCGACTGGCCACAAACGCACGGCGGCGCTGGTGCGAAAGTGAATGCTCTCGCCCTTGCTGGTGGTGACGAACAATGGCGTGTCCCGGGGGAGGGGATAGCCGCCGTCGAGGTTGCCTTTGCTCGGGTCCGGTTCGAACTGGACGATCGCGCACGACGGCAACGGGCGCATGGCCAGGGGATAAAGCTGTTCGAGCAGCGCGTCGCTGAATTCGGCGTAGTCGTCATCCAGCCGCCGTTGCAGACGTGCGGCGAGCAGGGCGAAACCTTCCAGCAATCGTTCGACGTGCGGATCGGGGCATTCGCCGGGGGACAGTTCCAGCCGTCGTGCGACTTTCGGATAGCGTTCGGCAAACTGTCCGCCGGCATGTCGCAGCCAGGTCAGTTCGCGCTGGTAGTAGTCGAGCAATTGCGGGTCAATCGAGTCGCTCATGGCGCACCTCCAGCCCTTCGTTGCAGGGCTCGATGACAAATGCCACCGGCCAGTGCTGCGAGCCGCTGCGCAATTCACCGGTCAGGCGAATGCTCAGGCGCTGCGGGTGCTCGGGCAGGGGATTGACCTGAACCTCGCCGAGCAGCAGGCGTGGTTCGAAATGGGTGATGGCTTCGCGAATGTCCCGCGCCAGACGACGCCGGTCATCGCTGCGCTGTTGTTGCAGGGCGCTCCAGTCCGCGATGCCGTAGTCGATGACACTGGGCGGGGAGGTCAGGGGGCGCGGGCCACGGCGGGTGTTGAACAGGCGCCCGAGCTCGGCGTGCACCGAGTCGAGCAAATCCTGCCGATCGAACTCCCGCGCCTCGTCGCCCTCGCTCGAGGCGAGGCGTTCGAACAGCGGTGGAAGTAAGCCGGTGCCTGCCATGGCCGCGCCGCCGGGTTAGCTGACGAGCTTGTTGGCGGCCATGTCCCAGGTCGAGGCCGCTGTGCCTTCCTTGGTGCCGTCGTCTTTCTGCGCGGTGAGTTCCCATTTGATCTTGGTGAAGTTCAGGGACAGGGTTTCCACCGGTTTGCCGCCGGTACCGCCGCTGACGCTGACGTTGGAAATCACCACGTTGGTCAGGGTGTAGATGATGAACGGCAGCAGTTGCCCGCTGCCTTCGGCGGCGTTGCGGCCGATGGTGATCTTGGCTTCCGGGATCGGTTTGCCGGCGCAGCAGTATTCGTTGAGCGACGGTGTGGAGGTGTCGACGAATTTGGTCAGGGTGAACTCGCCGACGTGGGGCTTGCCGGAGGTGCGCTCCGAGTTGCTGACGTCGTTGGTGACTTGCATCGCCACGTTGTGGCTGTAGGACATGACTTCGATCTTGTCCGCGTAACCCTCGAGCAGGCTGTCGCCTTTGATGTCGCCGCCGAGGTCGAGAATGATTGCATCCATCGCTTGAAACTCCTGAAAGGTGTCGCGCTAGGCAAACGGGAGGCGCCCGCAGGAAAACCCTGCGGGCGTGTGCAGGTCAGGCGGCTACCGGTGGCGGCAGGGTCGCAACCAGGCGGATCGACGCGGTCAGCTCTTCGAGCTGGAAGTGCGGCCGCAGGAATACCGTCGCGCGATAGGCACCAGGCTTGCCGGCGACTTCGGTGACGTCCACCCGCGCTTCACGCAACGGGTACTGCGCCTTGATTTCCTGCGGCGCGTTGTCGTTGATCAGCACGTAGTCGGCGATCCAGTTGTTGAGGTAGGTCTGCACGTTGTCGCGGGTCATGAAGCTGCCGACCTTGTCGCGCATGATCACCTTCAGGTAATGGGCGAAACGCGAGGCCGCGAGCACGTACGGCAGCATCGCCGAGATCCGTGCGTTGGCGTTGGCCTCGTTGGTGTTGTAGACCTTGGATTTGTTGGTGGTCTGACCGCCGAAGAACACCGCGATGTCGCTGTTCTTCTTGTGGCACAGGGCGATGAAACCGAGGTCGTTGAGCTCTTTCTCGCGGCGGTCGGTGATCGCCACTTCGGTCGGGCATTTCAGCGACAGATCACCGGAGCTGGTGCGGAAGGTGTGCGCCGGCAGACCTTCAACCGCGCCGCCGCCTTCAGCGCCACGGATCGCCGCGCACCAGCCGTATTTGGCAAAGGCTTCGGTGATACGTTGCGACAGCGCCCACGCGGCGTTGCCCCACAGGTATTTGCTGTGGTCGGTGCCGTTGGTGTCTTCGACGTAGTTGATGCCTTCCACTGGCGAAGTGTCCGGGCCGTAAGGCAGGCGCAGCAGGAAGTGCGGCAGCACCAGGGAGACGTAACGCGAGTCTTCGCTTTCGCGGAACGAGCGCCACTTGATCAGCTCCTGGCTCTCGAACACTTTCGACAGGTCACGCGGCACCGCCAGTTCGGTGAAGCTGTTCATGTCGAACAGCCGTGGGCTGGCAGCAGCGATGAAGGGGGCGTGGGCGGCCGCGGCGACGTTCGACAGTTTCTCCAGCAGGCCGATGTCCTGCGGGTGGCGGCCGAAGGTGTAGTCACCCACCAGCAGGCTGAACGGATGGCCACCGAAGGTGCCGTATTCCTCTTCGTAAATCTTCTTGAACAGCGCGCTCTGGTCGAACTCGACGGCTTTTTCCAGATCGTTCTGCAGCTCTTTCTGGGTCACGTTGAGCAGGCGCAGTTTCAGCCGGGTGCTGGTTTCGGTGTTCTGCACCAGCATGTGCAGGCCACGCCAGGACGCTTCGAGTTTTTGCAGGTCCGGGTGGTGCAGCACTTCGTTGAGCTGGGCGCTGATCAGCTCGTCGATCTGGCTGATGCGGTCGTTGATCATCGCCACGGTGTCCTTGTCGATGGCCATGCCTTCGTCGAGCACCTGGGTGGCGAATTCCGCGAGCATGTCGCGGGCGTAATCCTGCTGACTGTCGTCATGGGCCATGCGGCCCTCGGCGATGATTCGATCAAGCAGGGATAAAGTCTCGGCGGCAGCATTTTCGCTGGCTTGATTCTGGGCGGCGGCGGGCATGGCGAATTCTTCCTCGGTCAGGTGGACGATCAGGCTTGCGGTTCGGCCGGAGCTTCGGCATCAGCGGCCGGGACAGCGGTGTCCGGGCGGGCCGACTTGATCTCTTGCAAGCCTTCGGTGTTGGCGATGACGTCGCGCAGCAGCTTGTCCAGATCGTCATTGCCGTCGAGTTTGGTCAGCAGGTCGCGCAGACGCTGGCGGGCCTCGAACAGGCGCCGCAGCGGCGTGACTTGCTCCACCACCTTGACCGGGTCGAAGTCGTCGATGTGCTTGAAGTTGAGTTCGATGTTGAGCTTGCTGTCGTCGCCGCTGAGGGTGTTGTTGACTTGCAGCGTGGCGCGGGGGGCGATGGAGGCGAGGACGTCGTTGAAGTTGTCGCGGTCGATTTCGGTGAAACGGCGTTCGGTCAGTTTTGCCAAGGGTTCGAGCGGCTTGCCCGAGAGGTCGGCGAGGATGCCGACTACCAGCGGCAATTCCTTTTTCTCGATGGCATTGCCGATTTCGACGTCGTAGGTGATTTGCACGCGGGGCGGGCGAACCCGGTCGAGCTTGTGCTGGGTACTTTCTGCCATGTCGGCGGACTCCGATGCGATGAGCGGGCGCAATGCATCGGGGAGGCCCGTTCATCGCTTTCCCTTGCTGGACCACAGGTTAGAAAGGGTGGCAGATGACCTGTCGTTCCTTTGACAAACCTTCCTCATTCGGCTGTAGGAACCGAACTACCCAAGACGCTAGAACAGGTCTATAAAAATGCAAGCGAAAAACTTTTTTGGACTGACTGGCGAAAAGGAAAATTCATTTTGTCTGCACGACTTTTTCTAACAATCGGGTTTGCGCTGCTCGCCGGTTGTTCGTTTTTCGGGCCGAAAGTCGATCTCGACAGCCTGACCCTCGACGTCGCTCCCAAGGCCAATGACGACACTCCGATCGCCGTGGATTTCATCGCGGTCAACGATCCGGATCTGCTCAAGCAACTGTCGGGCATCAGTGCCCGTCAGTGGTTTGCCGAGCGCGAGCAGTACCAGCGCGACTATCGTCAGCTGATGAGCGTGTGGGGGCTGGAGCTGGTGCCGGGGCAATTCATCGACCGCCAGCCGTTCCCTTTGGGGGGCAAGCGGGCGGCTGGACTTTTGGTCTTCGCCAGCTATAACACTCCCGGAGCGCACCGCCTGCGGCTGGACGATCAGAGCGACGCATGGCTCAAGTTCGACAGTCGCGAGATGAGCCTGGTCAGCAAGGAAAACTGAAACACACCGTCCGCCGCCGGTTCGCGGTGCAGTCGAAGGGAGTCGTATGAGTCTGCTACCTGACGCGGTCTGCTGGCATGAAGGCATGCAATTGCTGCCACAGCATTTTCAGTTACAGGGCCTGCGGGCCGAGGCGCTCGGCGCGCATCTGGCTCAGGCGTGCAATCCATGGTTCTTCGGGATCAGCCACATGGAGTTCGACCCTTCGGCGATGAGTGCCGGGGTGCTGCGGGTGCTGTCGTTGCAAGGGACGATGCCGGACGGTCTGCCGGTCAATCTGCAAGTCGGCGTTGACCCGACGCTGGAGCTGGACATCGCTGCCGCGATCGACGCCACGGACGATGCGACGGTGACGGTTTATCTGGCGATCAGTCCGCTGTGGCGCGCCGGCCAGTTGTTGCCGCTCAAGGGGCGTCTGCAATCGGTGGTCGGCGAGGCGTTACCGGATCTCACCAGCGGTGAATTTCCTGAATCGATCACGGTGTGGCGTCCCAATCCACGGCTGTGTACGCAACTGAACAAAGCCGATTCGATCTGCCTGCCGCTGCTGAAAATCCGCAAGGAGGGCGGCGGTTTCCTGCCGTTGCCGTACACGCCGCCGACACCGGTCCTGCTGCCGGAATCGCCATTGGGTCGACGGGTGGCCGGGCTCTGCGCGCGGGCGCGGGAGAAGTGCCTGTTTCTCGGCGGGCGATTGCGCCAGGCGCTGCAGGCCGGCAATCAGGATGACGCGCTGGAAATCCGTCGGCAGATGACGGCGTTGTGGGCGCGGTTGCCGGAAGTGGAAGGGGCGCTGATCAGTCGTGTCGCTCATCCGCAAAGCATTTATGTGCAACTGCTGGGACTCGCCGGTGCGTGGTCGGCGCTGGATCCGCTGGCGGGCGTGCCGGCTTTTGCGCCATTGGATTTTCTCGAATTGCAGCGCGGTTACGAACCGTTGCTCGACTGGCTGGAAAACACCCTGGAACTGATCCGCGCCGGTTATCGCAGCATCGCGTTCGAGCGCGGCGAGCAGAGCTTTTCCATTCAGTTGCCGGACGAGCAACCGAGCCAGCGTCTGGTCATCGGCCTGCGCATGCCCAACGGTGCAAGCGAGCAGGCAGCCGGCGAGTGGTTGCGGGGCGCGATCATCGCTTCGGCGCCGCACATCGCGTTGCTCAGCCGCCAGCGCATGAGCGGTCTGACGCATCAGGCCATGAGCCGCAGCGAGCAGGTGGCTTACAGCGTCGGCGAAGACACCCGGTTGTTCGTGGTGACCGCCGAAGGCAGCTGGTTCGACGCGCAACTGCCGCTGATGATCGCCGCGCCGGCCACCCGGCTGACCAGCAGCCCGTGGCAAGTGGTGTTGTTTGTCGCCCAGAACAGTGAACGTGCCTGATCACACAAGGAACGTCGTATGTCGCAAGGAAGTGCCGCAAGCCTCGGGTTGCAGGACGCTCCGCTGAGCAGTGCGTTCCGCCAGACGTGGCAGCAGTGGTCGCAGGACTGGAGCCAGTTGCCCAAGGACAGCGAGGACGAAGCGGCGCTGGTCGAAACCGTGGTCGAACTCTCGACCCAGGCTTCGCAACGGTTGTGGCGCACCGCGTTTGCCCGAGTGGGCGATTCGGCGACCGAACAGGTCAAGGCGTTGGTGTATGCCTTTGTCGCGCTGGTCGATGAGACCCTGTTGTTCAGCCCGTGGCCGGGCCAGAGTGCCTGGCAGGAAAAACCCCTGGAGTCGCGACTGTATTCCAGCCGTCAGGCCGGCGAGCAAGTGCCGGCGGCGATCCAGACCTTGCTCGATGAACAGCAGCCCACCACTCGCGATCTGGCCAACGTGTATTTGCAGTGCCTGATCCTCGGTTTCCACGGACGCCTGCGCGGTGAGCAGGGTCAGGTGCAACGGGAAAAATGGCGGCGGGCCCTGTTCACGTTTGCCTGGCAGGACGAGGCCGATTACGCGGGTGTCAGTCAGCGACTGGTACAGCCTTCGCTGGCGACACCCTTGCAGTTGCCGGTGCGCACGGCGTTGCCCGATGGCTTTCGTCTGGCGCTGGGCATTCTGGCGATGATTCTGCTGCTGACCGGGCTCGGGCAGTTTCTGTGGCGCGACATCCGTCAGGAACTGGAGCCGGTGTTGCAGGCGCCCGATACGCTGACGGCGCCGGAGCAAGACTCATGAGTACCCTGACGATTGTGGCCTGGGTGGTCGCCATCCTTCTGCTGCTGGTGATCATCGCGGTGGCGGTGTGGTGGCTGCGCACCCAGAGCGGCGCGGCGATCCGCAGTTTCTACGCCGCCGTGCGGCACATGGAACAGGAGCAGGGCGCCCACGACCGTTATCAGATGCCGTGGCTGCTGATGCTCGGCGATGAAACCCAGGGCGCGCAACTCGCCACTCAATGGCGTTTGCAACCCACTGACAAACCGGCGTGGTTCGGCCGTTGGTGGTCGGACTCCGAAGGCGCGGTGCTGGTGGTGCCGCAGGCGCTGTTTCTGCCGGAAGACGGCATGCACCTGCAACGCGGCGGCTGGTGGCGCTTGCTCGGGTTGATCCTGCGCCTGCGCAGCAAGCGGCCGCTGGACGGGGTGATCTGGACGGTGCCGGTCAGTCGGCTGAGCAATCTGGAACAGGCCACGCAGCTCGGTCTGGCGGCGCGTCGGCGTTTCATCGATCTGTTGCAGCGCTTTGGTCTGAGCCTGCCGGTGTACGTGGTCATCACCGGGCTGGAAGAACTGCCGGGATTTCAGGAACTGATCAGCGCCTTGCCGGACGAGGCCCGCGATCGCACCTTGGGCTGGTCGTCGCCCTATGCCCGCGATGCGGTGTGGCAGGGGCAATGGAGCGATCAGGCGCTGGATCGGTTGCACCGTGCGGTGGCGGAAGCGGTGATCGAAATCGGCACCTTGTCCGGGCATTTGAGTGCGGATCTGTACGCCTTGCCGGAACGTCTGGAAATCCTGCGCCGCGGTTTGCAGAACGTGCTGGAGCCGGTGTTTCAAGGCAACGCTCAGGGCGAGGCGCCATGTTTTCGTGGCGTTTACCTGACGGCCAATCAGCCGGCCGACGATGCGCTGGACGGTTTTTCTGCCGATGACAGCGGCCTGCAGCAAAGTGCGTTTGTGCGTCAGTTGTGGCGCCAGCGAATCGTCGGCGAACGCGGACTGGCCCAGGGCGTGCCGCGCCTGTTGCGCTTGCGCCAGCGCTGGCAGCGAGTGACCGCCGGGGTGGCGCTGGTGGTCGGGGTGGTCTGGGCGGTGGCGATGTTCTGGGTCTGGCACGCATCGGTCAAGGACGCTCATGAACTGGCGCGGCTGCTGCAAGGCGCACAGAAGAATTACGTGGCGGTCACCGACGACGAGCATCGGGTCGAGCCGACCCGGCGCAACGTGCAGAACTTCTGGCGGGTGCTGGAACGGGCGCCGCACTGGCACTACGTTTCGCTGGCCTTTCCGACGTCGTGGTTTTCTTCGCTGGACGGGCGACTCGAACAGGAAGTGTTCAGATCGACCCAGCGCCACATGCTGCAACCGCTGCACGATCTGCTGGTCGCGGAGCTGGCGAAAATCAAGGCGATCCGCGCCACCGACCGGCGTACCAGCGTCGAAAGCGAAGACCCGGCGCAGTGGCAGAATTATCAGAAGGCCACGGATCTGGTCGAGCGGGCCTTGCGTCTGGAACAACAGAACCAGTTGTTCGCTCAGGTGCAGAACAATCAGCGGACGCCGCTGGAGGATTTGGCGCAGCTGAGCAACAGCGCGCTTTCACTCAACCTCAACGCCGGCACCTTGCCCCATGCCGCCTACTACAACCGGCTGCTCGCAGCCAGTGATGGCGGCGACTTGCAGGCGCTGGATCTGAGCGTTGAACGGCCGTTGATCGTGAGTAATTTCACCGGGCTGATGGAGCGCTGGCTCGATCAGTATTTTCTGGCCGACAACTTCGTCAGCAAGGCCGGCTACCTCAAGTTGCATCTGGAACAGCTTGAAGCCGGGAGTGGCAACAGCCTCACCGAACTGGAAGACCTGCGCGCGCTGATCGACGACCTGCAAGCGGCGATCGCCCTGACCAACTCGACCTGGAGTCGCGGCAAGGGTCAGGAACTGGTGCCGGGTTATCGCGAATTTCTCGACAAGGTGCGCAAGAGTTCATTGCTGGGCCCGCCCGTAGAGCAGCAGCTTGATGCGCAGGCCGGCAAGTTGCAGCAGAGTTTTCGCGATCAATGGATCGCCCAGGTGGGTTCGCGGGGCAATCTGCTGGTGCAGCAGGGCAGCGGGCAACTGGCGTTGCAGGATCAGGTGGTCAAGCTCAACAACGCGGTGCAGGCGCTATTCAAGCGTGACTTCGTCTCGATTGCCCTGCGCGCCAGTCAGGACAGCGTCAACAGGCAGGGTCAGACCGTGGACGGCGATGACCTCAACGAGTCGCTGAATTATTTCGCCAGCTACAAGAGCTACGTCGCCGAAGAGTTGCCGCGCATTCCGCCGGCCTATCGCGAAGCATTGCTGCAAGCGGCCGAAACTGCCGCCGCGCAAGCGATGTGGTTGAGTCTCAAGGATCACGATGACCAGACTCATCCCTACGCGGTGTTCAACGTGCAGGCCGTGCAGGCGATGAACCTGCAAAAAGCCTTTATCGAAGTCCATCGCAGTGATCTGGCGGCACGTCTGCAAGGGGCGCTGAACCGCCGGGCGATGGCGCAGATCGTTGGCGGGCTGGATGAAATCACCGCGCAGCCGCTGTTCGGTGGCCGCACGGAAATCAGTCAGTGGGACGGCTCGAAAAACCTCGGCCTGCAACTCTACGGCGCCAGCGACGTGCAGGATCTGAAACTGAGCCTCAAGCAGCAATTCAACACCATGCTCGGCATCACCGAGCGTCGCGCTCCGGCGCTGGAGTGGCTGAAGACCCAGCAGGGCAATCTGTCGGCGCTGGATTACGAGCGCGTGACCCAGTTCAGCGCGCTCAATGACGAATTGCTCAAGTACAAGGATTCCAACCCCGCCAGTTCACCGGCGCAGATCGAGCAACTGGTCAGCCGCGACTTCATTGAAATGGACACCGGTTCCTGCGTGCAGGTGTTGCAGACCGCCAATCTGACCGGCGGGCGCGGCACCCTGGCGATGCGGGCGGTGGAGTTGCAACAGTCGGCCCTGCAACGCTGCCAGTTTCTGCAACAGCAACAGGCGGCCGCCGCGTGGAACGAGCTGGCCACCTACTTCAATCAATACCTGGCCGACCGCTTTCCGTTTGCCAACGGCGTGCAGGCGCAGGATGCCGACCCGGCGCGGGTCCAGCACTTTCTGGAAATCATCGACAAGCGCTTGCCGGTGGCCCAGGCCGGACTGGTCCTGAGCCAGACCCCGGAGCGGCTGGCGGCAGAAGATTTTCTCAACCGGGTGAAGCAGGCCAGCGTCTGGCTGACGCCACTTTTCGTGCGCGACAAGAGCGGGATTCTCGGCGTCGAGCTGGACGTGCGCTGGCGCACCGACCGCGAAGAGGAGAAGGGCGCCGATCAAGTGATTGCCTGGGGCTTGCTGGCCGGCAATCAGCAGATCAGCTATCCCGCTGCCGATCAGCCGAACCTGCGCTGGATGCCCGGCCAGCCGATCCGCCTGACCCTGCGCTGGGCGCGCAACGGCAAGGAGCGTCCGGTCAACGATCCGCTGCAACCGAACCTGGTGGTGCGTGATCTGGAGGCCGGCTGGGAGTATGGCGGGCCGTGGTCGCTGCTGCGCCTGATGCGCGCGCACTTCTCGGTGCAGCGCCAGCCGAGCATGGATTACACCGATTTTCCGCTGAGCCTGCGCCTGCCGGTTACCGCGCAGAACGACAGCGTGACCAGCGAATTCACCCGGATGTTCGTGCGTGTGTCGCTGATGAGCCAGGGCTCGAAACTGCCGTTGTCGATTCCGCCGTTGCCGACCCGCGCGCCGCGCTCACCGTTCCAGGTGACCGGCACCACCGCCGCCCTTGAATCGCAGAAGGAGGATTTGTGAGCCTGCCCTCGACCCCGTTGCCGGACCTGATCGATCAGTTGCTCGCGCCCATCAGCGACGACGCGCCCTGTGGTGCGGATCTGCGCTATGAGCGCGAGTACGACCAGTTGCGCGATCTGCGCCGCGAGGACGACGCGAGTTTGCCCACGGGTGTCTGGCAGTCGACCCTGAAACGCGCCAACTGGCCGGAAGTCGAGCGGCTGACCACCACGTTATTGCTCGAACGCAGCAAGGACCTGATGCTCAGCGCCTGGCTGGGCGAGGCCTGGCTGCATTTGCAGGCACTCGATGGACTGCCGGGCAGTCTGGCGCTGATTGCCGGTCTGTGTGAGCGCTATCCCGAACATCTGCATCCGCAGGCCGACGACGGTGACCAGTCGTGGAGAGCGATTCCGCTGGAATGGCTGGTGCGACGCTACAGTGAAGTGCTGCTGACCCGGGTGCCTTTGTTTGGCGCCAACAACAGCGATTTTGAGGGCTACACCCTCGAAACCTGGCGGCGGATTCAGGTGCGGCAGGTGCAGGCCAACGACTCCAAAGGCGCCAAGGCGTCGGCCGAAACGGCGCGCAGCGAGCACAAGAAACTCATCGAGCAGGTGCGTGCCACGCCCATGGCGTTCTGGCTGCGCCATCAAGGCAATCTGCTGCTGAGCCTGCAACACCTGCAGCGTCTCGATGCCTGGTGCGATGCGTATCTGGGAGATCAGGGGCCGGGGCTCGGGCCGTTGCAGGACACCCTTCAAGCGTTGTTGATACTGGTTCAGGAGTTCATCGCCATGCACCCACAACAACCACTGTCGGCACCGCCGCCTGCGCCGGTCGCAGTCTCACCGGTTGAAGCGTCTGTCGCGGCCACGCCCGAAGCCGCGCCAGTGCCGCGCGAACCGGCCAGTCGAGAAGAGGCTTATCGGCAATTGCTGCTGATCGCCGAGTACCTGGCCCGCACCGAACCCCACAGCCCGGTGCCGTATCTGATCCGGCGCGGGGTGGAGTGGGGCAACAAGCCGTTGAGTGAGTTGCTCGGCGAGCTGATTTCGGCAGACGCCGAATCCCGGCGTCTGTGGACCTTGCTCGGCGTGCTTTAGTGCACGCGCTGGTTGTTGAGTTTCGGCGGCAACTGGAGCGGCGTCAGCACCGGTTGTCCGGAGAAGAACGCCACCAGATTTTTGCCCACCAGCTCCACGGTGCCTTGGGTGGCTTCCGGTGACAGCCCGGCGACGTGCGGGGTGAGAAGCACGTTGCTCAGGCCCTTCAGCGCATCGGGTACTTGCGGTTCGTGATCGAAAACATCCAGCGCTGCGCCGGCGATTCGCCGCTGTTCCAGCGCGCTGATCAGGTCGGCGGTGGCGATAACACTGGCGCGGGCAATGTTGACGATGAAACCATTGGGCCCCAGGGCATCAAGCACCGGGCGGGTCACCAGATGCTGGCTGCCGATGCCGCCGGGCGTGGCGACCACCAGAAAGTCCGAGGCCCGGGCCAGTTCGGTCGGGGTCGAGCAGAACGCGTAAGGCACGTCACTGCGCACCTGACGGTTGTGGTAGCTGATCTCCATGTCGAAGCCCAGGCCTGCGCGTTTGGCAATCGCCATCCCCACTGCGCCCAGACCGAGAATCCCCAGACGCTTGCCGGCCAGCGACGGGCGCATGATCTTCGGCCACTCGCCGCGACGCACTGCGGCATCGCAGCGCGGAATGTCCCGCACCAGCGCCAGCAGCATCGCCATGGCGTGGTCGGCCACCGACGAAGCGTTGACGCCTGCGCCGTTGGTCACGGTCAGGCCACGGTCGCTGGCGGCCTGCAGGTCGACCTGCTCGTAACCGGCGCCGATCACGCAGATGATTTTCAGCGCGGGCAAGGCCGCGATTTCTTCAGCATATAAACCCAGTGGGCCACGGGTCAGCACCGCGTCGATCCGTGCCCCGTGGGTGGCGATGGCTTGCGCGCGTTCGGCAGGGGTCGGCGCGAGAATCAGGTGAAAACCCTGACGCTCGAGAATCGGCAAATAGTCATTGATGGTTTCAACCAGTACCAGAACGGTGGCGGGCATTGCTCGGCTCCTGTGATCGTCGGTCTTCGGGCGCAAAAGTCGGTTCAGAGTGCTGATTCCAGAGCGTTTTGGCAATGGCCGGCACTGCCCCGCATCAGGCAGTGTAGGAGCTGATGCGGGGAGCGCGCGGGTGCTTCGTCAGAAGGTGATGTCGGCGCTGGCGGTCACTGGATCACGTCACGTACTGGGCGATGCCGTTGCCGAATGACCAGTTCTCTTTTTTCACTTCCACCAGATTGATGAACACGTCTTCCTGACGCACGGCCAGTTGCTGGTTCAGGTTGCGCGCGATGGTCTGGAACAGCCGTTGTTTCATCTCCACGGTGCGGCCTTCGCTGATGGTCAGCTGGATGAACACGATGCCGTCGCTGCGTTGGATCCCCAGGTATTGCGGGTCATAGACGAAGTGCTGGTCGTCATGCTCGGCCAGCACCTGGAAATTGTCGTGTTCCGGCACATTGATCTCGCTGCGCAGGGCGGCGTAGATCACTTCGCCAATGCGTTTGGCGAACGTCGGGTCCGGGTTTTTCTTGATGTCGACGCGGACGAGAGGCATGGGATGGCTCCACAGGTGAGGGGACTGGACGGGGATGTCAGTCAATTCGCCATTGGGTATAGCCGAAAAATGCCAGACGGTGAGGTTGTTTAAAAACGTTAGGAAATGGACGCACCGTCCTGCGGGATTTACGGATGTTGCCTACGAGTGCTGCCGGATTCATCCGCTATACGGCGGGGTGAGAAGCGCGGAATTATAGAGAGCAGGACGGGATGCGTTCTTCATGACGAAGCAGTAATCCGGACGGAAATTGCCATCAGCCAAGGAAGGCCAATGCTTCAGAACAACCGCGAAAACCTGGAACTCGACAGGCTGCATAACGAAACGCGAAAACTGATAGCTGAGCGGCAGAAGCTTATGGCGGAACAGAAGAAGCTGAAGTGGGAGACGTATTTTTATCCAGTTGCGGTGGTGGCCGGCGTGTTGACGGCAAGCGCGGCATTGGCAGGCGTCTTTTTCAAGTTTTGAGCGTTCGTTTTCGCAATCTTCAGACACATGACTCAAAAGGAAATTAACATGAGCACCTATGACGCCAAAGCCAGAATGGAACAACTGGAACGGGAACACGATGAGTGGGCCGAAAAAATACGTATCAAAGACAGGAAAGAAATGCGCCCGATCTGGGGGTTGATGGGTCTGGGCATCTTTTGCATGTTCCTCGGCTTCATATTGGCCCGATCGATCTGATCGGGCTTTCCCATGGCTCATTCGGCGCCGGTACATGTCATAAAACGACATGTCGCGTATCTGGCGCCGACAGGCTTTTTCCCAAAAGCGACAAGCCTCCGATCTGCTCCGTACAACCATTCCTCAGCTAAGTCTTTGCTTCTGCTCATTTATCGCGGAGAATCGCGCCCCTGTTTCGGCCGGAGCATGTCTGTCGGTTTTTTCCGACGCGTCCTGACCGAGTGGCAAGTGACCGGAATGCGGAGATCCGACCGGATGAATGATCAGGCCAATAGCGTGGAACAACGCTTTGAAGCGGCAGCACCAGCCGAACTGTCGAGCTGGAATCGCCATGACACTACCTGGATGTTGGGACTGTTCGGGACGGCCATCGGTGCCGGTACCCTGTTTTTGCCGATCAATGCAGGTCTGGGTGGCTTCTGGCCGCTGGTGATCCTCGCGCTGCTGGCCTTCCCGATGACGTTCTACGCACACCGCGGCCTGACCCGCTTCGTGCTTTCCGGTCGCGAAGGCGCCGACATCACTGACGTGGTGGAACAGCATTTCGGCATCAAGGCCGGCGCGCTGATCACTCTGCTGTACTTCTTCGCGATCTTCCCGATCCTGCTGATCTACAGCGTCGGCCTGACCAACACGGTCGCCAGTTTCCTCGAACACCAACTGCACATCACGCCGCCACCGCGCGCGCTGCTGTCGTTCGTGCTGATCCTCGGCCTGCTGGCCGTGGTGCGCTGCGGCGAGCAAGTGATCGTCAAGGCCATGAGCCTGATGGTGTATCCGTTCATCGTCGCGCTGCTGTTCCTGGCGGTGTACCTGATTCCGCACTGGAACGGCGGCATCCTGACCACGGCTTCGCAAGTGCCGGCGCCGTCGGCGCTGCTGCACACGCTGTGGCTGGCAATTCCGGTGATGGTGTTCTCGTTCAACCACTCGCCGATCATCTCGGCATTTGCGGTGGATCAGAAGCGTCGTTATGGCGTTCACGCTGACGAGCGCAGCTCGCAGATCCTGTCCCGCGCCCATCTGCTGATGGTGGTGATGGTGCTGTTCTTCGTGTTCAGCTGCGTACTGACCCTGTCGCCGGAGCAACTGGCGGAAGCCAAGGCGCAGAACCTGTCGATCCTGTCGTACCTGGCCAACCACTTCAGCAACCCGACCATCGCGTTCGCGGCGCCGCTGATTGCGTTCGTGGCGATCTCCAAGTCGTTCCTCGGTCACTACATCGGTGCCAGCGAAGGCCTGAAAGGCTTGATCGTCAAAAGCGGCAAGCGTCCGGGCGCCAAGGCCCTGGATCGCATTGTGGCGGCGTTCATGCTGGTAGTGTGCTGGATCGTGGCGACCCTGAACCCGAGCATCCTCGGCATGATCGAAACCATCGGTGGCCCGGTCATCGCGGCGATCCTGTTCCTGATGCCGATGTACGCGATCCGCAAAGTGCCGGCGATGGCCCGTTATCGTGGGCAGATGTCGAACGTGTTTGTCACCGCAGTGGGGCTGGTGGCGATTTCGGCGTTGATCTACTCGCTGACTGCTTGAGGTTCAACACAGGATCCCGTTTGATCTTGTGAAACAGAAAGGTCGACCTGCCTCGCAGGTCGGCCTTTTTTGTGCCTGTATGGTTTGCGGTTGATCGTTCCCACGTCGAGGCGTCGAACCGTCTGCGTGGGAATGCCTCTTGTGACGCTCTGCGTCACGGTTCGGGACGCAGAGCGTCCTTGGCTGCATTCCCACGCGGAGCGTGGGAACGATCAACGCGGGGATAGGCCTTACTCGGTAGGCATAAAAAAAACGCCGCTCATCTCGCGATGGGCGGCGTTTTTCATTGCGTTGCAGCGTTAGGCTTGAACGACAGGGATCTTGGCGTTCGCAGCAGCTTCACGGAACTCGGCAATCTGGTCGAAGGACAGGTAGCGGTAAACGTCGGCCGCCATACTGTCGATCTTGCCAGCGTATTCCATGTACTCCTCGACGGTCGGCAGGCGACCCAGGATCGAAGCAACGGACGCCAGCTCAGCCGAGGCCAGGTAGACGTTCGCGCCGTCGCCCAGACGGTTCGGGAAGTTACGGGTCGAAGTCGACACCACGGTGCTGTTCGGCTCAACGCGTGCCTGGTTACCCATGCACAGCGAGCAGCCTGGCATTTCCATGCGAGCGCCGGCCTTGCCGTAGATGCCGTAGTAGCCTTCTTCGGTCAGTTGGTGAGCGTCCATCTTGGTCGGCGGCGACAGCCACAGACGGGTTGGCAGCTGACCCTTGACCTGATCCAGCAGTTTACCGGCAGCGCGGAAGTGACCGATGTTGGTCATGCACGAACCGATGAACACTTCGTCGATTTTCTCGCCAGCAACGCTGGACAGCAGACGGGCGTCGTCCGGATCGTTCGGCGCGCACAGTACAGGCTCGCTGATGTCGGCCAGATCGATTTCGATGACTTCGGCGTATTCGGCGTCGGCATCGGCTTCCATCAGTTGCGGGTTGGCGATCCAGGCTTCCATCGCTTGGGCACGACGCTCCAGGGTACGCGCATCGCCGTAGCCTTCGCCGATCATCCAGCGCAGCAGGGTGACGTTGGACTGCAGGTACTCGGTGATCGACTCTTTCGACAGCTTGATGGTGCAACCGGCAGCCGAACGTTCGGCCGAGGCGTCGGACAGTTCGAACGCCTGTTCCAGGGTCAGACCTTCCAGGCCTTCGATTTCCAGGATGCGGCCGGAGAAGGCGTTTTTCTTGCCTTTCTTCTCGACGGTCAGCAGACCGTTCTGGATGGCGAAGTAAGGAATGGCGTGAACCAGGTCACGCAGGGTGATGCCAGGTTTCATTTTGCCTTTGAAGCGCACCAGGATCGATTCCGGCATGTCCAGCGGCATGACGCCGGTGGCAGCGGCGAACGCGACCAGACCGGAACCGGCCGGGAACGAGATGCCCATCGGGAAACGGGTGTGCGAGTCACCACCGGTACCGACGGTGTCCGGCAGCAGCATGCGGTTCAGCCACGAGTGGATGATGCCGTCGCCCGGACGCAGGGAAACGCCGCCGCGGGTCATGATGAAGTCAGGCAGGGTGTGGTGGGTGGTCACGTCGATCGGCTTCGGATAAGCCGCGGTGTGGCAGAAGGACTGCATCACCAGATCAGCGGAGAAGCCCAGGCACGCCAGGTCTTTCAGTTCGTCACGGGTCATTGGACCGGTGGTGTCCTGAGAACCTACGGTGGTCATCTTCGGTTCGCAGTAGGTGCCAGGACGAACGCCTTTGCCTTCTGCCAGACCGCAAGCCTTGCCGACCATTTTCTGCGCCAGGGTGAAGCCCTTGGTGCTTTCAGCCGGTGCTTCCGGCTTCTTGAACAGGTCGAACGCTGGCAGACCCAGTTCGGCGCGAGCCTTCTCGGTCAGGCCACGGCCGATGATCAGCGGGATACGGCCGCCGGCGCGGACTTCGTCCAGCAGGACCGGGGTCTTCATTTCGAAGGTGGTGATGACTTCGTCAGTACCGTGCTTGCAGACTTTGCCTGCGTGCGGGTACAGGTCGATCACGTCGCCCATGTTCATGTTCGATACGTCGAACTCGATTGGCAGTGCGCCGGCATCTTCCATGGTGTTGTAGAAGATCGGAGCGATTTTGCTGCCGAAGCAGAAACCGCCAGCGCGCTTGTTCGGCACGTAAGGGATGTCGTCGCCGAAGAACCACAGCACCGAGTTGGTCGCCGATTTACGCGAGGAACCGGTACCGACCACGTCACCGACGTAGGCGATAGGGAAGCCCTGGCCGCGCATTTCTTCGATCTGCTTCATCGGGCCGGTCTTGCCTTGCTCGTCCGGAACGATGCCGTCACGGGCCATTTTCAGCATGGCCAGGGCGTGCAGCGGGATGTCGGGACGCGACCAGGCGTCCGGGGCAGGGGACAGGTCGTCGGTGTTGGTTTCGCCGGTGACCTTGAAGACGCGCAGGCTGATCTTGTCGGCCAGTACAGGGCGCTTCTTGAACCACTCGCCGTCAGCCCAGGATTGCAGCACGGCCTTGGCGTGAACGTTGCCGTTCTTGGCTTTTTCAGCCACGTCGTGGAAGGCATCGAACATCAGCAGGGTGTGCTTGAGTTCTTCGGCGGCCACTGGCGCCAGCTCGGCGTCGTCCAGCAGTTCAACCAGGGTCACGATGTTGTAGCCGCCCTGCATGGTGCCGAGCAGTTCTACAGCGCGCTTCTTGTCCAGCAGAGGGGAGGAGACTTCGCCCTTGGCCAGTGCGGAGAGGAAACCGGCCTTGACGTAGGCGGCTTCGTCCACTCCTGGTGGTACGCGATTGGTGATCAGGTCAACGAGGAAAGCTTCTTCGCCAGCCGGAGGATTCTTCAGCAGCTCGACCAGGCCTGCAGTTTGTTCGGCGTTAAGCGGCTGGGGAACGATACCCAGGGCTGCACGCTCTTCGATATGTTTGCGGTAGGCTTCAAGCACAGTTATTACCCTCATCAGTGGTCCCAAATGGGTGTCCGGGACGCTCATCCCGAAATTGCCGTACTCATGCTCCTCACGACGTTGTGGGTCGTTCGGCCAGAATTACCGGCAATTCCTTACAGAAGCTGCTTTCAAAGTTTTACGCCTGCAGAACGGGGAGCTGATGAGGGTTGGCGTTGGGCTTTTCCCCGCTGGAAAAACCCTACGCCAACACCGCTCTGAAGGAACGACTGTGCTCGTGACGCTTTGAAAACAGCTTCTAACGGACATTGGCGCCTAAAAAGGCTGGCTGATTCTACGGCAAAAAAAATTTAAAGGTAAGTCGCGCTCTATTGGACTTTGGTTGCGTTGTGCGCGGCTCGGGCAAACCCTGATCCGGCGCTTGCCCCTGACGTTTGAGGGGTGATGAATGGCGGACAAAGGGCTAACATGCCGACCTGTTCCGCGTTTCAAGTGTTCTGCCCATTTATGCCCAATCAGACCATCAAGACCCCCTGCGTCGGCCTCTGCTCCACCGTTTACGGTGATTTGGTGTGCCGTGGCTGCAAGCGTTTCCACCACGAAGTGATCCATTGGAACGGTTACAACGAGGAAGAAAAGCGTGCGGTGTGGCTGCGTCTTGAGCAATTGCTGTCACAAGTGATGGCGAGCAAGGTCGAGGTCTTCGATCCGGCGCGCCTGCGTCTGCAACTGGAACAGCGCAAGATCCGCTTCGTGCCGCATCAGTCGGAATATTGCTGGGCGTATCAGCTGATCGCCCGGGGCGCGCGGGTGATCATTAATCTGGAAGCCTACGGGATGGTGCTACTGCCGGAGTTTCGCGACTGGAACCTGCCGGAACTGCGCGATGCCATTGATCGGGAATTTTTCCTGCTGTCGGAAGCGCACTATCAACGCTACATTGCGCCCGGTTTCCTCAAGGATGCCCTCGGCGACTGATCTATTGCTATCGCTGGCAAGCCAGCTCCCACAATGATGGTGTAAAGCTCTCCATGGAGTGCACACCTAAGTCCCTGTGGGAGCTGGCTTGCCAGCGATGACGGCCTTACCGGCGCCGCAATACTTAATGCTTCACCGCCAATTCGACCAAATGGTCTTCAACCTCCTGCGGTTTGAGCACCAGCACATCACTCTCCAATTGATCCAGCACCTGTTCGGCCGTATTGCCGATCAACGCCCCCGACACACCGCTGCGCGCCACGGTGCCAATCACGGTCACCGCCGCCTGCAGCTTGTGCGCCATGAACGGAATCAACACATCCGCCGGGCCTTCCTCGACGTGCAGGTGAGCGTCATCGATGTCGAATTCAGCCTGAAACGCCCGGCATTGCTCGCGATAGCGCGCCTCGATGGTTTCCTTGAGCTGGAACGTCGGGTCCGCCGCCGACAGCATCGGTGACGGATGGGCGGTAATCACGTGCAGATGCCCCTTGGCCAGGCTGGCGATGTCGAAGCCGTGGTCGATGATCGTGGTGTGCAGATGACGGTGTTCGCCATCGGCATTGCCGACGTCGACCGCTGCCAGAATCACTTTGTCCTTCCACGAACCGGCGGTTTTCACCAGCAGCACCGGAGTAGGGCAGTGGCGCAGCAGTTTCCAGTCCGCCGGGGTCAGCAGGGCCTTCTTCAACGAGCTGTCGGGGAAGTGCTGCTTGATCACCAGTCCGCAGCCTTCGGCCTGCTGCACGTCGATGATGGTTTCGTGCAGGCTCTCGTTCCACGCCTGTTCGGTGGTGACGCTGTAGCCGTCCGCCAGCAGCGCGGCCTTGAGCACGCTGAGCATGCCGGCGTGATCGTGCTTCTTGTCGCAGACCAGCAGGTGCAGATGGGCCTGGGTCACCCCGGCGATCAGCTTGGCGCGCTTGAGCGCCAGGCTTTCCGCGTGTTCGGGTTCGATGACCACCAGAATGCTGCGAATGGCTTGCATGAGTGAGTCTCCAGCAATGAAAAGGCACGGCGTTGCACAACTATAGTTGCTGCGCATCCGTCTGCGACTTGATGCATATCAACGCGGGCCGCTGGTGGTCTGCGGGCAGGCCGGTATAATCGGCGCCCTTCGCTCGAACACCTTTTGACCGTGAGCCCCATGATCCTTCCCGAAATCCACGAATTCCTTGGTTGCCGCACGCCTGATGCCTGGGTTGAAGCCGCGCTGGCCGATCAGGAAAACCTGCTGATCGACCACAAGAATTGCGAGTTCAAGGCCGCCAGCACCGCGTTGAGCCTGATCGCCAAGTACCATTCCCACGTCGATCTGATCAACATGATGTCGCGTCTGGCCCGGGAAGAACTGGTGCACCACGAGCAGGTGATGCGCATCATGAAGCGACGCAAGATCGAACTGCGCCAGCTGCATGCCGGCCGTTATGCTTCCAGCCTGCGCAAAGTGGTGCGCAGCCACGAACCGGTGAAACTGGTCGACACCCTGGTGGTCGGCGCCTTCATCGAAGCGCGCAGTTGCGAGCGGTTCGAAGCGCTGGTGCCGCATCTGGACGATGAACTCGGCAAGTTCTACTTCGGCCTGCTGAAAAGCGAGGCCCGTCATTTCCAGGGTTACCTGAAACTGGCCTATCAGTACGGTGACGCCAAGGACATCGCGCAAGTGATCGAGAGAGTCCGCGCTGCCGAGCAGGACCTGATCGAATCGCCGGACGAGGAATTCCGCTTCCACAGCGGCGTACCCGTCGCGGCATGAATTGTTAAAAACTCTTAAGAGTATGAAACATCAACGAAAACCGGCCCCAGAGGCCGGTTTTTGCTGCCTGCGATAAACGACTCGCCCGCGAATGCCGCCATAATGGCGCCCACTTCACAAAGCGGTTGGCGGCGGTTGTTATGGATAACCTGGGTTTTGGCAGAGTCCTGCTGGTGGAAGACGATGAGCGGCTGGCCACGCTGATCGCTCACTTTCTCGAACAACACGGCTACGAGGTTCGCACGGTGCATCGCGGCGATCTGGCCGTGGCCGCGTTTCTCGAATTCAAGCCCAAAGTGGTGGTGCTCGACCTGATGCTGCCGGGGCAGAGCGGCCTGCACGTGTGCCGGGAAATCCGCAGCGTGTCGGACACACCGATTGTTATTCTGACGGCCAAGGAAGATGACCTCGACCATATTCTGGGCCTCGAGTCCGGGGCCGACGACTACGTGATCAAACCGATCAAGCCGCCTGTTCTGCTCGCACGCCTGCGCGCGCTGCAACGCCGGCAGGTGCCGGACAGCGGTGTGGTCAGCTCGCTGGAATTCGGCAATCTGGTCATCGACCGCAGTTGCCGCGAAGTGCGTCTGGCGGGCGAGCTGATCGAACTGACCACCATGGAATTCGAGCTGCTGTGGCTGCTGGCCAGCGCCGCCGGCAAGATCCTGTCGCGCGATGACATTCTCAACCGCATGCGCGGCATCGCCTTCGATGGCCTCAACCGCAGCGTCGACGTGTACATCAGCAAGTTGCGCAACAAACTCAAGGACAACCCTCGCGAGCCGGTCTGCATCAAGACCGTGTGGGGCAAGGGTTATCTGTTCAATCCGTTCGCGTGGGAGTTGTAGATGCTGCGGTTATTTCTCGGGCTGTTTCTGGTGATGACCGTCGGGCTGGTGGCGGCGCTGCAAACCGTCGAGCACACCTTCAACGCGTTGCTCGACAACCAGATGCAGGCCTACAACCGTGAGGCGGTTCGCGGCCAAGCGTGGTCGCTGGTCGAACACATGCGCGACCAGCAGGGCGCGGCGCGCGAGGCGCAACTGGAGGCATTGCGGCCGCACTACGGGCTGACGTTGAGCCTGGTCGAGGCTGACCAACTGAACCTTAACGATCAGGAGAAAGCCGAACTGGCCCAGGATCTGTTGGTGATCCGCGACGATTACACCCAGTTCATCAGCAATATCGATGGTGGTTCGCAGTTGCTCAGCATCAAACTGCCGCCTGAGCTGAGCCTGATGCCGTTCTACATTGCCGGGGCCTACCTGATGTTGGCTGTGCTGCTGGGCATCGTCCTGTACTTCTGGGTTCGTCCGCACTGGCGCGATCTGGAAAAACTGCGCCTCGCCGCCGAGCGTTTCGGTGACAACGACCTTTCGGTGCGGATCCAGCTGTCCAAGCGCTCGAACATCCGCGACCTGGCCGGCCACTTCAACCTGATGGCGGCGCGCATCGAAGGCCTGATCGCCAATCAGCGCGAACTGACCAACGCGGTCTCCCACGAACTGCGCACGCCGATTGCCCGGTTGTCGTTCGAGCTCGATCAGCTCAAGCAGCAACCGGACGCCAGCCAGAACCGCGAACTGATCGCCGACATGTATGCCGACCTCGGCGAGCTGGAAGAAATGGTCTCCGAACTGCTGACCTACGCCAGCCTCGAACGCGGCGCGACGGTGATCACCCGCGAAAACATCCAGGCCGCCAACTGGCTGGACAGCGTGGTCGGCAGCGTGGCGCTGGAGGCCGAGGCGGCCGGGGTGCAGTTGCTGATCGTTGATTGCCGGGTCGATGAAGTGCGGATCGAACCGCGGTTCATGGCGCGGGCGGTGATCAATCTGCTGCGCAATGCCATTCGTTATGCCGAGCAGCGGGTCGAAGTGTCGCTGGTGCGCATCGGCGATCAGTACGAAGTTCAGGTCAACGACGACGGGCCGGGTGTGCCGCTGGCAGGCCGGGAGAAAATCTTCGAACCGTTCTCGCGCCTGGACGCCAGCCGCGACCGCCGCACGGGCGGCTTCGGCCTCGGTCTGGCGCTGGTGCGGCGGGTGTCGCAATCCCATGGCGGGCAGGTCGAGGTCGGCGATTCGCCGTGGGGCGGCGCGTCGTTTCGCATGACCTGGGCGCATCTGGATTGATGAGTCTCCCTCCCCGGAATGGGAGGCAGTCGATTAACTGAGCACGTAGTCCACCGGTTTCAGCGCCGGCGGCAACGGCTCAGTCCCCAGCTCCGAGAGAATATCCCGCTCGATACCCCGCACCAGCGCATCGGTCGGCAAATCGTTTTCATCCCGGCCGAACGGGTCCTCCAGCTCATCGGCAATCGCATCCAGCCCGAAGAAGGTGTAGCTGACAATCGCCGTGAACAGCGGCGTCAGCCAGCCCAGCGGTTCGGCCATGGCGAACGGCAGCAGGATGCAGAACAGGTAAATCGTGCGGTGCAGCAGCAGGGTGTAAGGGAAGGGCAGCGGCGTGTTCTTGATCCGCTCGCACACCGCCTGCGCCTGGGTCAGGCTGGTCAGGTGATTGGCCAGCAGCATGTAACGCCATTCGCTGAGATCGCCTGATTCGTGCAGATCGGAGCATTGCTGACCCACCGTCTGCAGGATGCGCCCGCTGTAATCCGGCACCTGCGCATCGTGCTGCGGGGTGATCCATTGGGCGCTGGCGGCAGCTTCGTCTTCCCGGCGCAACCGCGCATTCAGTGCATGGGCGAAACCAGCGAGGTTGAGCAGCAACAGGCGACGCTGGACCGATTCGCGGATCACATGAGTCTCGCGAATCACCGAGCGCACATGCACGATCACTTCGCCCCAGGCCTTGCGCGCTTCGTACCAGCGGTCGTAGCAGGCGTTGTTGCGAAAATTCATGAAGATCGACAGCGACAGACCAAGCAAGGTGAACGGCGTGGCGTTGACCTTGGTGAAGTTGCTCGGGTGGAGCATTTCCACCAGCACGATGGCCGATGCCAGCAGCGTCACCATCAGGGCGCGCAGGGCGATGCGTTTGGCAATCGAGCCTTTGAGGGTGAAGAGAATGGCGAATTGATTGACCTTGGGTCGGATGATCATGCGGCTCTCTGCCTTGAAAACGTGGCGGATCAACCGCCGGTCATGTTCATGAAACGCACCACTTGCACGTCGTCGTTCACTTCAAAGTTGTGCCGGTAAGGCTTGAGTTTCATCGCTTCGATGATGGCTTTCTCCAAGCGCTCCGGTTGACCCGGATGAGCCCGCAGCACCGCCTTCAAGTCCACCGAATGCTCGTTCCCCAGACACAGTAGCAAACGCCCCTCGACGGTCAGCCGCACCCGGTTGCAGGTGCCGCAGAAGTTGTGGCTGTGGGGCGAGATGAACCCCAGCCGGATGTGCGGCGCTTCCGCCAGCCGCCAGTAGCGCGACGGGCCTTGGGTCGACTCGGCGGAGTCGATCAGGGTGTAGCGCTCGGCGATCTTTTCGCGCACCTGGGTGCTGGAAAAGAACGACTCGGCGCGGCTGTGTTCGCTGATGATCCCCAGCGGCATTTCCTCGATGAAGGAAATGTCCAGATCCCGTTCGATGGCGAACTGCACCAGATCGTTGATCTCGTGATCGTTGCGGCCCTGCATCACCACGCAGTTGAGTTTAGTGCGGGTAAATCCGGCGGCGCGCGCGGCGTCGATGCCGTCGATCACCTGAGTCAGGTCACCGGTGCGGGTCATCTGCTTGAAGCGCTCGGCATCAAGACTGTCGAGGCTGACGTTGAGGCGTTTGACCCCGGCGTCGAACAGCGGACTGGCCAGTTTGCCGAGCTGCGAGCCGTTGGTGGTCAGGCACAGTTCGCGCAGGCCGGGCAGGGCGGCGATCTGCTTGCACAACCCGACGACACCGGGGCGAATCAACGGCTCGCCGCCGGTCAGGCGAATCTTGCGGGTGCCCAATGCAACGAAGCTCTGCGCCAGTTGATAGATCTCCTCCAGCGTCAGCACCCGTTGGCGCGGCAGGAACTGCATGTCTTCGGCCATGCAATACACGCAGCGAAAGTCGCAGCGGTCGGTGACCGACATGCGCAGATAGTCGACGCGGCGGTTGTAACCATCGATCAAGACGCGCTCTGACATGACAGCCTCGCTTGGGTGAAATCCGCTATTGAAGGGATTGGGTCGGCGCAGGTTATGAGCAACTTGAGACAGCGTCCAATCACTCTTGATTACCGGCCGATTGATGCTGTCGATGATGAAATAATTATTCCGTATTTTTCACTTCCTGGTTTTGCAAGTGCCCGTATTTAAAGGGTTCAAGTCCGTGATAGATGCTTTCGATAACGCAGTCATTAATAGCGATTAGACAAGTTTTTGCAGCGGTTCCTATCCTTGGCCCCGTCAAACGAAACGACCGCTTTTTTAACTTGAAAGTCAGTCGTCGCTGTTTAAACCCGATCAGGTTTTTGCCTGTGTGCATCGTCATGGAGAAGTCCCATGTCACAAGTCGACCGTTACAAACCCTACAAGGGCGCCGCTGCGGGTTGGGGCGCTGTCATCAGCCTCACCAAGAACTGGCTGGGCAGTGAAAACGCCCTGAAAAACATCCGCGCCATGCTCAAGACCAACCAGAACGGCGGCTTCGACTGCCCCGGTTGCGCCTGGGGTGAGGCACCCGGCGCGAGCATGCTGAAGTTCTGCGAGAACGGCGCCAAAGCGGTGAACTGGGAAGCCACCGGCCGCCTGGTCGACCCGGCATTCTTCAACAAGTACACGGTCTCGACCCTGGCCGAACAAAGCGATTACTGGCTCGAATACCAAGGCCGGATCACCCATCCGATGCGCTACGACGCGCGGGTCGACCGCTATGTGGAAACTACCTGGGACGATGCCTTCGCGCTGATCGCCAAGCACCTCAAAGGCCTGAAATCGCCTCACGAGGCCGAGTTCTACACCTCGGGTCGCGCCAGCAACGAAGCGGCGTTTCTCTATCAGTTGTTCGTCCGCGCCTATGGCACCAACAACTTCCCGGACTGCTCGAACATGTGCCACGAAGCCAGTGCGGTGAGCATGGGCGAGAGCCTGGGCGTCGGCAAAGGCACGGTGGTCTATGAAGACCTGCACCACGCCGATGCGATTTTCGTGATCGGCCAGAACCCCGGCACCAACCACCCGCGCATGCTCGAACCGCTGCGAGAAGCGGTGAAACGCGGCGCTCAAGTGGTGTGCATCAACCCGCTCAAGGAACGTGGGCTGGAGCGCTTCCAGAATCCGCAAAACCCGATCGAGATGCTCAGCAACGGCTGGGAAGCGACCAACACCGCGTACTTCCGTCCGGCACTGGGCGGCGACATGGCGATGATTCGCGGCATGGCCAAGTTCCTGCTGCAATGGGAACGTGAAGCCCAGGCCACCGGCGGCGAACCGGTGTTCGATCACGCCTTCATTGCCGAGCACACCTCGGGTCTCGACAGCTACCTGGCCGAAGTCGATGCCACGAACTGGGAGCACATCGTCGAGCAGTCCGGTGTGCCGCTGCATGACATCGAACTGGCAGCGCGCATGTATGCCCGGGCCAAGAGCGTGATCATGTGCTGGGCCATGGGCCTGACCCAACACGTGCACTCGGTGCCGACCCTGCAGGAAGTCATCAACCTGCAACTGCTGCGCGGCAATGTCGGCCGTCCGGGTGCCGGGCTGTCGCCGGTGCGCGGCCACAGTAACGTGCAGGGCGACCGCACCATGGGCATCAACGAACTGGCCCCGACCGAGCTGATGGACGCCCTGGAAAAACGCTTCAACTTCAAAGTGCCGCGGATGCACGGCCACAACACGGTCATGGCGATTGGTGCCATGGAACGTGGCGAAGCCAAGGTGTTTATCGGGCTCGGCGGCAACTTCGCTCAAGCTACGCCGGACACCCCGCGCACCCACGCCGCGATGCGCAAACTCGACCTGAGCGTGCATATCTCGACCAAACTCAACCGCAGCCATCTGGTGACCGGGCGTGATGCGTTGATTCTGCCGTGCCTCGGCCGTACCGACATCGACGTCCAGGCCGAAGGCCCGCAAGGCGTGACGGTGGAAGACACCTTCAGCATGGTGCACTTGTCGTTCGGCCAACTGAAGCCGAAGTCGGCCCATCTGAAATCCGAGCCGGCGATCATTGCCGGGATCGCCGCCGCCACTTTGGGCAAGCACCCGATCGATTGGGAATGGGCGGTGGGCGACTACGGGCGCATCCGCAACCTGATCGCCGACGTGATTCCGGGCTTCGAGAATTTCAACGAGAAGCTGCTGATCCCGGGTGGTTTCCACCTCGGCAACAACGCTTCCGACCGGATCTGGAAAACCGAATCCGGCAAGGCCCAGTTCACCCCGTGTGTGCTGCCGGAACATCTGATCAGCGAAGGCGTGCGCAACCTGCCGGTCAAACCGCATCTGATCCTGCAAACCATGCGGTCTCACGATCAGTACAACACCACGCTGTACGGCCTCGACGACCGTTATCGCGGTGTATACGGGATGCGCGACGTGGTGTTCGCCAACGAGCAGGACATCCGCCGGCTCGGTTTTGAACCGGGACAGAAGGTTGATCTGGTAGCGCTGTGGGATGACGAGCGTGAGCGTCGGGTCAGCGGTTTCACCCTGATCGCCTACGACATTCCGGCCGGGCAGGCTGCCGCGTACTACCCGGAAACCAATCCGCTGGTGCCGCTGGAAAGCTACGGTGACCGCACCTACACGCCGACCTCCAAGTTCGTGGCGATCCGCCTCGAAGCGGCCGAGGCGAGCAACCTGATCCCGTCGTCGGTGGCGTAGCCGACTCACGCGATCCAACCCTTTTGCATTTTGACTGGCTGCAGGCGTTCGCGCCTGGCGGTGGCCCGGCCGTGTGCTGCCGCTTTTCAGCCTGGATGAGGACATCATCATGTTCAACCTGGAGGCACTGGACCTGGCGCGAATTCAATTCGCGTTCACGGTTTCGTTCCACATCATTTTCCCGGCGATCACCATTGGTCTCGCGAGTTTCCTGGCGGTGCTCGAAGGCCTGTGGCTGAAAACCCGTAACGACACTTACCGCGATCTCTACCACTTCTGGTCGAAGATCTTCGCCGTCAACTTCGGCATGGGCGTGGTCTCGGGGCTGGTCATGGCGTACCAGTTCGGCACCAACTGGAGCGGATTCTCTGACTTTGCCGGCAGCGTCACCGGGCCGTTGCTGACCTATGAAGTGCTGACCGCGTTCTTCCTCGAGGCCGGGTTCCTCGGGGTGATGCTGTTCGGCTGGAACCGCGTCGGCCGAGGGTTGCACTTCTTTGCCACGGTGATGGTCGCCATCGGCACGCTGATCTCGACCTTCTGGATTCTTGCCTCCAACAGCTGGATGCAGACTCCGCAAGGCTTCGAAATCGTTGACGGTCGAGTGATGCCGCTGGACTGGCTGGCGATCGTGTTCAACCCGTCGTTTCCGTTCCGTCTGGCGCACATGGCGATTGCCGCATTCGTCGCCACGGCGTTCTTTGTCGGCGCTTCGGCGGCTTGGCATTTACTGCGTGGCAACGACACCCAACCGGTGCGCAAGATGTTCTCCATGGCGCTGTGGATGGCGCTGATCGTGGCGCCGATTCAAGCGGTGGTCGGTGACGCCCATGGCTTGAACACTCTGGAACACCAACCGGCAAAAATCGCCGCCATCGAAGGCCACTGGGAAAACGCCGACAACGGGCCGACCCCGCTGGTGCTGTTCGGCATCCCGGACATGCAGGCGGAGAAAACCAAATACGCCATCGAGATTCCGTACCTCGGCAGCCTGATCCTCACCCACAGCCTCGACAAGCAGATACCGGCGCTCAAGAGCTTCCCGAAAGAAGACCGGCCGAACTCGACCGTGATCTTCTGGAGCTTCCGCGTGATGGCCGGGCTGGGCATGTTAATGATCCTCGTCGGTGTGTTGGGCCTGGCGTTGCGGCGCAATGGCAAGGTCTACCGGCATCGCGGCTTCCAGCGGCTGGTGCTGCTGATGGGGCCGAGCGGCCTGATCGCGCTGCTGGCGGGTTGGATCACCACCGAAGTCGGGCGTCAGCCGTGGGTGGTCTACGGCCTGATGCGAACCCATGACGCGGCGTCCCATCACTCGGTGGCGCAGATGAGCACCTCGCTGGCGCTGTTCGTCGTCATCTACTGCTCGGTGTTCACCGTGGGTATCGGCTACATGATGAAACTGGTGAGCAAGGGCCCGCAGCCGCACCACGAACATCCGCCCGAAGGCACTCAGGTGCAGACCCCGCGCCGGCCACTGTCGGCGGTCACCGACAACCTCGAATCCGCGACCCGGATCCACTGAAAAAGGAGCGTTGAGTCATGGGTATTCAAGGTATCGATCTCTCGTTGATCTGGGGCGTGATCATTGCCTTCGGGGTAATGATGTACGTGATCATGGACGGCTTCGATCTAGGCCTCGGGATCCTGTTCCCGATGATCAGCGACGAGCAGGAACGCGACGTGATGATGAACACCGTCGCACCGGTCTGGGACGGCAACGAAACCTGGCTGGTGCTCGGCGGCGCGGCGTTGTACGGCGCGTTTCCGCTGGCTTACGGGGTGATTCTGGAGGCGCTGTATCTGCCGCTGATCTTCATGCTCGCAGGGCTGATTTTCCGCGGTGTGGCGTTCGAGTTTCGCTTCAAGGCGCCGGCTGAAAAACGTCATCTGTGGGATTGGGCATTCATCGGCGGTTCGCTGCTGGCGACGTTCTCCCAGGGCGTGGTGATCGGCGCGTATGTGGCGGGGATTCCGGTGGTGGATCGACAGTTCGCCGGTGGTGGTCTCGACTGGCTGGCGCCGTTCCCGCTGGTCTGCGGCGTCGGTCTGGTGATTGCTTACGCCTTGCTCGGCAGCACCTGGCTGCTGGTCAAGACCGAAGGCATGCTCGAATCGCGGATGCGTCACTACAGCCGTCCGCTGGCGTGGCTGCTGCTGGCGATGGTGGTGGTGATCGGCGCGTGGACGCTGCAACTGCATCCGGAACTGGCTGGCCGCTGGTTCAACCATGCGCACCTGACCGTGTTCGCCGGGCTGGTGGTGTTGGCGGTGCTGGCGCTGTTCGGGCTGTTGCGTTCGCTGCGTCAGCGCCACACCCACTGGCCGTTCGTGTTCACCCTGGTGCTGATGTTCCTTGGTTACATCGGGCTGGCGCTGAGCCTCTGGCCGAACATCATCCCGCCGTCGGTCAGCCTGTGGGCGGCGGCTTCACCGGCCACCAGTCAGTTGTTCGCCCTTATCGGCGCGCTGTTCATCCTGCCGGTGATCCTGATGTACACCTTCTGGAGCTACTACGTGTTCCGCGGCAAAGTGAGGATTGGCGATGGCTACCATTGATTCGCGTGAGGTGAAATCCAGCCCCTGGTACAAGCGTCTGGGCTGGCTGCTGCTGATCTGGTTGGGCAGCGTGGTCTCGCTGGCGGTGGTGGCGAGCCTGCTGAAACTGGCGATGTATGCGGCGGGAATGAGGACTCATTGACCATAAAAAAACCGGAGCCTGGCTCCGGTTTTTATTGCGCGGGATTTACTCCCCGCCAAACATCGCAGTCCAGTAAATCCCGGCGCTGCTCTTCGGATCGACTGCGTAGGCAGCGCCCAGTTCGCGATACTGCGGGTTCATCAGGTTGGCACAATGGCCGGGGCTGGCGAGCCAGCCGGCAACGACTTTCTGCACCGTGTCCTGCCCGGCGGCGATGTTTTCGCCGACCTGCTGGCCGCTGTAACCGGCCAGTTCCGCGCGGTCGCCGGGAGTGCCGCCGTTGCGGTCCTTGTGGTCGAAATAATTGTTGTTGGCCATCTCGCGGCTATGCTCCTGGGCAACGCCACCGAGCACCGCGTTCCACGCCAGCGGTGCAGTCGCTGCGAATGCCTGACTGCCGCACTGGCGCGGTTGGGCGCGGGCGGCGTTGAGTTGTTCGAGGAGTTTCTGGCCTTCAGCCTGACCGTCGCCGAGGCGGGCGGACAGCAGTGGTCGGGCGAGGGTGATGCGCCAGTCACGGTCGGCGCGACTGACGCCGATATCGACGAACTGCGGATCCAGCACCACCTGACAGAAACTCTCCTGAATCGCCTTCATCGCCGACGCCGCATCCCTTGGCCCGTTCAGGGTAATCGCCTGCACGTTGACCATCGGGTAGCGAGCGCTGGACATCGCCTGCTGCAAATCCACCACGCCGCTGGCCGGCAGAATCAGGCGCGGATCGGCCGACAGCGGCGGCAATTCGCTGGACGCCTGGCTGCCACAACGCTGCGGCTGGCTGCGGTAGCTGTTGATCGATTCGATCAATTGCGACTCGTCGGTGGCCATGGCCGAAGTGGCCAGCGCCAGGCCCACGGACAACGCGGCAAGTCGCAGAACGGATGGCATGAAGCGCATGGAAATCTCCCTTGGGCTGAGTGCGCACATCATGCGCGAAAGGGCCCCGGTTCGTGCAATGTCTTTTTCTTCACAACGCGGATTTTTCTGCAGAACGATTCCGTGCAATTTGCCGTCTATACTCTGCGAAGGCCCCGGAAACCGGGCGTCTCAACCACGTAACACTTCGCCCGCATCGGGCCCTGCCGGAAGAATGATCATGCAATTGAACGGGTTGCTTTGCTGTCTTGCGTTGACCTTGCTGAGCGGCGCGGCACTGGCCACCGATCAGGCACCGATCAAGGAAAAGGCCGAAGCGAAAGCCGAGGTTCTGGAAGAGAAGGCCGCCGACAAACCCGACGCGCCCCCGGCACCCAAATCCGAAGCCATCACCCCGACCGAAGCGCAGGCGGTCGACCCCGCTGGCGCCGCTCCGCTGGACGACCCGATCACCTGTCTGGCGCGCAGTATCTATTGGGAAGCCAAGGGCAAGGACAATGCCGACATGGAAGGCGTGGCCAGTGTGGTGATGAATCGCCTCGGGCATGACGGCTTTCCGGGCACGGTGTGCGAGGTGGTCAAGCAGGGCTCGGAAACCAAGAGCTGCCAGTTTTCCTGGTGGTGCGACGGGCGTCCGGATCAGGTCAAGGAAGATGCCGAATACGCGCTGGCCAAGGAAATCGCCGGCAAGGCGCTGAACCGCCAGCTCACCGACCGCACCCATGGCGCCCTGTATTTCCACGACCGCAACGTTCATCCAAGTTGGGCCAAGGAATACAGAAAAACCGCCGAGACCAGGAAATTTCTGTTCTACAAACCTGCTGGCGGGGATGCGCGTTAGGCGCAAACTTCGCGCACACAATGGCGCAACCAGCGGTGCGCCGGGTCGGCGTCCATGCGCGGGTGCCAGAGCATCGACACGCTGATGTCCGGCATCCGGAATGGCAGGGCGAAGCTGTGCAGGCCCGTGCGCAGTTTGCTGGTGTGACGTTCCGGAACGGTGGCGATCAGGTCCGACTCACGGACCAGCGTCAGCGCCGCCGAAAATCCGCCGAATGAAGTGACGATGTCCCGCGTCAGGCCTAAGGCGAGCAGCGCTTCGTCCACCGGTCCGCTGCTGCGCCCACGGCGTGACACCAGAATGTGCTGGCCCGAAGCGAAGCGTTTGGCGCTGATCTTTCCGCTGCTCAACGGATGCCCCTCACGCACCACGCCAATCCACTGATCGTGGAACAGGATGCGGCTGTGGAGCGTCGGGTCGGTGCTGTCGTCGACCACGCCGGTTTCCAGATCCACCCGGCCTACGCGCAGCAGCGTGCTGTCCTTGTCGGCTTTTTGCACAAAGCGCAGGCGCACGCCAGGCGCCTCTTCGGCGATGCGGGCGAGCAGGGCGGCGGCGAAGGTTTCGACAAAACCGTCGGTGTTGCGCAGGGTGAAGGTGCGCCGCAACTGGCCAGGATCGAGCACTTCTGCCGGGCGCAAAACCGCTTCGGCCTCCTGCACCAGATAACTGACCCGGTCGCGCAGCTCCAGCGCACGCGGGGTCGGCACCAGTCCGCGACCGGCGCGCACCAGCAGCGGATCGCCGGTGGTTTCCCGCAGCCGGGCCAGCGCCCGGCTCATGGCTGACGGACTCAAACGCAGGCGCTCGGCGGCGCGGGCGACGCTTCCTTCGCTCAGCAGCACGTCGAGGGTGATCAACAGGTTCAGATCCGGTGCATTCATGACGTGGCGTTCCATGCAGGTATCAAGTGCGAAGCATGCGTCTTGCGCCTTGTATTGTCGAGGCTCAGGCTGTGTCGCATGACCTTTGCCCTGTGAGCCCCCCATGCACCGAGAACCCCTGAGCCCTTCAGCCTGCTGGGCGTTGACCAGTCTGGCGCTGTCGATGTTGATGCCGTCGCTCGATACCAGCATCGCCAACGCCGGATTGCCCACGCTGGCGGCGGCATTCGATGCGACGTTTCAACAAGTGCAGTGGATCGTTCTGGCCTACCTGCTGGCGATCACCACGTTGATTGTCAGCGTCGGGCGGCTCGGTGACGGCTTCGGTCGACGGCGCTTGTTGTTGATCGGCATCGGCATCTTTACCGCTGCTTCGCTGGCTTGCGCACTGGCGCCGAGCCTTGCCTGGCTGATCGGTGCGCGGGCGGTGCAGGGCCTCGGCGCGGCAATCATGTTTGCGCTGACGGTCGCGCTGGTGGCCGATGCGGTGCCCAAATCCCGGGCCGGCAGTGCGATGGGGTTGCTGGCCACGATGTCGGCCACCGGCACCACCCTCGGGCCGTCGCTCGGTGGGCTGTTGATGGCGCATGTCGGCTGGCAGTCGATTTTTGTGATCAACGTGCCGTTGGGATTGCTCAATGCGTGGCTGGTGTATCGCTACCTGCCGAAGGATCGGAGCGTGCGCTCGGGTGTTGCATTTGATTATCCCGGCACCGCCGTATTGATGCTGACGCTGGCGGCCTATGCACTGGCGATGACGGTTGATGGATTCACCACGACGTTGCTGTTGCTCAGCCTGTTGGGCGTGGGGGTATTCATCCTGGTCGAGAAGCGGAGCAAGGCGCCGCTGATTCATCTGTCATTGTTCACCGACACGCGAATCAGCAGCAGTCTGGCGCTGACCTTGCTGGTCACGACGGTGATGATGACCACGCTGGTGGTCGGGCCGTTTTACCTGAGCCGAGGCCTGGGTCTCACCAGCACGCAGGTAGGACTGGTGCTGTCGATCGGGCCGTTGCTGGCGGCGTTCAGCGGCGTACCGGCCGGGCGGCTGGTGGATCGTTTCGGCGCGCGGCGGATGGTGCCGGGCGCGTTGTTCGGTCTGGCTTGCGGTTGCGGTCTGCTGGCGCTGTTTCCGGTGAGTTTCGGAGTGCTTGCATACGTGCTGCCGATCACGGTGGTGGCCTTGAGTTATGCGCTGTTCCAGGCTGCCAACAACACCGGGTTGATGTCCGGCGTTGCTCAGGATCAGCGCGGCGTGGTCTCGGCCATGCTCGGGCTGTCGCGCAATCTGGGGTTGATCACCGGGGCGGCGGCGATGGGCGCGGTGTTTGCACTGGCCACGGACGATCCGACTCAGGCACCGGCCGAAGTTATTGCGGCCGGGTTGCACATGACTTTCGGCGTGGCCTCGGCATTGATGTTCGCGGCGTTTGCGCTCGGTGCCTTCACGCACCTGCGTCTCGCGTCTCCCGTGCCGGAAAGAACAGTTCAAAGCAGGTGACGCCGTCGGCGCTGCTGACGCTGTAGCGGCCCTGATGCAATTGCATGATGGTCGCGACAATCGACAGGCCCAGTCCGTTGGATTGGGCCGAACGCTCGCGGGACGGATCGACGCGGTAGAAGCGCTCGAACAACCGCGACAGATGTTCCGCCGGAATGGTCGCGCCCTGATTGCGTACCCGCAGGTAGCTGCCGTCCGCTTCGGCGATGGCTTCGACCTGCAGCGTCGAATCCGCCGCGCCGTACTTGATCGCATTGGCGCACAGATTGGCCAGGGCCCGACGCAGCAGCATCGGTTCGGCCCAGATCACACCGCTGCCACTGGCCTCGATGGTGACGCCGACATCGGCGGCCAGGCCTTCGAAGTAATCGGCAATGCGTTGCATCTCATCGCCGGCGTCCAGTTCCTGCCGCTGGCTCAGCGCGCTGGCCGGGTCGGTGCGGGCGAGAAACAGCATGTTGTCGAGCATCCGCGCCAGCCGTTCGAGTTCTTCGACGTTGGAGGCGAGCAACTGCTGATAGGCGTCCACACTGCGGTTCTGTTGCAGCGCGACCTGGGTTTCCCCGAGCAGGTTGTTGATCGGTGTGCGCAGTTCGTGGGCCATGTCGGTGGAGACTTGGCTCAGTTGCGCAACCCCTCGGTCGAGCCGGTCCAACATCGCATTGAAGGCTTCGATCATCGGCTGCAATTCCCGAGGCGTGCCGTGGCGGTCGAGGCGTTCGCCGAGGTTGGCGATGCCGATCCCGTGGGCGTGCCGGGCAATCCGCCGCAACGGCAGCAGGCCGCGATACACCAGCAGGCAGCCGACCAGCGCCAGCACAATCGCCGCCAGTGACGCGAGGCCGTACACGCTGAGCCGGTAATTGGCGAGCATCGCCGTGCGCTCGGTCATCAGGCGTCCGGTGAGCACCTGCAGGTTGCCCAGATCGCCCGAGTCGATGGTCGCCGCCACCGCCGAAAACGGCACACCGTCGACGCTCGGCAAGTGCTGTACATCGCTCAGGGCCATCGGATGATCGATCGGTACGGCGGACAAGTTCGGAGTGGCGAGGTTGCCGGGGTTGACCACCAGCAACGGCGGCTGGCCGGGTGCGCCGATGGTCAGCAAGGCTTCGCGGTTGCCGAGCATGTTCTGAAACAGCGCCGGCTTGTTCTTGATCAGTTCCAGGGTGTTGCTGTCGTTGAGGAAGGTGCGCAACTGATCGACGCGACTGACCAACTGGATGTCGTCGCGGCGAATCAGAGCTGCTTCCAGTTGGTTGTACAGCGCCGCGCCCAGGCCTCCCAGCGCGGCGAAGGCAAGCACGGCGAAGACCAGCGCCAGACGCAAGGTCAGGGAATACGTGCCGGCGATTTTCATGGTTGGGTATCGAAGCGGTAGCCGATGCCGCGCACGCTGTGGATCAGCTTGAGCGGGAACGGATCGTCGATCTTCGCCCGCAGGCGGCGCACGGCGACATCGACCACATTGGTGTCACTGTCGAAATTCATGTCCCACACCCGCGAGGCGATCAGCGAGCGCGACAGCACTTGCCCGGTGTGGGTGGCGAACAGTTGCAGCAGGGCGAATTCCTTGTTGGTCAGGGTGATCCGGTTGCCGGCGCGGGTGACTCGGCGCTTGAGCACATCGATCTGCAGATCGGCCACCTGCAATTGCTCCTCTTCATGGATCGGCCCGCGCCGGGTCAGGGTGCGCAGGCGCGCCACCAGTTCGGCGAAGGAAAACGGTTTGATCAGGTAATCGTCGGCGCCCAGTTCCAGGCCCTTGACCCGGTCGGCAATGTCGTCGCGGGCGGTGAGGAACAGCACCGGCGTGTCGGTCTCCTTGCGCAGCCGGCGCAGGACTTCCCAGCCGTCCATTTTCGGCATCATCACGTCCAGCACGATCACGTCGAAGTCGAACTCCAGCGCCAGGTGCAGACCGTCGGCGCCGTCCCGGGCCAGACTCACGCTGTAGCCCAGTTCCTGCAGGCCGTTGAGCAAGTAGTTGCCGGCCTTGGGTTCGTCTTCGACAACAAGGATATTCATGGGCACTGCGCCTCAATGGTCGTTGGTGCAGCCGCTGCCTTGCACTTGATAGTCCAGCACATGTTCACGGCCCTGGTGGTCGAGGTAGTTGAGTCGCGCGGGGATCACGCCGCAAGCCTGGGAAATATCGGTGCTGGAGAGGACTTTGTCGACATCCAGGTGCACGAAGAAACCGGTTTTGTCATGAATGACGGCAGCGTCCGGTGCAGGGGCGGCGAACACGGAACCGGTGGCGAGGAGGGCGGTGAAGGCGAGGATCAGGGTTTTCATGATGGGTCACTCGAGTCGTTGAAGTTGATCGGCGTTTGGGCCGGGACAACTTCAAGCTACCGGGCGATCCGCTCGGCAAACCGACAACTCGATGACAAATCTGTAATAAACCGAACCTGTGGGAGCCAGCGCACTCCCACAGAGTATTCAGCTGGCGTGCGTGCTGAGAATGCTCGCGATCTGTTGTGGCTGGCAGTTGAGGTACGGCGAGGATTTCAGCCACTGCTGATCCGGGTACCAGGAGAACATGAATTGGCCATTCTTCAGACTGTCGATCACCCGTTTGGCCACCTGCGGTCGCACGGCCGGGCAACCCTGGCTGCGGCCCAGACGGCCGGTACGTTTGCTCCAGAACGGGTTCACGTAGTCGGCGGCGTGGATCACGATGGCGCGGTCACGGGCCATGTCGTTGACGCCCGGTTCCAGACCATCCATGCGCAGCGAGTAACCGTGGGTGCCCTGGTAACTTTCCTGGGTGCGGAACAGGCCGAGGCTGGACTGAAAACTGCCTTCACGGTTGGAGAACCGGGTGGCGAAGTTTTCCCCGGAGTTCGAGCCGTGGGCGACCAGATCGCGCAGCACCAGTTTTTTCCGGGTCAGGTCGAAGATCCACAACCGACGCTCGGTGGACGGCTGCGAATAGTCGATGATCGCCAGGTGACGGGACTGCTTCGCGCCGTTGTTGATCGCACATTGCATGGCGTTCAAGGCACCTTTCAGCGCCTGGGGATTGAGTTCCGGAGCGGCGTGCGCGAGGCTGGTGTACAGAACCGGCGAAGTGGTGCCGGCGGCAAAGGCTGGACTGGTCAGCACGCCAATGGCGGTGGCAGTCAGCAGAAGTCGGCGCAAAAACGTCAACATTTAAAGTGAGTCTCCACTTGCTACTTGTTTGGCACTTAGGCTCCTGACGTCCAGTCGTTCCCGGCAAGCCCGCGAATCGGGCCTGACTGTGCACCGCACCTGAGGTAAGGTTGACCGTCAATCAAGACGGCCATGGATTGGAGTAAAGCAGTTGTTCAAAAAGTACGCATGCTACTTGAGCATTTGTTTGCTCGCTGCGCCGTTTGTCGCTTGCGCCGAAGAGCCGTTGCCGGGACTCCCGACGCTGCCGCCCGTGCCGACGGAAATGCCCATCGAGCCACAGAGCCCGCTGCAGGCTGCGCTGATCAGCCTGCCCCAGGCGTGCCCGACGATCGGCACCAGCCTCAACGGCCCGGCGCTGGATCAATTGCGCGCATTCTACCAGCAGCAGGACTGGCTGCCGGTGTGGGCCGATGGCGGGCAATTGCCGGCCTTGCATGCGCAATTGCAGCTGTTGGCGGACGATGGCCTGAATCCGAAACGCTATCCGGTGGCGCTCACCGCCCCGCAGGACGGCGAACTGTGCGCCGACATCGAGATCAGCCGTTACTACCTGCAAGCCCTGCAGGATCTGCATTACGGCCGCCTGTTGCAATCGCACTTCGAACCTCTGTGGCATTCCGACGAAACGCCTCGCGACCGTCAGGCTGAATTGCTGGCGATCGCCGTGCCGGGCGTGCACAACGTTCCGGCTGCCTTCGATCTGGCCCGACCGCAGCTGGCGCAGTATCAGAATTTGCGCCATCTCTACGCAGCTCAACGCCTGAAAGCCTTGCCCCAATGGACGTCGGTGGGCAACGGCCCGTTGCTGCGTCCGGACATGGAAGACAAACGCGTGCCGGAACTGGCCCGCCGGCTCTACAGCGAAGGCTACCTGAGCAGTGTGGTCGGCACGCCGGACAACGCTTATCACGGCGTATTGGTGGAGGCGGTGAAGAGCTTTCAGGCCAACCATTCGTTGCAGGCCGACGGGGTGGTCGGGCCGGGGACGATTGCCGAACTCAACATCAGTCCGCTGACCCGCCGCGAACAGTTGCGGGTCAACCTTGAACGTTTCCGCTGGATGGCCCAGGACATGGAGCCGGACGGTTTGTTGGTCAACGTCGCCGCTGCCGAGCTGACGCTTTATCAGGGTGGCCTGCCGGTGTGGCAGACCCGCACCCAGGTCGGGCGCGCCGAACGCCAGACCCCGCTGCTCAAATCCCGGGTCACGCGCCTGACCCTGAACCCGACCTGGACCGTGCCGCCGACCATCTGGAAGGAAGACAAGCTGCCGGAAATCCGCAAGGACCAGACCTTCCTCAGCCGCCAGAACCTGCAAGTGCTCGACGCCAACGGCCAGCCGCTGGCCGCCGCCGACATCGACTGGGACAACCCCGGCAACATCCTTCTGCGTCAGGACGCCGGGCCGCGCAACCCGCTGGGGCAGATGGTCATTCGTTTCCCCAACCCGTTCTCGGTGTACCTGCACGACACGCCGAGCAAGGCGCTGTTCGACAAGGGGCCACGGGCGTTCAGTTCCGGCTGTGTGCGGGTCGAGCATCCGATGAAACTGCGCGATTTCCTGCTCAGCCCGGCGGAGAAGGCGCGCACCGACACCTTGCTCGCCACCGGCACCACCCATGAATTCCGCCTGAGCAATCCGGTGCCGATCCTCATGACTTACTGGACGGCACAGGTCGATGGCCAGGGTCGCGTGCTCTACGCGCCGGACATTTACAGCCGAGACAGCGCGTTGCTGGCGGGGCTGGACCGGGCGCATTGATCCTCAGCGGCTGGCGCGTTTCCAGAAAAACCGCGCCAGCCACGCATCCACGCTCAACTTGCCGGCCCCGGCAAATACGAGCGGCACCAGCGCAGCCAGGTAGATCGCCGGCAGTTTGAAGTTGCCGAAGCCCTTGTTGGTGATCGCGTAACCCTGGGCCAGTTCACTCAGCGATGACCAGTCCGCCGGCCAGTGCACGGCAGCGGTGGCGACGACGGTCACGACAATCAGCGAAATCGCCGAAATCCGCGTGCCGAATCCGATCAGGATCGCCAGCGCGCAGATCAGCTCTGCCCACATCGACAGCTCCCAGTTCAGCGTCGCCGGCAAGTGGTCGAAGGGAAACGGAAACCGCTCCTGAATGTCTTCGAACCAGTTCTGGCCGTTGAATTTCTCCAGTCCCGATTCGAAAAACTCCCAGGCGATGAACAGGCGCAAGGTCAGCGGCGCGAGCCACTGGCCGGCGCGGTCGAGGTTCCAGTGCAGGCCTTTGACGGCCGACGAGAGAGCTGTGGTCATGGGAAGGCTCCATTCATTCAAAAGAAAACGGGGCACCAACGTGCCCCGTGAAAAGGGTTACTCGCCGGCGCCGCACTTGCCTTCGCCGCATTTGCCTTCCGAGGTTTTTTCCGCCGAGTCGGCCTTGGCCTGGGACTGGCTGTAGCCGTGATCCAGTTGCTTGACGCTGAACGCTTCGGAAGCCGAAGCCGCGTTGGACAGGGCCAGGCCACCGGCAAGCAGCAGGCCGAGGGTCAGGGAGGTTTTCGAGCGCTTGGTCATGGTGAATCTCCGATGCGATGTTTGAGTTCAAAGGCTTGATCGGGGCTGCCGATCGACAGGTTCATTTGAGCGCCGGGCTGTATCGCTGATGTGTCGCGAAGGGCCGGATTTGTGCGCGGGATGTGTCGGGCGTCGGGCCGTACACACTGAGATACAGAGCGCCGGTGTGATTCGATTGCCGGGCGCAGCGTCTAGCCACGGTGTCCCCGCAATCCCATGGGGCGAGACTTCGAGACCCGGCATGCAAGCGCTGTTGAACGAGATCCTTGACGCTGTCCGGCCCCTGATCGGGCAGGGCAAGGTGGCTGACTACATTCCCGCCCTCGGCACCGTGCCGGCCAATCAATTGGGCATCGCCGTATATGGCAATGACGGCGAGATGTATTGCGCCGGCGATGCCGAGACGCCGTTCTCGGTGCAAAGTATTTCCAAGGTGTTCAGCCTGGTGCAGGCCATCGAACATTCCGGCGAGGCGATCTGGGAGCGTCTGGGCCACGAGCCGTCCGGCCAACCGTTCAACTCGCTGGTGCAGCTGGAGTTCGAACGCGGCCGTCCGCGCAATCCGTTCATCAATGCCGGGGCGCTGGTGATCTGCGACATCAACCAGTCACGCTTTGCGGCACCGGCGTTGTCGATGCGCGATTTCGTGCGGCGGCTGTCGGGCAACCCGCAGGTGATGGTCGACGGCAAGGTCGCCGACTCCGAGTACCAGCACCGCGCGCGTAACGCAGCGATGGCTTACCTGATGCAATCCTTCGGCAATTTTCACAACGACGTCGAAGCGGTGCTGCGCAGCTACTTCAGCCACTGCGCGTTGCGCATGAGCTGCATCGACCTGGCCCGGGCGTTCTGCTTCCTGGCCAACGACGGTTTCTGCAAACACAGCGGCGAACAGATCCTCAGCCGACGCCAGACCCAGCAAGTCAACTCGATCATGGCCACCAGCGGCCTCTACGACGAGGCTGGCAACTTCGCCTATCGCGTCGGCCTGCCGGGCAAGAGCGGCGTCGGTGGCGGCATCGTTGCGGTGGTGCCGGGGCAGTTCACGGTGTGCGTGTGGTCGCCGGAACTGAACACGGCGGGCAATTCGCTGGCGGGGATGGCGGCGCTGGAAATGCTCAGTTCGCGGATTGGCTGGTCGGTGTTCTGAGCCCGTGTTGCTTTGAGGGAGGCCAACCTATACATTTTCCGGCCGCCCTCAATATGGTGAATCCGCTCCATGTCTCTCGCGCTCGAACGTCTCGTCGCTGGCACGCCTATCCCTTTCGCCGGTAACCGCGTCACCGTGGTCAGCCCCGAACTGGCCGAGCGTTTCCGACCCGGCGACCATCTGCTGGTGGAGCAGGTGAGCGGCGAGCTGTTGCTGATTCCGGTGGTGGATCAGCAGGCCGCATCGGTGGCGATCGAGCGTGCAGCGGCGGCGTTTACGGCGTTGTCCGCTGTGCCGGATGAGGCCATCAGCCGCTTCTTCGATCTGTTTGCCCAACGTCTGGAAAACCCGGACGCCTGGGCACTGATCGAAACCGCCAACCTCGCCGACATCGAACGGGCCAAGGCGCGCGGTCGCTCCACCACCCGGTTGCTCGCCGACGAGCGGATGCGCCGCGACATGATCGCCGGTCTGCGTGCCTGGCGTGATGCGCCGGCCACCCGCGGCAAGGTGATCAGCAGCGTCGATCACGACGGCTGGAAGGTCGAGCAGGTGGTATCGCCGCTGGGCATCGTCGCGTTCGTGTTCGAAGGCCGGCCGAACGTCTTCGCCGACGCCGCCGGTGTATTGCGCACCGGCAACACCGCCGTGCTGCGTATTGGCAGCGATGCGCTGGGTACCGCGCAAGCCATCGTCACCCACGCTCTGAACCCGGCGTTGGCCGATGCCGGTCTGCCGGCGGGTGCGGTGTCGCTGGTGGAGAGTGTCAACCACGCCGCCGGTTGGGCGATGTTCGCCGACCGGCGTCTGTCGCTGGCGGTGGCCCGTGGTTCGGGGCGTGCGGTCAGTCAGTTGGGCAGCATCGCCCAGCAGGCCGGCACCGCCGTCAGCCTGCACGGCACCGGTGGCGCGTGGTTGATCGCCGATCGCGATGCCGACGCCAAGCGCTTTGCCGCTGTGGTGCGTAACTCGCTGGATCGCAAGGTCTGCAACACCTTGAATGTCTGCCTGATCCAGCGCGACCGTGCTGCCGAACTGGTGCCGCTGTTCCTCGATGCCTTGCAGCAGGCCGGTACCGCGCGCGGTCAGGGCTGCAAATTGCACATCGTCGAAGGCAGCGAAAGCTACCTGCCGAGCGATTGGCAGAACGCGACGGTCGAGGTCTATCGCGCCGAGGGTTACCAGACCGAAGCCCTGGCCGAGCCGTTGCCGGAAGCGCAATTGGGCCGCGAGTGGGAATGGGAAGAAACCCCGGAAACCAGCCTGATGATCGTCGACGATCTGGATCAGGCCATCGCGCTGTTCAATCGCTACAGCCCGCAGTTCACGGTGTCGCTGATCAGCGAAGACGCGGCGGTTCAGGAGCGCTTCTACAGCGCGGTCAACGCGCCGTTCGTGGGCAACGGCATCACTCGTTGGGTCGATGGTCAGTACGCGCTGAACAAGCCGGAACTGGGTCTTTCGAACTGGGAAAGCGGCCGGTTGTTTGCCCGCAGCGCGATTCTCTCCGGTGACGGTGTGTTCACCGTACGCAGCCGCATGACGCAAATCGATCTGGGCGTAAAACGCTGAACAGAACAACGCCGCGCCCGTCGCAATGACGGGCGCGGCGTTGTGTTTTCAAGCAGCATCAACTGCCTGACCGTACACCGCGCACGTCGACGGTTGCTCGGCCAGCGAGACGAAGGTACGGCGGTCGGCACTCAGCGCGTCGATCGAGCCGGTCTCGATGTCGTAGACCCAGCCGTGCAGATTCAGCAGGCCTTTCTCCTGGGCCAGGCGCACGCTCGGGTGAGTCTGGATGTTCGCCAGTTGCGCGATCACGTTTTCCCGCACCATCGAACTCAGTTTGGCGGCGTCGTTGGCGTGCGGTCGCGATTCATTCACCACTTTCGCCGACTCGGCGTGTTGCAGCCAGCCGCTGACGGCGGGCAGGTGATCCATGCATTTGCACTGGGCGATGGCGGTCATGGCGCCGCAATCGGAGTGGCCGCAGATCACGATGTCGGTCACGCCGAGCACAGCCACCGCGTATTCCACCGTTGCCGAGACCCCGCCCGGATGCGGGCTGTAGGACGGCACGATATTGCCGGCGTTGCGGATCACGAACAGCTCGCCGGGCTCCTGCTGGGTCAGCAGTTCCGGGACGACGCGGCTGTCGGAGCAGGTGATGAACAAGGTGCCCGGGGTTTGGGTGGTCGCCAGGTGTTTGAACAGTTCGGTGCGTTGTGGAAACGCCTCGTTCTGGAACTTCAGGAAGCCTTCGATCAGGTTTTTCATGGTGTGTCCTCTCAGTTCGAACAGCCGGTGCCGAATTCGCTGTATTGAAGAATGTGTTTTGCGCCGTGGCTGTCGAGGTAAGTCATCTCGACCGGCACTACGCCGCAGACGTCGGCGACCGGGGTGATGCTCACGACTTCGGCGATATCCAGCGACATGCCGTAGCGGTAAGCGGCGGCTTCGTCATCGGCCTGGGCTTGAGTGCAAAGGCCGGCGAGCAGGGCAAGGGTCAGCAGAATTTTTTGCATGGGGCAGCCTCCAGACAGATGGGGTTACGATTTGGCAATTCAGGTTTGGAGGGGCCCGCACGCGGGGTGCGGGCCCGGAGGGGTCAGAACGGACGCAGCGGGAGGAACTTGCCGTCGAGGGTGACCACGGCGCGGGAACCGCCTTCAGGGTCTTCGACTTTCTTGATGTCGAGCTTGAAGTTGATCGCGCTGATGATGCCGTCGCCGAACTGCTCGTGAACCAGTGCTTTCAGGGTGGTGCCGTAGATCTGGATCATCTCGTGGAAGCGGTAGATGGTCGGGTCGGTCGGCACACCGTCGAGGCTGCCGCGCAGCGGGATGATTTGCAGGGCGGCGACGTCTTCGGCGCTCAGCTCAAGCTTGTCGCCGACCACTTCGGCGGCGGCTTTCGGCAGTGGATGCTGGCCGAGGAGGGCGGCGGTGACGTAGGCCAGGCTCAGGCCGGTGCCGTCGGCCAGATCCTGCCACGACAGGTTTTTCTCAGCCTTGGCATCCAGGGCGCGGGTGGTCAGGGCGATGCGGCTGTCGTTGTAGGCTTGGGATTGCATGGTGCTTCTCCTTTCGGGGTTGGCTTGCTGTGTGGGATTCATCTTCTGCCGATTGATCCATAGCGTCCAAGACCGATATACAATGCAAGGCATAAGCACTGCCTATAGATGGGGCGTCCCATGCTGCTGCGACATTTGCGATACCTGCTGGCCGTGGCCGATCACGGCGGCTTCACCCGGGCGGCCGAGGCGCTGCACGTGTCGCAGCCGACCCTGTCGCAACAGATCCGCCAACTGGAAGAAAGCCTCGGTGTGGATCTGTTTGATCGCACCTCGCGCTCGGTGAAGCCGACTGATGCCGGGCAGGCCTATATCGAATGCGCGCGACGGGTGCTGGTGGAGCTGGAGGCGGGCAAGCGCGCGTTGCATGACGTGAAGGATCTGACCCGAGGCTCGCTGCGCCTGGCGATGACGCCGACATTCATGGCGTATCTGGTGGGGCCGTTGGTGCGCGATTACGTGGCGCGGTATCCGGGGATTCACCTGGAGATTTTCGAGTTGTCGATGGATGACATCGAGGCCGGGCTGGCGGATGACTCGCTGGATATTGCAATTGCCTTTACCCCGGTGCGCAATCCGGACATTGAATGCATTCCGGCATTTGTCGAGACGTTGGGGGTAATGGTCGGGCGCGAGCATCCGCTGTACGACAGCTCATCGGTGCTGACCCCGGATGACATTGCGCAGCTGGATTTCGCCTTGCTGGCGCCGGATTTCATCACACGGCTATCGATTGACGAGTATTTCCGTCAGCACGGCATCACGCCCAAGGTGCAGATCGAGGTGAACTCGGTGAGTACGTTGCTGGAAGTGATCCGGCATGCGCCGATTGCGACCATGTTGCCGGAGGCGATTGCGACCGAGGACCGGGCGTTGCGCCGGTTGCGTGTCGAAAGCGAGGCGCCGCAGCGGGGAGCGGCGTTATTGCGGCGCCAGAACAACTATCACAGTGCGGCGGCTGAGGCGTTCATGAAGCTGGTGCTGGAAACTCGTTCATGAGCTTTTTTTGCGAGCAATAAAAAGGGCCTGCTTCGCTTTCGAAGCAGGCCCTTTTGTTTATTGAAGTTTTAACTTAGCAGAACCGATCAATCACCCGAACTTCGTTGTTGTTCTGCATCGAGTCCCACGCCTGTTTCAGCGTTTGCAGAACATTACCGATGAAGTCCTTGTCGGCCGCGGCTTTCTTGCCGACATAGCCGTGGCCGCGGCGGTACATCTTCAGGCGGGCCAGCAGGTTCTGGTTGTTCCGGTCGAACTCTTCTTCACCAGCATGGGGCGACAGGCAGTCGATATGGACCTGACCCGACTTGCTGATCCACAGAATATGGCTGTCGTGGCTGTCTTTTTGCGCAGCGAACATACGAGCCAGTTCTTCGATAGTAGGTTGATTGTTCAGATTCATGATATTGCCCCTTGACCAGTCTGGTGATCTTTCAAAGTTGATTCGCTAATACAGGTAGCCCATCGGTTAGTTGATCCCTGGCACCGAAACCAGGACGTCAGCGGTCGCCCGTGTGAAGTACGGGGTCATGCGTCTGTTGCATGTAGTCGTGTTGAATAACTGCTACGCAATAGCGTCACAACGAGGAGAAGCAGCGAAAACCGGGAGGCTCCTTGACGACGTTTTCAGGGTCGACCACAAGCGTCTTGAGAATTTTCGCCAGCGCTTCTCGTCCTTGTACTGGACGTTCAGGCCAGGTCAGCTTCTTCAATCTGCCTTGTGGGCAGCGTGTATCCGGAAAAAACAGCTCGGCGGTCAGACGAGCTTGCTCAAGCGTGTTGCCAGTGCTCCCGATCGGGGAGACGTCTGCATCATGCAAAAGCAAAACGATGCCGTCAACGGTTTTGTAGTGATTATTTTTGGTCACTACATATTGTCGGACAAAGTCATTCTGGAATGAAAAAAGCGGCGGTCAGGCAGCGGGAGAGAGGCTGCGCAGGCAGTAGAACGTGCAGGGATAGCCGTCCACTGTTTTGGTCTGGCGGGTAAAGTCGCCGCCGCTCAGCTCAGGGATGAGCCGGGCCCAGAACCGCTGTGCAGGCAGGTTGGCGTCGACATGGAAAATCTGCCATCGACCGGGCAGGTGGCTCAAGAGGGCAGAGGCGACAAACTGCGCGACGCCTTGGCCACGCCAGCGTCGGCTGACGAAGAAATAGCCGATGTTGTAGTCGGCGCCTTCGATGAGGAGGTGGTCATCCACGGTCACGAATCCCGCCAGTTCACCGTCAACGTGGATCAGGAATGGCCGCGTCGCCGGCTGGCGCCAGTAATCGTCTTTCAACTGGATCGGGAAGAACCCATGCCCGCCGAGCTTCAGCGGCAGCCACTCGCTGAAGTCATAGGTGTAGAACTGCATCAGGTTTTCGAGGGTGTCCAGTTCGTCACGCCGGGCGACGCGCAGTTCGATGACAGACATGCGGCTGCCTCCTGACCATCACTGCAGAAACAGTAGCGTGCAGCGGGCTATTTGGCTGCCGGTTTTGCCGCACGCTTGCTGGTTCCGGTGGTTTTGCGCCGGGTGGTCTTGCGTTTGTTCTTCCATGGCGCAGCGGCCTTACCGGCAGGCGGCGGGCCGCTGATGGTCAGGCTCAGTCCGGCGCAGCGGGTCACTTGTTTGCTCATCCACGCGGCCTGCTTGGTGACGAACTCTTCCAGACTCATTTCGCCGCTCTGCACCATGTCCAGCGCCTGCTCCCAGATCGCCGTGGTGCCGGGGTCGGCAATCGCGCGCGGCACGGCGTCGATCAGGCTGAAGGCGGCGGGGGTGGCGGACAGCGCCTTGCCGTTCTTCACCAGATAACCACGATCCAGCAACCCTTGAATGATCGAGGCGCGGGTGGCTTCGGTGCCTATGCCCGTGGTGTCCTTGAGTTTCTGCTTGAGCAGCGGATCTTCCACCAGTTTGGCGACGTTCTTCATCGCCTTGATCAGGTCGCCTTCGGTGTAGGGCTTGGGCGGCTGTGTCCACAGGTCCTTGAGCTTCACGTCCGCCACGGCGCATTCGGCACCTTGGGTCAGCGTCGGTAGCGTTTGCGGCGCGGGGGCTTCTCGGCCCTTGGCCGGGGCCAGCGCTTCGGGCAACGCGCGTTTCCAGCCCGGCTCGATGATCTGCTTGCCAACCGCGCGCAAGGCTTCCCCGGCGCAATCGAAATCGGCCTGGGTGCGGTCGTATTCGTGATTGGGCAGGAACTGCGCCAGATACCGTGCGCGAATCAGCGTGTAGACCGCGCGGTGCTTGCCGGTCAGGCGCTCCATGTTTTTCGCAGCAGCGGTCGGGATGATGCCGTGGTGGGCGCTGACCTTGGCGTCGTTCCAGGCGCGAGAGCGGCGCTGTGGCTCCAGATGCTCACGCAGCGCTTCGAGGCTAGGGTCGGCCTGACGCAACGCCGCGAGAATCCCCGGCGCCTCGCTGTGCTGGCTCAGGGGCAGGTAGCCGCAATCGCTGCGCGGGTAGGTGATGACTTTGTAGGTTTCGTAGAGGGCCTGGGCGATGTCGAGGGTTTCCTGGGCGCCGAGACCGAGTTTCTTCGAACAGACTTCCTGCAAGGTGCCCAGATCGAAGGGCAGGGGCGCCACTTCGCGCATGCGTTCGGTGCGCAGCTTGATCACCCGGGCGCTGGCAGCGCTGCTGATTGCGGCGGCCGCTTGCTGGGCGAGGGCTTGATTGAGGCAGCGATCCTGATCGTCACAGGCATCGTTTGGCGCACGCCATTGCGCAGTGAATGGCGTGCCGTTGTGCAGTAGTTGCACGTCGATGGCCCAGTACGCGACCGGCACGAAATCGGCAATGCTGCGGTCGCGATCCACCACCAGTCGCAAGGTCGGCGTCTGTACCCGGCCCACCGGCAGCACGCCTTGATAGCCCGATTGCCGGCCGAGCAGGGTGAACAGCCGACTCATGTTCATCCCGATCAGCCAATCCGCCCGCGAGCGCCCGAGTGCCGAGTGATACAGGCTGAAGGTTTCAGCACCCGGTTTGAGCGACGCCAACGCCTTGCGAATCGACGCTTCGTCCAGCGCCGACAGCCACAAACGGCGGATGGGTCCGCGATAGCGGCAATGCTCGACCAGCTCCCGGGCGATCATCTCGCCCTCGCGGTCGGCGTCGGTGGCGATGATCAGTTCGCTGGCCTCGCCGAGCAGGCGCTTGACCGCCTTGTACTGGCTGGCGGTACGCGGCTTGACGGTCATTTTCCATTTGTCCGGGATGATCGGCAGGTCGGCCAGCACCCAGCGCTTGTATTTAGCGTCGTAGGCGTCCGGCGGCGCGGTTTCCAGCAGGTGGCCGATGCACCAGGTCACCGTGACATCCGTTCCCAGCCAGCAGCCGTCGCCCCGACGCTTGGCGCCGAGCACGGCCGCAATATCCTTGGCCTGGGAGGGTTTTTCACAGAGGTACAGCCGCATAACCACCGTCGTCGATCATTGCCCGAAGAGGCGCACAGGATGGCCTGAGTCGGGCGTTCGGGCAACTTTTATCTGTATGGATATACAGATAAAAGGATTGCCGGTCATGACAGCGTGCGTCGGGGCAATCCGGGACGCTATCGAGAAATTGATTAGCGCCCCCGTTGGCGGCTGTGGCAGGTTCAATCTGCCTGACAAGGCGAGTGACAGGACGATCTCGCCAGAAGATCGCCGCTTTTCTGTCTGACACTGACTCTTCAGAAACAAGGACGTACACCATGTCTCAACCTTCCTCCCAGGCCAGCAGCGCCTTCACCGCCGTCGACACTTTCAGCCACCTGTATGATCGCGGCACCGGGACCGTCAACGGTAAGCCGTCGTTCACCGCCGACCAGGCTGCCGACGAAATCCTGCGCAAGGGCATGTCGTGGCAGGACAGGAATGCCGACGGCAAGATTGATCTGACCTACACCTTCCTGACCGACAAACCGTCGAACTACAACCCGAAACTCGGCAACTTCAGCGAGTTCAGCGCCCAGCAGAAGGCCCAGGCCGTGCTGGCGATGCAATCGTGGTCGGACGTGGCCAACGTGACCTTCACCGAGGGCAAGGGTGGCGACGGTCACATGACCTTCGGCAACTACGACGTCAGCACCGGCGGCGCAGCGTTCGCCTACCTGCCACAGGGCAGCAGCTACGACGGCCAATCGTGGTACCTGATCAACGATCAGTACCAGGTCAACAAGACCCCGGACACCAACAACTACGGGCGTCAGACTCTGACCCACGAAATCGGCCACACCCTTGGCCTGTCGCACCCGGGCGCCTACAACGCCGGCAACGGCAACCCGACCTACGGTGACGCCAAATACGCCGAAGACACCCGTGGCTACAGCCTGATGAGCTACTGGAGCGAGGCCAACACCGACCAGAACTTCAGCAAGGACGGCAGCGGCGCCTACGCCTCGGCACCGTTGATGGATGACATCGTCGCAGTACAGAAACTCTACGGCGCCAACTTCGAAACCCGTGCCGACAACACCGTGTACGGCTTCAACTCCAACGCCGATCGCGACTTCTACAGCGCCACGTCGAACACCTCCAAAGTGGTGTTCTCGGTATGGGACGGCGGCGGCAATGACACCCTGGATTTCTCCGGCTTCAGCCAGAACCAGAAGATCAACCTCAACGAAGGTTCGTTCTCCGACGTCGGCGGTCTGGTGGGCAACGTGTCCATCGCCCACGGCGTGACCGTGGAAAACGCCATTGGCGGTTCGGGCAATGACCTGCTGATCGGCAACGCGGCGGCCAACGACCTGATCGGCGGTGCCGGCAACGACATCATTTACGGCGGTGGCGGCGGTGATTCGCTGTGGGGTGGTGAAGGCGCAGACACCTTCGTGTTCGGCGCGGCCAGCGACTCGACCATGACTTCGCCGGACTGGATCATGGATTTCACCAGCGGCCTGGACAAGATCGACCTGTCGGGCATCGCCGGGTTCGCCACCGGCGCAGCCACGCTGAACTTCGTCAGCGGCTTCACCGGGCACGCGGGCGATGCGATCCTTACGTACTTCGAACAGACCAACCAGACCAGCCTGATCATCGACCTGACGGGCCAGGGCTCGGTGGACTTCGCCGTGGGTGTGGTGGGGCAGGCCGTGGCGACCGATATCGTCGCCTGATCTGAAAACGGAAAATCTGAAACGAAAAAACCGCAGTCCTTCGCAGGTTGCGGTTTTTTTGTTTTTGGACATCGCTCTACGACAGTGAAATCCGTTACTGCTCGGTCTCGAGGATCGACGTGGCGTGGGCATTACGTACTCTGGCAAACCACCAGAGAGCCGCCACGCCCAGCAGCGTCGCCAGCACGGCCAGAATCAGAATCACACGTTGCGTCCCCAATGGCGCGGCGAGCAGTGCGACCAACAGACCGGCCAGCGGTTGCGACAAGTTGTTGAGCAGGGTGATCACGCCCACGGTCTTGCCGAAGTCCTGAGGGGGAATGACTCGCTGGCGAATGCTGCGCATGTAAACGTTGAACATCTTGTCGAAGCCGACGATCAACAGGAAACCCAGCACATAACCCGCCAGGTTCGGGCTCAGGGCGCTGATGAAGGCGCCGGCGGCGAGCATCGAACAGGCAACGCCACCCAGTACGCGCAACGGCAATACCACCCGGGCGAGGAAAAACAGAATCACGATGGTGGTCACCGCGCCAGCCGCTTGCAGCACGGCGTAGTCGTCCTTGCCGGCGCTGTATTGACCGAGCACCATGGCCGCCGAAGTGGCCAGGGTGACCCCGACAATCAGGTTGACCCCGACTGCCAGGGTGATGATCTTTTTCAGCTCCGCCAGTTCGCGGATATGCCTGAAAGCGATGCGCAGAGGCTGCAGCCAGATGTCCTGATGCTGCTCGAACACCTCCAGGGCGATACGGCTGAAACGTTGCCACACCAGCATGCTGAGGTCCGCCAGCAGGAACAGTCCGGCCACCCACAGCACCACCCAGTGCCAAGCCGAAACCTCCAGCAGCAATGCCGCCACCAAGGGCCCCAGAACCAGTCCGGTCTGGTCGGCTATCTGCGAGTAGGAAAGGGTTTTGGTGTAGCTGTAGTGTTGGAAGATATGCGGCATCAGCACTTCGCGGGCCATGATGCCCTGAGTCGTCAGCACGCCGCACAGCGCTGACAGCACCACCAGCCATGCGATACCGCCGAAGACGGCATAAAGCCCTACTGCCAGCACGCAGAGCAGCGCCCGGTAGACCTGACTGATGTGCAGGATTCTGATGGGCGAGAACTTGTCGCACAGGGCCCCGCACAACGGAAACGCGAGAAAACGCGGCAGCGACTCGACGAAGAATGCAAGCCCCGCCCAGGACGCGCTGTTGGTGGTCTGGAATACCACCAACGGCACGATGAACAACAGGATCTGATCCGCCAGCCGCGACAGGAACAGCGAGATGAAAAAAGCCAGGTAATCCTTGCGCATGATGACTCCTGTCGGTGGGCGTTTTGGGCGTGATATGAAACCAGAATCCGCCGCCTCCGCAAGCGGCGGTCATATCTGATCGAAGAAAGGCCGTTCGGCTGCGAACCCGACGAGATGCCCCCGCATGGGTTATACCTGAACCGGTGCCTTCGCCGCAGTCAGGAGAAACCGATGAAAACTTCCGGTCCCAGTCCCGTTATCACCATCGCCGAGCAGCCAGGCTGCCTCCTTGTGAAATTCCACGGCATACAGGTAGCTGCGTCTGCCCGAGCGCTGGTGCTGCTCGAAGCCAATTACCCGCCGGTCTACTACATCCCGCGCGAAGACATCGACGAGAAGTACTTCGCCCGCACCGATCACACCACTTACTGCCCGTACAAGGGCGATGCCAACTATTTCAGTCTGCAAGTGCCGGGGCATGAAGGAGCGAATGCGGTGTGGACGTACGAGCATCCGAAAATATCAGTCAGTCAAATCAAGGACTATGTTGCGTTCTACCCTGATCAGGTGAAATTCGAATTGCTGGATGCCGAGGTCTGAACGCAACCGGCCGCCCGCAGAGGGCGGCCGGTTGATGCTCACTTGCCTTTGCGCCGGGTCGTCGATTTGGCTTTCGCCGACTCCGCTTTGCGGCTTCGTGTGTGCTTGATGGCCGGTGGTGGCGCAGCTGCCGCACGATGAGCCTGGGCCGGCGCCCCCGGTTGGGTGCTCTCCAACGATTGTTCAAGCAACTGGAACGACGCCTGTGCGACCGCCTTGGCTTTCGTCTGGATGGCCGCCAGCTTCGGTGATAACAGTGCGTCCATTTTATTCTCGAACACCTGCGCTACACGTTTGTATGCGAGTGCATTCAGATGCAGTTCGTTGATCCAGTCATCGTCGTTGATCAAGTTTCTCAGGTCGAGGAAGTAGACGTCTTGATGGCTGTTGGCGACTGACTGGAGCATCACGTTGAGCTGATCGATAAAGTCCGCCACGATCTTGCGCTGCACCTGTGGGTCGAGAATGTTCTTGCGGGTCAGCGACGGACGGATCCACGGTCCGATGAAGCGATAGTTGCCGATGTTGACCACACCTTTACCGGTCGGAACGGCGCGGCCGTAGCCGTGGAAGATGATTCTGGTCTTGGGGCTGGCAGCCTTGACCTTCTTGATCATGTCTTCGTAACCACCTCGAAACACCCGGTCGATGATGTCGGTGACGTATGCGGTTCGCAGTAGAGAAGGAGGCGAACTGTCGGCATGGTTCAGAAACGATGCGAACTCGTCCCCGGCGATGTCGTTGCCACCGGCCGAAAACAGAAAGAACGCCGGTTTCGTGCGTTTGATTTCTGCCAGTACCTCGACGAATTCCGTCGGTTTCCGGGTCCATGATCCTTCTTTGATTTCAGTGCCGTACACCATATTTTCCAGGGTGTCGCCGCCCGTGGCGAAGTTCTTGATCTTGTAGCCGGATGTCAGCTTGAGCCATTTGATGATGTCCACCCCTGGCAAGTAGTCGAACCAGGAATCTCCCTGGGCAACTACATCCACACCATCGGAACCAAAGAAGAATCCCCCAGCGGCGCCCGGTGCCATTTTTTGTGCGGGCTGCTCATGTTGCCAGATGGCCAGGTTGATTTTTGCCAGTGCGTCTTCACTTTCGTAATTCATGTCGGCAGTCTCTTTTTGTCGGAAAAAACGCTCGGGAACCGGCGCGTTGCCGGCTCCATTCATTGAGTCCGAACGACGTCTTCAGGGTGCTGCTACGTCCAGACTGTTCAGCACTTCTGCATAGCGACAGGAAGGCACCTAAGTCCAGACCTGCAGGGTGATCGCGCTTGTGTTGTTGCGATACATCAACAGCACGTCGTTGGCGAAGCACCTGAGTTGTCCGCTGGCCGGTGCGACCCAACCGTTCGGCCAGCGGCTGCCATCACCGATGGGAAAAAAACTGTGCGAATCCTTGTCGATCGAACCGATCAGGGTGAACCATGTGGCACCTTGTGCCTTGCACCGGATGAGTGGCAGAAACAGTTTCAGCTTCGGGACGGCCGCGCCGTTGACGTTGTGTTCTTCGTGCCAGTCGAACCAGTTGCCGGTGGCGCGGAAGAAATAGCGTTGACCGACGGCAAGCATTACCGATGTCGGGCACCAGGGGTCATTGGCCTGAATCTGCACACTGTGCAGCAACGTCTGTGCGCCCGGTGGCGCGATGACTGAAGGAGCCATGAGCGCTCTCCGTAGCTCAATAATCCAGGTCAATGAAGGGTTGATCCAGCCTGGCGTCGGCGTCGAGCCCAAGGATGTTCTTGAGTGTGGTGGTCATCACGTTCAAGTCGTTATCGAACCCGCCATGCGAGGTGTCGGCCTTGGTGTGTGGCCCATAGGTCATTTTCGGGTCGTTATAGATGTGCAGGGTTGACGCCCGGGGGTGCGTGAGACCGCTACCGGTCGCGGCAAAGCCGGCAGGAACGTCGTTGTCCCAGAAAAAAGCGTTCCATTGAGTCGTCATGTCTTGCGCGGCGATGTTCCATTCGCTGAGTTTGGGATCGCTGAAATCCTGGTACGCGCCATCCAGACTCTTGGCCATGCCCAGCAGGGGCATGCGTTGCAATTCTTCATAGGAACGGGAGACGAGATAAAGCAGTGATTTGTGATAGACACCGATGACATTGTCATCCTGTTCGCGCTTGTCCGACATGATGTGCATGTGGAAATCATCGCGTTGCAGTCCGCCACCTTCGATGACACTGCGATAAGTCCGGTTGGCGAAATCGAGGGTGCACGCGGGAGCCATCAGGGTCGAGGTTGCAATTGGCAAGTGCCTGGCCCAGAGCAGGCGAATCAGATGTCCGTTGATCAGTGACCCCGCCGAATGCCCGATCAGGTGCAGTTCGACTTTATCGGCGCCCAGATCATTGACCAGCGCCTGCAGGTTCAGGGTCATTTCCACAAGACCACGGGGCGTGAAACCGCTGACCGCTGCGGCCTCGGCATTCTGTTTCATCTGGCTCCACTGGTCGCCACCGAGTTTTTTGGTGATCATTTCCACCGTGCGATCGAGGCCTTCGGCGGCCTTGTCCTTGACCACTTTGAAAATGTCACCGAAGCCGCCTGCCTCGGGGAACAAGCCGGGCAATGTGTCCTTGACGATGTCCATCAGCGTTTCCAGAACCCCGGTGCGCCAGGTGACGAATAACGGATAGATACCGTTTTCGAGAAAGTACGGGGCCATCGCACAAATGCGCTTGATCGAGTCGGCTTCGTTGTTCAGCCCGCCGTGGGAGAACACGGCGATACGCAATTTGTCGGGTCGGGTTGCATCAGGAAGATTGCCGTACCAGACCTTCGGAGCTTCCCGGACGATTCGGGCCACGCCTGCGCGCACATTCTCTACATCGGTGAGGCGCGGGCCGATGCTGCCGTTGTTCTCCATGACCACGGTCATTCCATAGGCTTGATCCGTGGTCAGAGCGGGCGGTCCCTTGCGGGTAACCATCGAAGAATCGAAGGAGAGCAGTGACATGCCCTCGCGCTTTGCGCTTGCGGAGGGCAGGGCCCCCAGAAATGCCGACTGAACAACGTTGCGGCTGTTCGAAGGTCTGGTGCTGCGTGTGATGGCGCCGTGCTTGATCGGCACACCGAGGGCAACGGTCCAGGCATCGGTGCCGTTGGCCAGCCAGTCCTCGTAGGTCAGGATCGCGAAGCCCGAAAAGCCCCAGTCTGTGGACCAGGAGTTCTGCACAATAAAACCTTCGTGGGTGTAGCCGATCAGAGCGAAGGCATGGCCGCCTTCGACTTTTGATTTCCACTTGATGACAGGCAGCTGGGAGGTGCTCTGGAACACCTTGGGACCCGGTTTGCCTGTGGCTGGCAAATCCCAGCCCTTGTGCACATTGGCCGAGACATACAGCGCATTGGTTTCATACAGCGCCGCCATCATTGCGGTGATGTCATCCTTTTCAACCCGATAGTAAACACCCAGGGGCCGCGTCACGGCATCCTCTGCCCAGTTGTCGGTGGGTGCCTCAAAGTCGGGTACCGAGCCGTTCGGTGCGACGGTGTAGGGCCAGAGACTTCTCTCGCAGACACCGTGTTTGTGCCAGCCTTTCAACGCACCACGGCAACTGGAGCCGGCATAGTCTTCACCCGGCCATTCGTCATAGAGCTTGGCCAGGTGATAGAGCTGGCGCGGGCTGGTCAGCACCGATTGACTGTCACGCCGCCACAACAGGTAGTTGATCACCGCCGAAAGTCCGAAACCGGTACACGCCCCTTCGTTGCCCTGATACAGCACCATGCCCCGGCCGAGGTAATCGGCCAGTTTGCCGGTAATGTCCTCGTCCGACGGAAAGGAGGCGGGGAGTGATTGCGCCCGTGGAGTGAAAAGGCGATCGCGCAGATCCAGGCGATCCGGACGGGCGTCGAGGGTGATCGAATTTTTGGCGAACGAAAACAGGCTGGCAGGCATGGGAGGATCCTCGGGTCCAGAGGCTCGTACCCCCACGCCACGAACGCTTTTCTGCGTCGTAGGGTCTATTGGTCTGATTTATCGTAGACGAGTTTTTGCCGAAGCAAATCGGGACCCGCGAGAAGTTCTACAGCGCCGACGAGTGGCCGCACGGTACGTCGCTGACGAGGAACTGCCCCGTCAGCGACAGCCTGCATCAGTTCTTGTCGAGGTCGATATTCTTGGTCTCCCGCAGACAGATCATCCCCACCACCAGGCTCACCCCGGTAATCAGCACCGGGTACCACAGCCCGTAGAAGATATCCCCGGTGTACACCACCAGCGCAAACGACACGGTCGGCAGGAAACCGCCGAACCAGCCGTTACCGATGTGGTACGGCAGAGACATCGAGGTGTAGCGGATGCGGGTCGGGAACAGTTCGACCATCAGCGCCGCGAGCGGGCCGTAGCACATGGCGGAGATGATGATCAGGCCGACGATCAGGGCCACGATCATCGGTTTGTTGATCTGCTGCATGTCAGCCTGTTGCGGATAACCGGCGAGGGTGATGGCGCCGCGTAAGGCTGCTTCGTCGAAGCCGTCGAGTTTCACATCGCCGACGCTCACTTGCACCGCGCTGCCCGCCGGGGCGGCGACGCTGGAGTAGGGCAGGCCTTGCTTGACCAGGAAGGTCTTGACCTTGTCGCACGGGCTGTCGAATTTGGCCTTGCCCACCGGATCGAACTGGAAGGTGCAGGTCGCCGGGTCAGCCACCACGGTGATCGGTGCCTGACGGCTGGCGTGGTCGATGGCCGGGTTGGCGTAGTGGGCCAGGGATTTGAAGATCGGGAAGTACAGCGCGGTGGCCAGCAGCAGGCCGAGCATCAGCACCGGTTTGCGCCCTACCTTGTCCGACAGCCAGCCGAAAATGATGAAGAACGGCGCGCCGATCACCACGCTGATGATCAGCAGACTGTTGGCCACCGCCGGGTCCATTTTCAGGAACTGGGTGAGGAAGAAAAGCACGTAGAACTGCGCCGCATAAAAGGTCACCGCCTGGCCGGCGTTGATGCTGAACAGTGCGATCAGCACGACCTTGAGGTTTTCCCATTTACCAAAGGATTCGCGGATCGGTGCCTTGCTGGTTTTGCCTTCCTCTTTCATTTTCAGATAGGCCGGCGACTCATGCAGGCTCAGGCGAATCCAGGTGGAAATGCCCAGCAGCACGATCGACAGCAGGAACGGAATACGCCAGCCCCAGACTTCGAACTGATCGCCGGTGAAGTAGCGGCAACCGAGCACCACCAGCAGCGACAGCAGCAGACCGAGGGTGGCAGTGGATTGAATCCAGCTGGTGTGGAAACCGCGTTTGCCGATCGGCGCGTGCTCCGCCACGTAAGTTGCGGCGCCGCCATATTCGCCGCCAAGGGCCAGGCCCTGCAGCATGCGCAACACAACAAGAATGATCGGCGCGGCGATTCCGATGCTGGCGTAGGTCGGCAGCAGGCCCACCGCGAAGGTCGCTACGCCCATCAGGATGATGGTCGCGAGGAAGGTGTATTTGCGCCCGATCATGTCCCCCAACCGACCGAACACCAGCGCCCCGAACGGCCGCACGATGAAGCCTGCGGCGAACGCCATCAGTGCGAAGATGAACGCCGTGGTGTCGTTGACCCCGGCGAAGAACTGCTTGCTGATGACCGCCGCCAGGGCGCCGTAGAGAAAGAAGTCATACCACTCGAACACCGTCCCCAGGGACGAGGCGAAGATGACCTTTCGGGTATCGGGGCTGGCGTCCGTGCTGCGCACGGCGTCCAGAGGCTGAACGTGTTCTGACATATCGGTATCCCTCACAGTGATTGTTTTTGTTGTTTCCACTGTCGGCGCCGACCTTGTGGGCGTGCGCCGCTGTTCCTTTGGTCAAGAGAGTGCGGTCAGTGCTTTTTCTTCGGCGGGAAAACTCCGGGCGGTTGGGGTGAGAATCAGCTGAGCCGCTTTTTCAGCAATCATCAGCGTAGGCGAACAAGTGTTGCCCGAGGTAATGCGCGGCATGATCGACGCATCGGCAATCCGCAGGCCCGGCACGCCATGCACCCGCAGTTGCGCATCGACCACCGCGTCCGCGTCATTACCCATGCGACAGGTGCCGACCGGGTGAAAAATCGTCGTGCCGATCTTCGCCGCCGCTTCGTGCAGTTGTTCTTCGGTTTGCAGGCTGGCGCCTGGCAGGTATTCCACCGGGTTGAAGGCTTGCAGGGCCGGGGCGCTGACGATGCGCCGGGTCAGGCGAATCGCATCGGCGGCCACGCGCAGGTCTTCGGGATGGCTGAGGTAATTGGGTTGAATCAGCGGGGCTTCTTGCGGATCGGCGGAACGGATCTCTATTCGGCCCCGGCTCTGCGGCCGCAAATCACACACCGACGCGGTGAACGCAGGGAAGCTGTGCAGCGGTTCGCCAAAACGCTCCAGCGACAGCGGCTGCACGTGATATTCGAGGTTGGCCGAGGTCTGTTCCGGCCCGGATCGGGCAAACGCGCCCAGCTGACTCGGCGCCATCGACAAAGGCCCGCTGCGGTCATACAGATAGCGCAGGCCCATGCCCATCTTGCCCCACACGCTGCCAGCGATCTGGTTGAGGGTGCGGGCGTTTTCCAGTTTGTAGATCAGCCGCAGTTGCAGGTGATCCTGCAGATTGCCGCCGACGCCCGGCAGCTCATGCACCACGCCGATCCCGAGCTTTTCGAGCAGCGGACGCGGGCCGATTCCGGAGCGTTGCAGAATGCTCGGCGAGCCCACGGAGCCGGCGCACAACACGATCTCCTTGCGCGCCTTGAAACTCTTTTGTTGACCTTGCCAACGGGCGCTGACTTTCGAGGCGCGGCCGTCTTCAAACAGAACGCGATCCACTTCGACTTCGGTCAATACCGTGAGATTGGCCCGATCGCGAATCGGCTTCAGAAACGCCTTCGCCGCATTCCAGCGCACCCCGGCCTTCTGATTGACCTGAAAGTAGCCGCAACCCTCGTTGTCGCCCTGGTTGAAGTCATCGATGCTGGCGATGCCGCTCTGTTCGGCAGCGCTGCGGAACGCATCGAGAATCTGCCACGACAGGCGCTGGCGTTCGACCCTCCATTCACCCTTGTCGCCATGGAATTCCGCTGCGCCAGCAAAGTGATTTTCGCTCTGCTTGAACAGCGGCAGCACGTCATTCCAGGCCCAGCCCGGATTGCCCTCGGCGGCCCAGCCGTCATAGTCGTTGGCCTGGCCGCGCATGTAGATCATGCCGTTGATCGACGAACAGCCGCCCAGCACCTTGCCGCGCGGATAACTCAGCGCGCGGCCATTGAGGCCCGGTTGCTCTTCGGTCTTGAAACACCAGTCGGTGCGCGGGTTGCCGATGCAGAACAGGTAACCCACGGGGATGTGAATCCACGGGTAGTTGTCGCGCCCGCCGGCTTCCAGCAGCAGCACGCGCTGCTGCGGATCCGCCGACAGCCGATTGGCCAGCAAACACCCAGCCGGTCCGGCGCCGACCACGATGTAATCGAATTCATCGAGGGAAGTCTGCATTCCCTGACCTCGCTTATTGTTTTTGTTATCGGTCATCCTAGTTGTTAGCTTTCGTCAAAAGAATGTTAGTTTTTGCGCAGCCGCTGTGCGTTTTCAAACAGCGCTCCCTGACGATAGCCGACAAGGACAAGCCATGTTCGACTGGAACGACCTGCGGTTCTTTCTCGAGTTGCAGCGCAGCGGCCGCTTGCTCACTGCCGCCCGCCGCCTGAACACCACCCACGCCACCGTGGCCCGGCATATCGAGGCCATCGAAAAAAGCCTCGGCACCGCGCTCTTCGTCCAGCACGCCCAAGGCTACGAAATGACCCCGGCGGGGGAGGCGCTGCTCAAACACGCCGAAGCGATGGAAAACGTCGCGCTGCTCGCCCAGGAAGAAATCACCCAGTCCACCGCACCGCTGGGCAAGATTCGCGTCGGCGTCACGGAAGGGCTGGGCATCATGTTTTTGGCCAGCCGCATGATCGGGTTGTTCGAACGCTATCCGGGGCTGGAAGTGGAACTGGTGGCGGTACCGCGCTTCGTCAGCATCCTCAACCGCGAGGCGGAAATCAGCATTCACCTGGAACGGCCGGCGGCGGACATGCTGGTCACCCGCAAACTCACCGATTACCGGCTCGCGCTCTATGCCAGCCGCGCCTACCTGGACAACGCGCCGCCATTGCGCAGCCGCGAGGATCTTGGCCGGCATGCGTGGATCGGCTATGTCGATGATCTGCTGTTCAGTCAGGAGCTGATGTTTCTCAACAGCTTCTGCCGCAACCCACGGGTGGTGTTTCACAGCACCAGCGTGATCGCCCAGCAGCAGGCGGCGCGCTCGGGGCTGGGGATTGCGGTGCTGCCTTGTTACATGGCGGCGTCAGATCCGGATCTGGTGGCGCTGTTGCCGGATGAGAGCATCGAGCGCAGTTACTGGATTAGCACGCGGCGCGAGTTGCACAAATCGGTGCGGTTGCGTGTGGTCTGGGATTACGTGGTGGGGTTGTGCGAAGGCGAGCGCGAGTTGTTGATGGGCCAGTAAAGAAGCTGTTTCATGCAACTAAAACGCTTGGCAAAAGGTCATTCGATTTGCGGAGGTTGAGTCATCTCGCAGAACCTCGACAACGAAGACGTTACCCGTGGCCACTCACCTCGATCGCCGCAACAACCTGTCCCTCGACAGCCTGAATTTCTTCCTCGCCGATGTGCGTGACGGGCTCGGTCCTTATCTGGCGATTTACCTGCTGGCGATTCACCACTGGGAGCCGGCGAGCATTGGTCTGGTGATGACGATTGCCGGGATCGCCGCGCTCATCACGCAGACCCCGGCAGGCGCACTGGTCGACAGCACGCGCTTCAAACGGTCTCTGATTGCGATTGCCGCGCTGGTGGTCACCGCAAGCTGCCTGCTGCTGCCGTTTGTGACGTCGTTCAGCCTGGTGGCGGTGACGCAAGCTATCAGTGCCGTCGCCGCTTCGATTTTCGCGCCGGCCATTTGCGCGATCACCCTCGGCATTACCGGGCCTCGTGCCTTCACGCGAAGAACCGGGCGCAACGAAACTTTCAATCACGCCGGCAACGCCTGCGCCGCGTTGTTGGCCGGTTTGTCCGCGTACCTGTTCGGCCCGGTCGCGGTGTTTTATTTGATGGCGGTCATGGCGCTGGCCAGTGTGATTGCCGTTTCCTTTGTGTCGGCAGACGCGATTGACCACGATCTCGCCCGAGGCCTGAATCCCAGCGAAACGGGGCAGGGCAAGCAGCCTTCGGGGCTTTCCGTGTTGCTCACCAACCGACCGTTGCTGATGTTTGCGATTTGCTGCGCGCTGTTTCATCTGGCGAACGCGGCGATGTTGCCGCTGGTGAGTCAGAAACTGGCGCAGGCCAATCTGCAGATGGCCACGCCGCTCACGTCTGCCTGCATCGTCGCGGCGCAACTGGTGATGGTGCCGGTCGCGCTGCTGGTGGGAGCGAAAGCGGATCTGTGGGGACGCAAGCCGTTGCTGCTGGCGGGGTTTCTGATCCTGCCGTTGCGTGGCGTGTTGTATGTGCTGTCGAACGAACCGTGGTGGCTGGTTTCGGTGCAGTTGCTCGATGGCATCGGCGCGGGGATTTTCGGCGCGCTGTTTCCGGTGGTGGTGAAAGACCTGACGCAGGGGACCGGGCATTTCAATGTCAGTCTCGGGGCGATTTCAACGGTGTTCGGTCTGGGTGCTGCATTGAGCAACAGTCTGGCGGGCATCGTGGTACAAGAGGCCGGTTACAGCGTTGCGTTCCTCACCTTGGCGGGGGTGGCGATGGCGGCGCTGGTGCTGCTTTGGGTGGCGGTGCCGGAGACGGTGTCGCGCCCCGATGCCGACTCAATCACCCTGCAAGGCAGGGCGCCGCCGATGGTTGCGCCTTGACTCAAACGGTCTCAAGACCTGGTCAACCAGCGGGAATCGACAGCGTCGCCCGCAGGCCTCCCTCGACCCGGTTTTCCAGGGTGATCCGCCCACCCAGACGGGTGGCGATGGTATTGACGATGGTCAGCCCCAGGCCCGCGCCCTCGGGATTGCCCCGGCTGTAGAACCGTTCGAACAGTCGTGCCCGGTCCGCTTCATCGATACCCGGCCCCTGATCTTCAACGCTCAAATGGTAAAACCCGTCGGTCTGGGTCAATTGCACGCTGATCACGCCTTGCTCCGGGGAGAAGTTGGCGGCGTTGGTGATGAGGTTGTTCAGGGCAATGTCGATGGTGGCAGCATCGGCGAACGCTGGAAAAGGTTGTTCGCTGACGTCGAAGGCCAGTTCCAGATGCTTGCTCAGCAGCCATGGCGTGAGCTGCACCAGACTGTTGCGCACGGTGTCGCCAAGGTCGATGCGTTGGTTGGCAGGCGCACTGGCCTTGGGTTCGAGGCGGGCCATGGTCAGCAACTGATTGACCAGTCGGCTGGTTCGATCCACGCCGGCAATCAGAAACTCGAGTGACTCGCGACGTTCCTGCTCGGTGCCGGCTTCCAGCAGGTTTTGCGCGTGTACCCGCAGAACCGCCAGCGGCGTGCGCATTTCGTGGGCGGCGTCGGCGATGAACCGGCGCTCGCGACCGAGCACTTCCTGGATCTGCGCAAGCATGCGGTTGAGCGCGGCCTGCATTGGTTCCAGTTCGCTGGGCAGCGGCGTCAGTTGCAGCGGTTCGAGGGCGCCACTGTGGCGGGCGCGCAGGGTCGCCGCCATGTTGGCCAAAGGCTTGAGACCCCAGCCGATGGCCAGCCAGATCATCGCCGCCAGGATCAGACTGCCGATCACGTTCGGCCACAGGGTATGGCGGACGATCCGGTCAACCAGATCCGCTCGCACGTCACCGCGTTCACCCACCCAGATGCGCAAACCGTTCTGTCGGTCTTCCAGGACAAACGCCCGCCAGTGGCGCTTGTTCAAATCCACCACATCACTGAAGCCTGGCTGGATCGGCGGCGTGCTGAAGGAGGGCGCGCTGGCGGTATGCACCAGGACCTCGCCCTTGGCATTCCAGACCTGGAAGGCGAGCTTTCTTTCGTAGGGATGGCCGTCACCCTTGGGCACGGCTTCAGCCAGGGCCGAGTTGAACGCCCGATAAAGATCCGCGTGCTCCTGCCCCGGCAACGGCATGCGCATCACGCCTTGCAGCAACCGTGCGTTCTGCGCCAGTTGCGCGTCGTAGACTTCGGCGATTTCGTGGTTGCTGTCGTGCAGATTGAACAGGCTGAGCACGGTCAGACCGGCGAGCATCAGGCCGATGATCAGGGTCAGGGTGCGGCGCCGGATCGAGGTCATCGGCGCTCCTCCACCAGATAACCCACGCCACGGATGGTGCGGATCAGGTCGGTGGAGAATTTCTTGCGCAGGTGATGAATATGCACTTCGAGAGTGTTGCTTTCGGCTTCTTCGTTCCAGCCGTAAAGCAGTTGTGTGAGGTGGTCGCGGGTCATGACCCGACCCGGCGGCGAGAGCAGTTCGTGCAACAACTGATATTCCTTGGGCGTGAGCACCACCGGCTGCCCCAGGTAGCTGACTTGCTGGGTGCCGGGGTTGAGGCTGATGCCGGCATGTTCGATCAGCATCTGCGCGCGTCCGGCACTGCGTCGCAGCAGGGCGCGCAGGCGGGCCTTGAGCTCGGCCAGGTCGAAGGGTTTGATCAGATAGTCGTCGGCGCCGGCATCCAGCCCCGCGATGCGGTCTTCGGTGGCATCGCGGGCGGTGAGGATCAGCACCGGCAGGTTCGAACCGCTGCCACGCAGACGACGTAATACTTCAAGTCCGTCCATGCGTGGCAGGCCGAGATCAAGCACCGCCAGATCAAAGGTTTCGCTGAGCAGGGCGTGCAGGGCGCTGCTGCCGTCCTTGAGCCAGTCGACGGTGTAACCCTCGCGCCCCAGCGCCTGATGAATGCCCTCGCCGAGGGCCACGTCATCCTCGATCAGTAATAAACGCACACGGACTCCTGTCAGTCGAGTTTCTTGTTCACGTCCACCAGCAACGCGGCGATCTCTTTGCGGCGTCCGGCATCGGCACTTTCCCGGCCTGGGCGAGGAGCGGCTTGCAGGGCCTTGAGCAGCGCTGCTTTGGCTTCAGCGTAGCGTTTTTGACGGTAAAGGTGATCGCCCCAGAAGTACAGACTGTCGATTCCCTCGGGGTTGAGTTGCAGGGCTTGTTTGAGCAGTTGTTCAGCCTTGTCGCTGTCGCCGAACCCGATCGGCCATCCCGGTACCCGATCGTACAACGCGGCGAGGCTGGTGTAGGCCGAACCTTGCAATGCCTTGGGGTCGAGGGTCAGGGATTTTTCCAGATCGGCTTTGGCGTCCTTGGCTTTGCCCAGGGCCCCGAGCCCGCCCTCGGCACCGGCCCAACTGCTGGTGACGATGCCTTTCCAGATCCAGGCCTCGGCGACGGCCGGACGTTCGGTGGCGAAGTGCGTTGCCTGGACGGCCAACTGTTCAAATGCAGCGGCGCGCTGTTTTTCCGGTGTTTCGTACTGGATGTGCGCCCAGCTCTGCTGGATGCTGTTGAGGCGTTGTTGATCGGCAGCGTCCAGCGCCCAGACACTTTGACTGAGGGCGCCCAGCAGCACACAGGCGAGAATTTTTTTCATGGTTTCGGCGTCTCGTTTTCAGGTTTTTCACTCAGGCGACGGATCAATGGCAATTGCTTGCGCAGACCGCGATCCACCAGATTGGGCAGCAGGCTGTTGAGGCGTACGAAAAAGCGCTCCGGCCAGCCCAGATAGAGGTCTCGGCGATCGCCGGCAATTGCATGGATTACGGCGGCAGCGACGGCTTGCGGATCGTCGACGCTGGATTTGAGTGCGTCGTTCAATGCCTGGGCGGCGGGGCTGTTCATGGCGGTGCGTGTGGCGCGGGGCGCCACGTACAACACACCGACCCGGGTATCCGCCAACTCTCGGCGCAAGGCCTCGGAAAATCCGCGCAAGGCAAACTTGGTCGCGCAGTAACTGGCATAACCTGGATAACCGATCGAACCATAGGTCGAGCCGACGTTGACCACCATGGCACTGTCGGCCTGCTTGAGCAGCGGCAGCAACAGTTTGGTCAGGCAGATCGGCGCACCGATGTTCACCGCCAGCATGGCGTTGATGTCGCTGTCGTCGAGCTGTTCCAGCATTGCGAAATGATTGACCCCGGCGGCGTTGATCAGCAGGTTGATGCCGCCGATGGCCTCGGCGGCGGCCAGCACCTTGCGCCGGTCGCTGAGGAACGTCAGATCGGCGGCGACCCAGCACAGGTTCTGCGGGTAAAGGTCGAGCAACGGGCGCAGCGATTCCTGATGCCGCGCGACCGCCAGGACCTGCGCACCGGCAGCGCACAAGGCACGCGTGATCGCCATTCCGATGCCGCCGCTGGCACCGGTCAACACCACACGGGCTTCATGCAGCTGCATGTTGAGCCTCCGCGTCACGGGGCAGGCCGCGGAACATGTCGGTGTAGAGCCGATAGACGACTTTCGAGGCATGGATCACCGCCGCCTGGTCGGCCGGATCTTCCAGCTGATTCATCAGCCGGCGATAGGTTTGCATGTGCTCGATGTCCAGCGAGCCGTGGGAACTGAGGTAGCTGAACGCCGTTTCCGGCAGGGCCAGACGCTCGCGGATACTGCCCGCCGCATGGGTGGCCAAGGCGATGCTGGTGCCCTCGAGCACGTTGACCATGCCAAACAGACCCACCGGATTGCCTCGGGCGATCAGGTCGTAGAGAAAGCTGACCATCAGCTCGATCGGCAGCGACGGCTGGCCATCACGCACCGCGTTACGGTCTCCGCCACAGGCCTCGATGTCGTTGAGCACCCATTGCTCGTGGCCGTATTCGTCCTCGATGTATTCGCACACGGCTTTGCGCAGCCATTCCAGGTGCGTCGGCAGGCGTGCACCACAGGCCATCATCAGAGGTACGGTGTGACGCACGTGGTAGTAGGCCTGGGCGAGAAACGCGCGATAACTTTCAAGGCTGACCTTGCCTTGCAGCGCATCGAGAATGATCGGCAGATTGAACAGCTCGTGGCGTTCCTGGTGCGTGGCTTCTTGCAGGGTGTCGAAAAAACTCATGGTGCGGATTCCTCGGAAAGGGCGGATTCGGTAAGCACGGCACGGTACTGCGCGACGATTGCCTCACGGCGCGGGCGACCGTTGGCGGTGAGCAGGCCGTTGGCGGCCGTGAAAGGTTGTTTGAGACGTGTCCAGTGATGCACCTGGGCGTAATCGGGCAAGGCCTCGTTGGCAGCGGCGACGGCGGCCGCCAACTGAGCATCGGTGCAGTCCGGACGGTGCGGCCAGAGCAGGGCGTGGTTGTGCGGCAAGGCCTCGCCGTAAACAAAGGCCTGGGCGATGTGATGGCGCTGGGTCAGTTCGGACTCGACCCATTCCGGGTTGACGTTGCGCCCGAAACTGGTGACGAACTGATGCTTCTTGCGGCCCTTGAGGTAGAGAAAACCTTCCGGGTCGAACTCCCCCAGATCGCCGCTGGGCCACCACTCATCGGTGTACGCCGGTTCGCCAAGGTAACCGAGCAGGGTCGAGCCTTTGATCAACACCTCACCGTCTTCGGCCACGCGCACGTCGACGTGGGGCAGGGGCCGCCCGACGCTGCCCGGACGTCGAGCCCCAGGCCGGTTGAGACAGACTACCGAGGCGCACTCGGACAGGCCGTAGCCTTCGTAGACCGGCAGGCCGACCCGTTGCGCGCGGTGCAGCAGATCCTCGGAAACCCGTGCGCCACCAACGGCGGCAAAGCGCAGCGATTGCGGATCGAAGGCTTTCTGTTCGGCAGCGCTGACCAGTAGCAACAGCAATTGCGGTACCAGAATCAGGCTCTCGGGTGCCCGGCTGGCCAGACAGCCCAGCAAGCGCGGCAGGTCGACGCCGCTGGCGCCCTGGATGCCCAGGGTTTTCTGGCTCGGCACGCTCAGCGTCGCGCCGGCGTACAGCGCGGCGTAACACCCGAGGTTCTCCAGCAGGATCGCCAGCGGCAGCAACGCCACGTGATGTTGAGGGGCTGTGGGTTTGCTGGCCTCTTCCAGCTCCCGAGCGACCCGCAGCAGACTGTCGGCGCTCAGGCACACGCCTTTCGGTGTGCCGGTGGTGCCGGAGGTAAACGTCAGTTTGGCGGTGCCGACTGGCAGGCGGTTCGGGCCTTCAAAGGCGCGGCACCAGAATTCACCGCGTTGTTCATAACCGGCGGCGAGCAATTCTGGCTCCAGCTCCGGTTCGGCGATCACTCTTTCGGCCTGGCTTTGTTCCAGACAATGGGCACGTTGTGCCGGACTGAAGAACGGCGGCAGGGGCACGCACGTCAAGCCTTCAAACAACGCCGCCAGATCCCAGAGTATGGCCTCGACACCGTTGTCCAGTGCCAGGGCAATGACCTTCACGTTTTCATCGCGCAAGCGTTGCTGGCGGTACATCACTTCGGCGTACAGCGTCGTGTAACTGACTTTCAGGGTGTCGCCCCATAACGCCAGCGCGTTGTCATTGCGCCCTGCATGGCTGCGCAGGGTTTCCTGGAATCGTTGACGTTCAAGCGACATGGCAGGCTCCTTCGACAGAAGTCGGCAATCCCAGCCGACTGAACAGACCGATGTTGCGCAGATGGATGAAACCGGAGCGGATATTGCCCACGTGCACCCAGGGTTTGCTTTCGTAGTAACTGCCCCAGTGGTGACGGTCATCGCCCAGACGCTCCGGGTCAGCGGCGCACAGCGTCACCGGCTTCAGACCCAGGCGATGGAAGCTGTTGACCAGCCCGATATTGCCGGTGAAGGTCACCCATTCCAGACCGCCCATGGCCAACAGATAAGTGATCGCAATGATGCTCAGGCGCGCGCTGCCGGTGTCGTTGGCGGCAAGGTTGCCGACTTCGACAATCGCGCTGCGCTCCACCGGATGGTCTGCCGCCGCGCTGATCAACGGCTCGATCGGTTCATCCAGGTAACGTTCGAGAAAAAGTGGTTCAAGGTGCGCACGACGTACTCCAGCGACCGCGCACAAGTCCCCGGAGTCGTTGTGCACACCAAACAGTTCAGGCATGAAATGGCGGATATCGGCGCCGTGGGCCTTGCGAAAACGTTGTTGAATAAACGCTTCGAACGCCGCCCGTTGAGCGTCGCCGGGTTGGGCGCTCGACAGCTGCATCTGCGTTGTTTCGCCTTGGCCAAAACGCAGGGGCAGGTGGATGTTCCAGTCAGAATCGGGCATGGGCTGAACGCCTCCCTCAATAGGTTTGAGTGGAGTATCCGGACCATTTCTTAACGAAGTCTGAAGGTGAAAAAAGGTTAACGAACGACGGATCTTCAGATTGTCTTAAGACTGTCACGGCAGTGTGACGCCGTCGGTTCGCCCGGCAACCGGATCGAGACAGCCGAACGAGTCGGCCGTCGCTTACAACAATCACGAGGCAACTATGACCCGCGACATGGCCGCACCCCGTTATGGAAAACTGTCGATCACCTTGCACTGGCTGATGCTGGCGCTGTTCGTGGGCGTGTATGCCTGCGTTGAAATCAAAGGCTTCATGCCCCGAGGCAGCGAAGCGCGGGGCCTGTTAATGGGCCTGCACGGGATGTTCGGCGCGAGCATTTTCGTTCTGGTGTGGGTGCGCCTGTTTGGCCGCCTGACGCCGCGTCCGCCGATCACCCCCAAACCGCCTGCCTGGCAGACGGCAATCGCGCACCTGATGCACCTGGCCCTGTATGGGCTGATGATCGCCACCCCGGTGCTGGCCTGGCTGATGCTTGCGGCCGGCGACAAACCTTTTCCGTACTTTGGCTTCCATCTTCCAGCCCCGGTGGCTATCGACCCGGACTTTGCCAAACGCCTCAAATACTGGCATGAACTGCTGGGCAGCACCGGCTACTGGCTGATCGGTCTGCATGCGGCGGCGGGGCTTTTTCACCACTATTGGGTGCGGGATAACACCTTGGTGCGGATGTTGCCGGGGCGTAGCAATTCGCAGTAGGCCTGTTCGGATCGACTCCTGGAAGGTCGCCATCCTGGCGCCTGCCCGCCGCATGACCGTGCAGGTAGTGATGTCGGGGGCATTGGTGGTGAAGCAGGCATTGGAGAGCGTGGAGCCGAAGGGGCAGAGGCCGTTCCCAAGCGAAAAGGAACAGATTCATGCACTGAGTCTGTTCCTTTTTTCGTCAGCTTCAGCGGTTTCGCCCTTTTTCAGATATGCAACCAGGCCAAGGAGCCCAACATGACACCCAGGCCCGCCGCCCCAAACGAGACCCGTCTGAGCCATTCCTTGCGCGTCAGCAGGGTGATGGCCGCCAGCGAAATAGCGATTTGAATCGCGGTCATGGCCTGGGCCCAGCGGTGATGCTGATGCAGGACCTGCTCTGACTTTTCGTCCCACTCTCGCGCCTGTTGCTCAAGTGTTTCCGCCTTTTTGCGCGCTTGCTCTTTCTGCTCGGCATAGCGCCGAGCCTCGGCAACATAATGAGCGGAATCCAGTCCCGGAAGATGGCTGGCCAGCTCCGACAGGTTCTGCCGACTGGACTTGGCCTGGTAATAGCTCCACTCGTTGGCCGCTTCGGTCTTCTGAATGGCCGCGTTGTTTTTGTCCATGGCCGCCTCACTCTCCGTCGAGCCGGCCTGATAACTCATCAGGGCGCCGACCGTCGCCATGATCGCCGTCATGACCGCAATCTTGCTGGCAAAGCGATCGCCTTTTGCGTGGGCGTGATGGGTGGTGTGTTCAACGTGTTGCTCGTGAGGACTGGGGACTTCGAACTCTTCAGGCATGACGGTCGGACTTGGGTTGATGGGGAAATTTGCGCGGATTATGCCGGGTGGCCGGTTTTTTAGACACAGGGGAATGGTGGTGTCTGGGTGAAAGCGGACGGCCTGATTTACGTATTCCCGTCGGACTGCGAAACAGTCTTTTTTGTCAGACATTAAACACAGAATACGTGGCCCGTTTATGCGTGGTCTTTCGTCACATCCCGATGCCCACAACGCCTTGCGCCACGCCCTACACCTAAGACAGAATCCGCCGGCTTGTGCGTCTGGACTCCCGACCGTAACTTGATTCCCGTCACTGCCCATCAGTGATCGGGTCTGCAAGCCCGCCGGAAAAACCAGTCGCACAGCCTGCCAAAAGGACGCTCGTTCGCGTCCGCTCAATGGCGGCTTTGTGCGGGAGACCCTCGGGTCTGCCGGGTGCCTGGTTTCCCGGTCTTGCAGACCCGCACATGGCTGCCACCCATCATCTGCAAGTGATGCTGGTAGCTCCTATTGAAAATCAGGAGTTTCACCATGATCAAACCCACACCGAATCCCCCGGAAACCGATTCGGTTTCACCCTACAGATTCCCCGACTCCCGAACCCTGAACGAAGCCGCCGAACGCGCGCTCGATCATTACCTCACTCCGCAGCAACGGGTCATGGGGAGTCATCACAAACACGATCCGATGTACCTGGCCAATCCGGCGTATGACACCGAATCACTGCTCGCCAATGCCAGCGAATCCCTAGGCTCGGCCAGCGAAATGCTCAACAACTTTGCGGCCACGCTGGAGCCCGCTCACCGTAAGACTGCGATAGGGATTGCGCAGATTGTGATGCTCGGAGAATTGGCGGTGAATCAGGCGTTGGATAACGTCGAACTGAAGACTTAAGGCTGTCCTTCAGTAAAAAGGGAGCAGATTCACTACCTGAATCTGCTCCCTTTTTTGTTCGTTGAGCTCAGCCTTTGGCGTTTGCTCTCTTTTCCACCGTCACGATGCAAGCCTTGTAGAAATTGGAGTGGAAATCGCTGATCGCTTTCTGCTGCAAGCTCTCGCTTGAGTATTGAGGAATCTCGTACGCCTCGCGGATCAACGACTTGAACACCTCACCCACATACTCGTTCTGCTTACCTGCCGCTTCGGCCAGTTCCATCACCGAAGCCATGGGCACGCCTTGCTGCCTGGTTTTCATGACCTGTTTGGCCGAGTTTTCTATTCGTTGGCACTCTTCGAGCTCTTCCTGCGGCACAGGAGAGGCAAGGGCGGAAAAACTGATGGCGAAGGTTACTGCTGCTGCCAGACATTGTTTGTGCACGAGGTGTCGTCCCTGGTTTTGAGGCTGAACCATATCATTCGTGGCTCGGCGCCACCATTGCAGGCAGGAAGAAAGAGCGCCAAGTGCTGGCATGCGGCCACGCCTTGCGCCCCCCGATTTCCGCTGTCACCCTTCGGCCCGTTCTTCAAGGATCAGAAGAAGGAATCAAGGATTGAGTGGCTACATTCCCAACCCGCCTAAAAACTATCGCAACAAAGGAACCGACCCCGTCGATATTCATGCCCAGCGTTGGGCTGAGTATGAGAAACACGGGAAGGAACCGGCATCTGCACGTGAAAAAATTGGCATAGCCCTGCGGATCGGAGTGTTCTTCGATGGTACGGGGAATAATGCCAATAATGCTGCGGCCGGGCTTCTGTGTGGTGCTCATCATCCGATTGCGGCTCAAGATATTGATGCCAGTTGTAAGCCGTTCATGAAAGATCCGGACAGCAGCTACGGTAACGACACCAGCAATGTGCAGAAACTGAGTGACTTGTATTACGCACCTCAGAAAGCCGAAGGAGACGGCTCGCAGAAGCAAGCCTTTCGCATGGTGTATGTCGAGGGGATCGGTACTCGCTCAGGCATGGAGGACAGCACGCTTGGGGCCGGCACTGGTCGAGGTGAGACGGGGGTTGCAGGTCGTGTTCAGCTTTCGTTTTCAGAGATCAAACTGCGTATTGAAGGGGTACTGGCTAGCCATCCTGAGAGCGAAATTACTTCTCTGACATTCGATACGTTCGGTTTCAGCCGTGGAGCTGCTGCCGCTCGGCATTTTGCCAATGAAATTGCACGCGGAAAGCAGGGCCCTCTTGGGGATGTGATGCGCAGTAGTGCGAGAGGATTTAGTTCTACTTTCAATGATCAATACAAAAGCAGCATCAACATGGGCTTCATTGGTCTGTTCGACACCGTACCCTCGATTGCCGGATGGTCAAATCTGGGCAATATCAAAAGCCCTGTTGCCACTGGCATCAGGTTGTACCTGGATCGTCGCTATTTCTCTGATGTCGTCCAGCTGACTGCCCGCGATGAATGCCGGGCGAATTTCGCTTTGAGTCGCGTCAAGCCCGATCATTTGGAAATCGTTTTACCGGGAGTTCATTCCGACCTTGGTGGTGGTTACCTCGAAGAAGCACAAGAGAATGTACTCGTCAGCCCCATGCAAAGCTTGGACGTGTCGCAGAATACTGATGTTGTGACAACCTCGATTTATCGTGATGCAGAGATAGTGAAGGATCAGTTGCTTGCCAAAGGTTGGCCTGCGGAAATGCTGGAGATTGTCACGCCAGCTGCGTTGCCCTTGCCTAATGCGTTACAAGATCGGCTCAGTCCGCGCCTAAAACGGGTGTACGCCGCCGTCCAACTAAAACGTCCGGTGAGTGGCATGCTCTCCCGGGTGTACCTGCGCTTGATGCACCAGTTGGCGAAAGAGAAGGGCGTTCGCTTTAAAGACATTCCGGATACACCGGAATTGGCTGTTCCTTCAGAGCTTCAAGCGTTGTGTGATCGGTTCTTGGCGGGTGACTACAGCGTTACTCCGCAAGAAGAAAAGCTGTTGAAACTGAAGTACATTCACACGTCCGCAAACTGGAACCACCCCCTTGGCCGCAGAGATGGCAGCGGAATGAGCGCGGTCTATATCAATGCTCCTACCGCAGACTCAATTCGCGTACAACATCCTCACGTACCTGACTGGACGCTCTGGTAATGAAATTACTCGTCACTCTGTTTTGCGCGTTGTTCATGGCTGGCTGCCAGTCTGCTGACCCGCTATCAGGCAAAAACGACCCCAAATCCGAATGGTGGGAATTGGCATTCATCGAACCTGATTACATGCAGGTTTGGGTGGAGGACAGTTCTGTGCAGGACGTTACCGGCAAGGTCTACTTCAAGGCCAATGGTGGCTCCGCAGCCGGTGGCGAGCCAGAGGACGGCACCGAGTCGGCTCGCGGCTGGTCAATAGTGGACGGCAGCGGGAAACGAGTAGTGGGTGCCGATCTTCCCGTTCGGATATATGTTCGATGGCAGTCAATCGTTGAAAAGAAAACCTGGCAAGCCTGGGTGGATATTCCAGAACATGCCAGGCAATTGATGTTGGAATCCACCAGCAAACGTTGCCCGCAAACACCTGAACGAGAGGCGCGGTTTATGGCGTCGGTTTACTTGGGGCTGGCGCCCGGCGGGGTGGTGCAGGCTTGGGTTAAAGACTCGTGTCATAAGGCGATCAAGGTCGCTCGGGCGAAAGCAGAGATTGAGCCGTTAGGGCCTAGTCAGGGTAAGAACCAAGGACGTTACGCCTATCCGGTCAGTGAAAAATCCAAGCGTTATATCGACAAATTCGGCATTCCGTATGGCAGTTGGTAATTCTTGGGAAACGGGGGCGAGTCGGAAAAGATAGGGCGGCTCTTTTGATAAATAGATGCGTCCCATTTTTAAATCTGCCCGCATTCCTCCCTGACTTATTGAACAAGCTGCCGGATCCCCAGAGACAAAATCAAACCACCGCATAATTGATCAATAGCTTTTTTCCTCCTTCGATACGCTGACGCGATGTCAGGTTGCGAAAGAGCGATTGCGACCATTCCATACCAAGTCATTGAAACCACCACTACGACTGCCAGCATCGACAAAAACGTGCTTGTTGACACGTGGGCGGGGGCTGCCGCTGAGAAAATAGCGGCGTAGAAGGCCATGGATTTTGGGTTGCCGATGTTCGTGATGACTCCTTGGATGAATGACTGCCGAAAGTTTCCGACGGCAGCATCATTATTGGGGGCAAGCGCGGTCTTTCCGGCATTTAGCAACAGTCGGAGTCCAAACCACATCAGATAGGCGGCCCCCAGAACTTTTACGATCAGCGCCGCCCAAGGAAACGCAGCAAATACAACGCCGATACCTGCTATTGCACAGGTGGCCCAGAGTAAGTTGACCAATACAATGCCTGCCACCAAGGCCAAGGCTTCTGGCCGCGACGCAGCGACCGCTTTGTGGACTACCGCAACGAAATTGGGTCCTGGAATAACGACACCGGCCAGGTAAACCAAAAAAACTGTCAAAACAGCGGGACCATCGATCATGTGCGTTCCTTTGCGAGCTCAGTAGTTGGAGAGGTCATCATTCGGTTCAAGATCCAACGTACCTGCTACTTTCGGTTGTCATCCGATGAGCAGACCATTTTTGACGCTTATTAAGTGATGATGTCAACGGCAGTACTCCCCAACCGCTCCCCATTAACTACCACATGCACCGTATGTACCCCCGCATAGTGCTTGCGCGTAGTGAAATCCTTGATCACCTGTCGCCGCGCCACAACCTCACTCCCATACCCCGCCAGCTCCAACGTCTTCAACTTGAAAACCTTCGCCGAAGTCCCGCCATTCGCCTTCACATAGTCAATCGCATAATCAATCACCAACCGCTGTTCAACTGGCACCAACGATCGAACGGTAAACGACAAAGTAATCGTCTCCCCAAGCCGCACAACCGCCGGTTCCACCTTCACATCCAGCAACTCAACCTCAGCCTTCGCCCCCGCACCGATAACCGTGAGCGCCCGAGAATTCCCCTGTTTGATCAAACTTCGTAGCGCATGTTTGGCAATCCACGCCGTGTGTTTGTTCTCCAGCGACCACCCCTCAACTGTATCCAGCACCCACTCCGGATGCTCTTTGGTCACGTCATTCAAATGATTCGCCACGGACTTGCGCACGTACAAACTTTCATCGGCTTTCAACCGGTCAAGAATCCCGGCGGCCAAGTGTGGATCAGCCTGCACCGGTTCCAGCCGAAACGACCACGGCAGGCGAGGGCGGCTGCCTTCGCTGGCGAGTCTTCGGACGTGGTGGTTTTCGTCTTGGGTCCAGTCGTGCATCAGTTCCAGCGAGCGTTCAAGGTCGCTGCGAAGGAAGTGGCGGATGGCGAATTCAGAGGAGCCGAAGGTGGTGAAGTATTTCAGGGCCTCCATGGAAGTGTCGAACGCGTGCGCGCCGTAGCACGCGACGTAGTGCGGCAGGCACATGCTGACGAAGCCGCTGTTCAGTCGCGGGGCAAGTTCGCGCAGGACAGCGAGGGAATCTGCGTAATCCAGCGGTAGCACGTGGTGCAGGCTTTCGCTGACGCGGGCCATGCGTTGCATGACGGAGAGGTCGGCGAGGCCGTCGTTGGCGTGCTTGAGAAACGCCTTGGCCTTGAACGCCGGGTACACGGCGCTCATTTCTGTGGCGATGTGTTGCAGGCGTTCGGCGTTGAAGATTTCTTTGAGGGCCGGGGCGGCGGTTTCGGTGGCGCTCATGGTCAGGTCATCGGGGTGTCGATGAACGCCTGGGTGCTTTCGGCGTACGCGGTGTATTGGGCGATGCGCGGGAAACGTTGAGCGTCGATCTGGTCGGGGACGACGAGGCCGGTGAAGCTCCAGGCGACGGCGAGAGTGATGCCGTCCTGCTGGAGAGGGCCGTCGGTGGGCAGTGGGTGTTTTTCGAGTTCATGTTCAAGGGCGGTGAAGGCGGCGGCGAGTTGGCCTTCGACGCGTTTGACCCACGGCTGGTATTGAATGTCGGCCGGGCGCAGGTTGCGTTCGTAGTAGAGCTGCACGGGTTTTTCGCAGGCGGCGAGGCCGAGACCGATCAGGCGCAGGGCTTTGACCCGTTGCGGCAGGTCGGCTGGCAGCAGGGTTTTGCCGGACAGGGCTTCGAGATAGTCGAGGATCAGGGTCGAGTCGATCAGCACTTCGCCGTCATCTAAGACCAAAGTCGGCGCTTTGACCACCGGATTGATCTGCTGGAAGCGCTCGAAGTGACGGAACACCGAGACTGGATCGTGCTCCAGTTCGATCCCCAAGCATTTGGCGGAGATCGCCACGCGGCGCACGTAAGGGGAGTCCAGCATGCCGATCAGTTTCATGACGCGTTCCTTCAAGTCGAACCGGGGAGGGCATAACGTAGCTGAGGTTGGGGGGATTTGTCAGTCTTTGGAAAGGGCTGCTGTCGCCGTCAACGACCGTAACGAATTGCGACAAAGCGCCGCTCGTCCGACGTTTGTCTTCTATATACAGCCGCTCGACTGAATTTCTTGCTATAAACGCACTCCGATGAGCGCTGTGAAGCCTGTGTCAGAGCAGTTTCCGGGCCTTGTCGGACAAATTCCCGGTATTTACAGTTGCTGAGGCCTCAAACGGGCCTTAGACTGCCGCCCCTTCGTAAATTGAGTGCCGGGTGGCGTTTGCAATAAACGATGCCTTTCCGATGACCGCAGGCGGTTCGCCGGAACGCTCCCTAATTCGCCTTAATGCACGTTTTTTATAGAGATATCAATGACAAAGGACAAGTTGCTGGCCATGCCGGCAGATGACTACATGAATGCCGAGCAACACGCTTTCTTTCAAGAGCTGTTGCAGAACATGAAAGTCGAAACCCATGAGCGCATTGAGCAGAACCGTATTGCCATCGAAAGCCTGGACACCCCGGCTGACCCGGCGGACGCCGCATCGGTGGAAGAAGAGCGCACCTGGCTGGTAAACGCGATCGATCGCGACCAGCGCATGCTGCCGCAACTCGAGCAGGCCCTTGAGCGTATCAAGGAAGACAGCTTCGGCTGGTGCGACGACAGCGGCGAGCCGATCGGCCTGAAACGCCTGCTGATCAGCCCGACCACCAAGTACTGCATCGAAGCTCAAGAGCGTCACGAGCAGATCGACAAGCACCAGCGTCAGGCCTGATTCCTGAGGCGACCCCTTCAATGCGGGTCGTCGCGAAAAGATCGCAGCCTTTTGCAGTTTCTACATGAACTGCAAAAGGCTGCGATCTTTGCTTTTTCTCGTCTGCCGGAAAGTCTCCCCGCCATTCCATTGACCTGCCACAGACCCACGACTAACGGACCATGGATAATGGCGTTGTAGTGGCGTTTAATGCAGTCACAACAATGAGAACAAGCGTGGGGTAACGAAATGACGAGAGATGGATCTCTGGTTGCGGCTCTGCCTGCACCAGTTGTTTTGCCGAAGAGTCGCTGGCTGACGCCGACCCTGCAAAGCATCGCCCTGATGCTGTTGCTGGCCGGGATGAGCCTGGGTGAATGGCCCTTGTACATCGGCATGCCGCTGGCGGTGCTGATTGTCTGGCTGCCGCGCCTGCGTTCCCGGGCGGTCCCCGATGCGCAACCGGTCGACAGCAGCAACGCGATGTCCGAGCTGACTCGCGACCTTTCCTACACAACCAGTCATAACGCGCTGTCAGCCGCCGGCGTTGCGTTTTCCGTCAAAGAGCTGGCCGGCAAGCTGCAATCGCAACTCGACGCCGCCGCGCAGATCGTTAATAACGCTGAAGTCATGATCGCCACTGAGCAAGCCACTTCGCAGCTCAGCCGTGAAGCCTTGGGCGCTGCCAGCGAAGCCCATCACAGCAGCGCAGCAGGGCGCACCGAACTGGTGGACTCGATCACGCGCATGCATCAACTCAGCCAGCGCGCCAATGCCAGCCGCGAACTGATCGAAGCCTTGAGCCAGCGCAGTGATGACATCCAGCGCGTGACGCTGGTGATTCAGTCGATTGCCAGTCAGACCAATCTCCTGGCATTGAACGCCGCCATCGAAGCGGCCCGGGCCGGCGAGCACGGTCGCGGTTTTGCGGTGGTCGCGGACGAAGTACGCGGTCTGGCGGCCCGTACTGCGACGGCCACCGGCGAAGTGGGCGAGATGGTCGCCGACATCCAGCAACGCACGGCGCAGGTGGTGGAGCAGATCCGCCAGCTCTCCGACGATTTGCACACGGGCGTCGAGCAAGTCGAACACACCGGTCAGCACCTGGAAAACATCGCGCGACTGGCTGCCGGCGTAGAAACCCAAGTCGGCGAAATCGCCCGAGGCGCGGAAACCAATCGTGAACAGCTCGACAGCCTGTTCACTGCCATCGAACAGATGCGCAGTGATCTGGCGATCAGCGACCAACAGACCCGACGCTTGGCCGAGGCCGCCGTGCAGATGGAAGGGCAGGCAGAAACCATCAGCGAACGCCTGGCCGAAGTCGGGCTGGACGACTATCACCAGCGCATCTACGACCTCGCCCGCGAAGGGGCCAGCCAGATTGCCGCGCGGTTCGAGGCCGATGTCGAGCAGGGACGCATTAGTCTTGAAGACCTGTTCGACCGCCAATATCAACCGATTCCCGACACCCAGCCCGCCAAGTTCCAGACTCGTTTCGATCGCTACACCGATCAGGTGCTGCCGGCCATTCAGGAACCGTTACTGCCGCGTCACGAAGGTCTGGTGTTCGCCATCGCCTGCACGCAGCAGGGTTATGTGCCGACCCACAATCAGGCATTCAGCCAACCGCTGACCGGTAATGTGCAGGTCGATACCGTCAACAATCGCACCAAACGCAAATTTGCCGACCGCACCGGAATCCGTTGCGGCAGCCACCAGCAACCGGTGCTGTTGCAGACTTACACCCGCGATACCGGCGAGTTGATGCACGACCTGTCGGTGCCGATCATGGTCAAGGGCCGGCATTGGGGCGGGTTGCGTCTGGGCTACAAACCCGAAAATCCGCGCTGAGGCATTGTTGCCGGAACTGCAATTAATCTGTGCAGCGGCGTTGCTGTTTCCTCTTGATCCAAATCATTAACATGCCCACATAGTTAGGTTGCTAATGAAGTTGGGAGGTCAACATGCAATGCAGAGTCGATGTCGCGGTGATGATCGGCAGCGGCGTACCTGCCGGGCTGCGCGCGATGGGACAAAGTGTCTGCTGGGTGGTGCTGCTCAATGGTGAACGCCGCGGCACCGCTTTCGCGAGTCGTAATGAAGCGGAAGAGTGCAGGGCCGCATGGCTTGCGCAATTGAGCGCTGAAACCGGTGACAGCCTGCACTGATCAAGATTACTTGCCCCGGTGCAGGCGCACATTCAGCTCATCGACCATGATGGCTTCCTCGCCATCGGCCCGTAGCCACTCCTTGAGCATCTGCGCCTGCTGCGGGCTCCAGAAGTCGGCGTCGATCAGCTTGGTATCGGCGTCCAGCGGATGGGCTTCGATGAAGTCGTCGATCGCCGTTTCCTCCGAAGGCAGCCCTAATTGATCGAACAGGGTTGTCAGGTTGTAAGCAGGCAGTTCCATGGTGTACTCCTTGAAGGATGGCGGGGTCGGTCACTCTCTTTATCTGAGGTGCTCGTCGGCCAGGAGTTCGATCCGCGATTCCAGTGAACGGGCGAGGGCGCAGGCGGCGTTGTGATCCTCGCGGAAACCTCTGACAAGCCCCGTCGACTTTTCCCTGATATGGAAAAAGCCATTGCCCGCCGGGATCACCTGAAACAACGGTGCCTGACCGCAAGACTCGATTGTAGGAACAGTCTCAAAGCCTGGAGTGTTCAGGACAAAGGCAGGTTCGTGAGTCACGGCAAAATGCGTCATAGTGCACATATGAAGTCCTTTTCATGGATTGACCCGCATTTACAGGGTGTTGCGGGTAGTCGTGAACAGCATCGCTGCTCTAGAATCGCCAACACCTGTTGACGGCATGGCACTATCTAAAGCAATTTTTTGCGTGCGATATGTCGGAAAAGTGATTTTCTTGGTGAGTTTTTTCCCTAAAGTTCGTAGTCAGTTTTCTCTGGCTGAACGTGACGCGTTTTCCTTCAACATTTGGAGAACGTCTTTGCAGGTTTCGTGAGTGGCATTCCAGTAGTCTTGTGCAACTCGCGTTGAATGAGCACTTCGCTCGCTCAGGCGTATATTCGAGTCATCGCGCAACACCTTCGGCCTGGCCGATTTTTTCTGCCGTGCGCGCTTTTCGCGTACGGCACTCTTTTCAAGTGTGGGGATGTTTCTTTGGCAGTCAGTAACCTCGATATGCATGCTTTGTTCGTGCTGGGTGATTTGCGGGCAAAGCTGGTCAAGCAGTTTCAATCGCGTTTTGTTTACATCACCGAGCAAAACGCCGAAGGCATTTACGTTGCCGAGATCGACACCGAAAGCGCATTGGTGGTCGATGACAAACCTGGCCTCAAGCTCAAGGTCGGTGATCATTTCAGCGCGTCGGTGCTGCCGAGCCGTGAAGGCGGCAAGATGGACATCCGCTTTCGCGAAATCAAAATGACTGTGTACGGCTTGGGCGACTACGCGTTCGTCACCACGGCCGACGGCCATGCCATTGTGTTCAAGGAAGGCCACAGCGCGGTCACCGTGTTCGCCGCCAATGAACAACTGCAGGAAGGCCTGACCAAGACCCTGAAAGCCGTCACCGCCAAAGCCGCCAAGTGGCGCAAGGGCGAACTGGTGACCTTCAAGGCCAGCGAGTGAGCCGCGCCGATTTCCATTTGCAGAACCTCGACAGCGCCCGTGAAGAAGCACGTCGATTGTTCACTGCAAAGGCCGAAATGAAGAGCGCCTGGCTGGGGTGGGTCGCCTCGCAGATCTACGCCTTGCAGCCTGCGGAATACGCCAGCATGGTCAGACGCGAGCTGAAGAACCTGCAGGAAATTTCTGAAAAGTAGCCTCATCCGTGTCATGCCCCTGAAAAAGCAGGAACCTCGTCTACAGTCAGTTGACTGAGTATTCAGAGGCTTGCGGTCTTCTGTCAGGCCATCCTGCTATTGCTGTGAACAGCACGAGGTGCAAAAGCATGAACGGATTTCGACGGTTGCTGGCCGCTGGCCTGACCTCCTTCGGCTTGATGACGGCGGTGCCTGCGGTGAGCGCGGCACAGGCGCCGATCCACTTTGCCGACCTGAACTGGGAAAGCGGCAGCCTGATCACCGACGTCCTGCGGATCATCGTCGAGAAGGGTTACGGCCTGCCGACCGATACCTTGCCGGGCACCACCATCACCCTTGAGACTGCGCTGGCCAACAATGACATTCAGGTCATCGGCGAAGAGTGGGCCGGGCGCAGTCCGGTATGGGTCAAGGCCGAGGCCGAAGGCAAGGTCGTCAGCCTGGGCGACACGGTCAAAGGCGCCACCGAAGGCTGGTGGGTGCCGGAGTACGTGATCAAGGGCGATCCGGCCAAAGGCATCAAGCCATTGGCGCCGGAGCTGCGCAGTGTCAGCGATCTAAAGAAGTACAAGGACGTGTTCAAGGATCCGGAAACCCCGAGCAAGGGACGGTTCCTCAACAGCCCGATCGGCTGGACATCGGAGGTGGTCAACAAGCAGAAGCTCACGGCTTATGGCTTGCAGGATGATTTCGTCAATTTCCGCAGCGGCTCCGGTGCGGCACTGGATGCGGAAATCAGCTCATCGATCCGTCGGGGCAAACCGGTGCTGTTCTATTACTGGTCGCCGACCCCTCTGCTCGGTAAGTTCAAGCTGATCCAGCTGGAAGAGCCGCCTTTTGATGCCGAGGCCTGGAAAACCCTGACCGACGCCGATAACCCCAATCCGAAACCGACCCGTTCACTGGCCTCTAAGCTGTCGATCGGGGTGTCCACGCCGTTCCAGAAGCAGTATCCGCAGATTGCCGAGTTTTTCAGCAAGGTCGATTTTCCGATTGATGACCTGAACAAGGCGCTGGCCGAAATGAGCGAGAAACACACGGCGCCCCGGGATGCGGCGGTGGCGTTCATGAAGGCGCATCCGGATGTGTGGCAGGCGTGGTTGCCGAAGGATGTGGCAGATAAGGTTTCAGCTGATTTGAAATAGAGGCCGTAACGACGGGCCTTATCGCGGGCAAGCCCGCTCCCACAGGTTTTTCGGTGTGCTCTGAGCTTTGAAAACACATCGATTCCTGTGGGAGCGGGTTTGCCCGCGAAGCTTTTAGAAGCGGGTTTGCACAGCCAGCTCAAAGGTGCGCGGTGAGCCGAGGTAATACGCCGGCGATACATGGGCGAACTCGGCATACACCTCATTCGTCAGGTTGCGCACCCGCCCGGTCACGGTGGTGTGCGAATCCACCTGGTAGCTGAGGAAGCTGCCAAACAGCGTGTACGACGGCACGGTCATGGTGTTGGCCGTGTCGGCGAACACCGATGCCACATACCGAGCATCGACCCCGCCTTGCCATTGCGGCGAGAAATCGTAGGTCAGCCACAGATTGCCGACCCGGTCCGGCACGTTGGTCGGTGTGTTGCCTTTGCGGGAAACCACTACGCCGGCGGCGTTCTTTTCGTTGAACTCATCGTATTGCGCATCGACCCAGGCGAAGTTGCCTTCGGCCAGCAGCTTGTCGGTGATCCTGAGCGAGCTGGCAATCTCGATGCCCTTCGAAGTCTGTTGGCCGACCGGAATGCTGCTAGTCGGGTCCATCGGATCCGTCACCGCGAAGTCCTTGCGCTCGATGGTGTAGGCGGCCACTGTCGCCGAGCCGCGCCCGTTCAGGTAGTCGAACTTGCTGCCGATTTCCCATTGCTTGCCGGTCGAGACATCGAAGTCCTGGGTGCCATTGGGTTGCTCGGCGGCGTTGCTGTATTGCACGTACACATTGGCTGACGGAATGAACTGGTATGTCAGGCCGATGCGCCCGGTGACCGGTTCCCAGCTACGTTTGAGATGGCGCGGGTTACTCGCGGTCACCGTGCGATGGTTGGTCACGTCGAGGTCGATATCGTCGTACCGCAGGCCAGTAAGCAGCGAGAGCTTGTCAGTCAGTGCCAGGCGGTTTTCGGCAAACAGCGCTTTGGTGGTGATTTCGTTGGTCTTGTCGCTGACGAAACCCGGCATCGTTCCGGGAATGTCATAGAAATGCCCCGGTCGGTAGTTGTTCGGGTTCACCGTGCTGGCGCCTTTGACGTTCAGCGGCGAGTTGGTGGTCTGGTTGACCTTGTACTCGAATCCGCCGGACCAGGTGGTGTCGAGGCCGAACAGGCTGTTGTCGTGGCGCAGTTCGAACTGGTTGCCGTTCTGCTCGCCCTGGTGTCGCACCTGATACGCAGTGGAGCGGTTCACGGCGCTGTTGTCGGCGTTGTATTGATAGGTTTCCAGGTTGCGGTAATCGCGCTGGCTGTCGAGGTGATAGAGGGTGTTGCGCAGGGTGGTGCTGTCGTTGATCCGGTAGTCGATGATCGAGCGCACCCAGATGGTCCGCTGCTCGTAGCGGCCGTCCTCGACGTTGTAGTTGTTGAAGCGGTTGTGCTTGCCGATTTTCAACTCGCCGGCCTTGGGGTTGAGCACCGGCGTGCCCCAGTACGGGCTGTCCTCGTGTTCGTCCTGATATTCCAGGGCCAGGGTGTGCGACAGGTTCGGCGTCAGGTCGCTGAGCAGCGAGAACGCCACGCTCCAGGCATCGCGCTCTTGGCGGTCGATGTAGCCGTTGCTGGTGTTGTGGCTGACGTCGAGACGCGCGTAATGCTGCACCTCGGCGCCGGGTTCGGTCAGCGCGTGGTTGAGGCCGAATGCGGTTTCGGTAGTGTCGTAGGTGCCGTAGCTGACCCGACCTTCGATGGCTTGCTCGTCGCGCGTGGCCAGTTTGGTCACGTAGTTCAGCGAGCCACCGACCGAGCCTGCGCCGTTGATCAGCGACGAGGGGCCGCCGACCAATTCCACCCGATCATAAATCCATGAATCTACGGGGCGAGCCAGGCCGCCGGAAACGTTCACGCCATTGAACATCTGGGTGATCTGGCTGCTGGTAAAACCGCGATAGGAGACGAACCCGCCAAAGCCCGGCGGCGCACTGGCGTTCACCCCCGGCAAGGTGTTGGCCGCGTCCTGAAAGTTTTGTGAACCGTGACGCTCGATGTCATTGCGGTTGGCGATCGCCACCGAGGCCGGAGTGTCGCGTACGCTCAAACCAAGGCGCGAGGCCATGCCGCTGGACTGGTCGAGGCTCAGGCCCGGTTCGACGCCGGACTCGCCGTCAATGGTGATCGGCGCCAGATCCACGGTGGATTGCGCCCAGACGTTGACGGACAGGCAGCCGCAAAGGCTCGCCAGCAAGGTAAGTTGTTTCATCGATTGAATCCTGAATACTTGTCTAGGAGTCAGCGCACAGGCGAACGCCGCGCGTTGGCGCAGTAGGCTGACAAATCAAAAAGGCAAGGACACTCAGGCGAGGGGCGGGGCGCGAGGGTTGGCCGAAGGCCAGATAAAGCGGGCAGGGAGGTCGGCGCTGACGATGACCGGCAGCGGCGGGCTGTGTTGTTCCGGCAGGATCGCCAGGGTCAGGCTGGAGTTGAATGCCGGACCCATGCCACCGGTAGAGCACAGCGGGCAGCCGAAGGCCTTGGCCAGAGTCGGCAGTTTTTCTTCGGCGGGACTCGAGGCGAGCGGCGCTTGGGTGCTCGGGTCGACGGCGCAGAACTGGCCGCCGATACCGTTGAGCTGCATGCCGACCATTTGTCCGTGACCGATGCTGCAGGCGAACACGTTGAACAGGACGCAGCAATAGAGCATCCAGGCCAGCAGTGAGCGATCGGTACGGGTGAATTTCATGGGGCGGCACTTTACCGCACCGCCGACCGGTCGTGCACATGGAAAAATGCCGACTAGGATGTTTTGTTCAAATCCCTTTAAAGGATTCTCGACCATGACCTTTGTGTTGGCTCAATGGCTGGTGGCGATATTTGCGGTGATCAGCCTGATGCATGTGTATTGGGCGATGGGTGGGCAGTGGGCGGCCGTGGCGGTGGTGCCGCAGGTTCCGGTTGACAACGGCGGACTGACGCTCAGGCCGGCGTTCAAGCCGTCAGGCTGGATCACGCTGGTGGTGGCGGCAGCCCTGCTACTGATTGCCGCACTGGTGTGCATGCGAGTGGGGTGGTGGCTGCCCGCCGTGCATCACTGGGCGCTGCAATGGGTGATCAGCGCGATTGCGCTGCTGATGTTTGCGCGGGCAATCGGCGATTCGGAGCTGGTGGGGTTTTTCAAGGAAGTGAAGGGGTCGCGATTTGCCCGGCTCGACACTTGGGTTTACTCGCCGCTGTGTCTGATATTGGGAGCCGGGCTGTTGGCTGTCGCCTGGATCTAACTGCCGGTTTCAGTACGCCGGCTGCTGACCTCGGCCGGCACGTCATCCCCGGCCATGCGCTTGCGGAACAATGCCGCCCGCGCCAGCAGCAGGGTGGTCACTGGCACGGTGATCGAAAGCAGAATCGGGATCAGCCATGCGTGCAGCACCGGCCCGGATTTGAGCGCGGAAAAACAGATGATCGACGCCAGCGCCACGCACCACGCGCCCAACGTCGAGGCCAGCGCCGGCGGGTGCATGCGCTGGAAGTAATCTTTCATCCGCAGCAGGCCGGTCGCGCCGATCAGGGCGAACACGCCGCTGAGGACCAGCAGGATCGCCACCGGGATTTCCACCCAGAGAGACAGTTCAGCGTTCATTCGATCACCTCGCCACGCAGGAGGAACTTCGCCAAAGCAAACGAGCCGACGAAGCCGAACAGCGCGATCAGCAGCGCCGCTTCGAAGTAGGTGTCACTGGCATAACGAATCCCCAGGGTCAGCATCATCAGCATGGCGACGATGTACAGGTAATCCAGTGCCAGTACCCGGTCTTGCGCCGACGGGCCTTTGAACAGGCGTACCAGCGTGAGGACCATGGCCAGTGAAAACAGGAACAGCGTCAGCAGAATCGCGTTCGACAGCAGCGGGCTCATTCGAAAATCTCCATCAACGGCCGCTCGTAAGTGACCTTGAAGTGCTGGATGAATTGCGCCTCGTCATCCAGATTCCAGACGTGCAGCAACAGAACGCTGCGATCCAGCGCCAGCTCCGACCACACCGTGCCGGGCACGACCGTACAGATCATCGACAGCGCCGCCAGACCGTTGGCATCGCGAAGGTCCAGCGGCACCTTGATGAAGCGTGAACGAAGCGGCCGACGACCGGCGTTGAGAACGCCCCAGGCCACTTGCAGGTTCGAGACGATCACATCGCGCCCGACCAGCAGAAACAATCGCAGGATCGTGCCCGGGCGGCGGATGTGAATCCGCTGCGGGCGCAGTTTGCGCATCATCAGCGGGGCGCAGAAACCGAGTACGGCACCGAGCAGCAGGTTACCCGGGCTGACCGACAGGTTCAGCACCAGCCAGAGCAACCACAGCGCAAGCGACAACCACGGCGCAGGGAACAGACGCTTCATGGTTGCGCCTCCAGCAGCGCAGCCTTGGCTTCCGGGCTGGGTATGGCGCGGGTGCCGAGCACCGCCATCACGTATTGCTGCGGATTGTTCAGGGCATCTGCGGCTGCCTGGGTGTAACGCAGCAGCGGCTCAGCCTTGAAGGTCAGCGCGATGCTCAGGCCGAGCAGCAGGAAAATCGGCGTGCATTCCAGTTTGCGCAGCAGCGGCGACGGTCGCTCTTCAGGCGACCAGAAGCGCTGGATCCCGAGGCGCGAGAACGCCATCAGCGAGCCGAGCCCGGTGAGGATCAGCAGGGCCAGCAACGCCCAGGCGGCATTCGAGATCGGTTCGCCGGCGCCGAGGCCCAGCGGGTTGAGCAGGGCGCCGATCAGGCTAAGTTTGCCGATGAATCCGGACAGCGGCGGCATGCCGATAATCAGCAACGCGCAGGCAATGAAGCTCAGACCGAGGAATGCCATGGTCCACGGGATCACCTGACCGACCACGGCTTTCTGATCGTCGTCGAGGTTGATGCCCTTGACCGGTCGTTGCCACTCCTGCGGACGCGGCAGCAGTTCGTTTTCATCTTCCAGCGGCACTTCGATGGCGGTACGCGAGCGTTCGATCAACTCAGCCAGCAGGAACAGCGCGCTCAGCGCCAGGGTCGAGCTGACCAGATAGAACAGCGCGGCGCCAATCAGGTTCGGCTGGGCGAAACCCACGGCCGACAGCAGGATCCCCGCCGACACCAGAATGCTTAGGCTAGCCATGCGTTCCAGGCGTTGCGCGGCAATGATTGCCACGCCCGCACCGGCCATGGTCGCCATGCCGCCGTAGATCAGCCAGTCACCGCCGAAGTAAGCCGAAGCGCCCGCTTGGCCCGAGAACAGCAGCGTCCACAGACGCAGCAAGGTGTAGACGCCGACCTTGGTCATGATCGCGAACATCGCCGCGACTGGCGCGCTGGCTGACGAGTAGGCCGGCACCAGCCAGAAGTTCAGCGGCCACATGCCGGCCTTGGCCAGGAAGGCCACGGCGAGGATCCCCGCGCCGGCGTGCAACAGGCCACGGTCGGCTTCCGGCACCAGCGGGATCTTCAGGGCCAGATCCGCCATGTTCAGCGTGCCGGTCACACCGTAGATCAACGCAGCGCCGATCAGGAACAGCGACGAGGCCAGCAGGTTGATCGAGATGTAATGCAGCCCCGACGACACCCGCGCCCGGCCCGAGCCATGAAGCAACAGGCCGTAGGACGCGGCCAGCAATACCTCGAAGAACACAAACAGATTGAACAGGTCCGCCGTCAGGAATGCACCGTAGAGGCCCATCAACTGAATCTGGAACAACGCGTGGAAGCTCGACGCGGCGCCGTCCCAGCGGGCCATGGCGAAGAGCAGGGCGCTGACGCCAATGATTCCGGTCAGCACCAGCATCAATGCCGACAGACGATCGACCACCAGCACGATGCCGAACGGCACCTGCCAGTTGCCCGGCAGATAAACCCCAATCGAACCGGGAACGCCGGTGGTCTGGGTCCATTGCAGCAGCATTACCGAGATGCCGAGGCCGAGGAGGCTGGAGAACAGGTTGATTTTCGCCTTCAGCGGACGGTGCTTCTCGCCGAGCATCAGCATGATGGCGGCGGTCAGCAGCGGCAGCAGGATCGGTGCGGCGATCAGGTGAGTCATCGCCGTCATTCCTTGGGCTCCCTTCCGTCAACGTGGTCGGTACCGGTCAGGCCCCGCGAGGCCAGCAGCACCACCAGGAACAATGCGGTCATGGCGAAGCTGATGACGATGGCCGTCAGCACCAGCGCCTGGGGCAGCGGGTCGGTGTAGTTGAGCAGGTCCTGCGGCACGCCGTCCTTGATGATCGGCTCCTTGCCGATGAACAGGCTGCCCATGCTGAAGATGAACAGGTTGACGCCGTAGGACAGCAGGCACAGGCCCATCACCACCTGGAACGTCCGTGGCCGCAGAATCAGCCAGACCCCGGAGGCGGCGAGCACGCCGATGGCGATTGCGATGACTTCTTCCATCAGACGGCTCCTTTGGCGGCAGCGGTTTTGTGGCCCCGGACCGATTGGTGGGCGAGGGCGGTGAGGATCAGCAAGGTCGAGCCGACCACCACGGCGTAGACGCCGATATCGAAGAACAGCGCGCTGGCGATATGGATGTCACCGAGCAGCGGCAAGCTGAAATGCCAGGTGTGGGTGGTGAGGAATGGATACCCGACCGCCATCGCCCCGAGCCCGGTGACGGTGGCGAACAGCAGGCCGGTGCCCATCCAGCGCAGTGGGCGCAGGCTCATTTGCGCCTCGACCCACTGGGTGCCGGCGACCATGTATTGCAGGATGAACGCCACCGACATCACCAGACCGGCGACGAAACCGCCGCCCGGCTGGTTATGCCCGCGCATGAACAGGTAGAACGACACCACCAGCGCAATCGGCAGCAGCAGGCGCACCAGTACCGCCGGCACCATCATGAAACCGAGCGCGGTGTCGCTGGCCGAACGCGGGTTGACCAGATCGGTGACCACGTCGGGGGCGAGCAGGCGCTGCTGAGCCGGCAGTTGCAGGCTTTCTTTCGGCGGGCGGAAGCGACGCAGCAGGGCGAATACGGTCAGCGCTACGGCGGCGAGCACCGTGATTTCGCCAAGGGTGTCGAAACCACGGAAATCCACCAGCATCACGTTGACCACGTTGCTTCCGCCGCCCTCGGGCAGGGCGCGGCTCAGGTAGAACGAAGAAATGTCGTTCGGCGTCTGGCGGGTCAGCATCGCGTAGGACAGCAACGCCATGCCGCCACCGACGGCAATCGACAGCAGCAAGTCGCGCAGACGCCGGACCCGCGCCTTGCGCAGGCTGCTTGGCAGTGGCGAAACCTCTTCGATCCGCCGTGGCAGCCAGCGCAGGCCGAGCAGGATCAACACGGTGGTCACCACTTCGACCACCAGTTGCGTCAGGGCCAGATCCGGCGCCGAGAACCAGACGAAGGTCACGCACGTCATTAGCCCGCAGACGCTGACCATGGTCAGGGCCGCGAGACGGTGATACTTGGCCTGCCACGCGGCGCCGAGGGCGCAGGCGATTGCCAGCAGCCACAGGGTCACGAACACGATCGAGCCAGGGATCTTCGGCCGGTCGCCCCAGCTCAGGCTGCTGTGCAGCATTGGGATCAGGCCGGCCAGCACTGCCGCCAACACCATCAGGAACAGCTGGATTTGCAGACGCTTGGTGCCGATGCGCCGCTCCAGCCGCCGGGCCAGGCGCATCATCGCCACCAGACTGCGCTCGAACATTCGCTTGCCGTTGAGGCGGCCCGCCAGCGGCGGATACTTGAAGCGGCCGCGCTTGAGCTGGTTGCGCAGTAGCAGATACAGCACGATGCCGCCGGACATGGCGATCAGGCTCATGATCATCGGTGCATTGAGGCCGTGCCAGATCGCCAGGCTGTATTCCGGCAGCACGCCACCCACCACCGGCAAGGCGGCAGCGGCCAGCAACGGGCCTACAATTTGGGCCGGGAAAATCCCCACCAGCAAACAGGTGAAGACCAGCAACTCAACTGGCGCGCGCATCCAGCGTGGCGGTTCGTGCGGGGTGTGCGGCAGGTCGGTGGCGGTCGGGCCGAAGAACACATCAACAGTGAAGCGCAGTGAATAGGCCACGCTGAACGTGCCGGCAATCGTCGCGACGATAGGCAACGCGGCTTCGACCCACGCCGTGGCGTTGATGAACACGGTTTCGGCGAAGAACATTTCTTTCGACAGGAAACCGTTGAGCAGTGGCACGCCGGCCATGGATGCACTGGCCACCATCGCCAGGGTGGCGGTGAACGGAATCAGTTTGAACAGGCCGTTGAGTTTGCGGATGTCGCGGGTGCCGCTTTCGTGGTCGATGATCCCCGCGGCCATGAACAGCGAAGCCTTGAAGGTCGCGTGGTTGAGAATGTGGAACACCGCCGCCACGGCGGCCAGCGGGCTGTTCAGGCCGAGCAGCAGCGTGATCAGGCCGAGATGGCTGATGGTCGAGTAGGCCAGCAGTCCTTTGAGATCGTTCTGGAACATCGCGCAGTACGCGCCGAGCAATAGCGTGGCGGCACCGGCGCCGCTGACGATGTAGAACCATTCTTCGCTGCCGGACAGCGACGGCCACAGCCGGGCCAGCAGGAAAACCCCTGCCTTGACCATGGTCGCCGAATGGAGGTACGCCGAAACCGGTGTGGGCGCCGCCATCGCGTGCGGCAGCCAGAAGTGGAAGGGGAACTGGGCGCTTTTGCTGAGGGCGCCGATAAGAATGAGGGGAAGCAGGATAGGGTAGAGTGCATGTGCGCGAATCAGATCGCCGGCGGCCAGGACCTTGTCCAGGTCATAGCTGCCGACCACATGGCCGAGAATCATGACCCCCGCCAGCAGACATAATCCGCCCGCACCGGTGACCATCAACGCCATGTACGCACCACGGCGCGCGTCGTGGCGGTGGTGCCAGTAGCCGATCAACAGGAACGAGAAAAGGCTGGTCAGCTCCCAGAAGAACACGATTTGAATCAGGTTGCCGGAGATCACCAGCCCGAGCATGGCGCCCATGAACGCCAGAAAGAACGCAAAGAAACGCGGCACCGGATCGTCCGGCGACATGTAATAACGGGCATATAAGGAAACGAGGGTGCCGATGCCCAGCACCAGCATCGAGAACAGCCAGGCGAAGCCGTCCATGCGCAGGACGAAGTTCAGGCCCAGGCTGGGCAGCCACGTGAATTCTTCGCGGATCACGCCGCCGTGGGCGATCTGCGGGTATAGCAGCGCGACCGAGACAGTCCCGACCAGTGCGACCAGACCTGCCAGCAGGGATTCGGCGTTACGTGCGTTGTGCGGCAGCACGGCTGCCAGACAGCTGCCCAGAAAAGGCAGAAGCAGTAGAACTATCAGGGACATAGGCTTCTAATCTGCGGAAGTTTGTGAAGCATCATACGTGCCAGCTCCCGGATCGCCAAACGCGAGGATGTCTCTGAATCCTACAAAGTAGCCGTAAAACCCCCGTTTAGCCTTCGGTCTCGTGCTCCAATTCTTCCGTGACCGTTTGTGTCTCTTTGCCTTTGGTCTTCAATTCACTGACGATCACTGCCGCCACGATCAGCCCCGCACCCACCAATGCAATCGTTGGCAAACGCTCCCCCGCGATGCGCCCGACGATCCCGGCCCACACCGGTTCACCGGCGTAGATCAAGGTCGCTCGGGTTGGCGAAACACTTTTCTGCGCCCAGTTCATCGCCACCTGAATCGCCGCACTCATCGCGCCCAGGCCCAGGGCGGTGCTCAGTAACAACCACGAGAAGTCCGGAATCGCCTCGTCGGTCGGCACCACCATCAAAAACGACAGCACCGAAGTCGTCGCCAGCTGCACCACGGTTACCCGGCGCACATCGACTTGCCCGGCATAGTTGCTGATCAGGATGATTTCGGCCGCTATGGCAATGGCGCTGATCAGCGTGGCGATTTCCCCGGGGCTGAAATTCAGCGAAGCCCCGGACGGCCCGGAAAGCAGCATCAGCCCGGTAAACGCCAGCATGATGCCGATGCTCGGCATCAAACCCGGACGCCGACCGAGCACCAGCCATTGCAGTAGTGGCACAAACGGCACGTACAACGCCGTGATGAACGCCGACTGACTGCTGGGAATACTCTGCAAGCCGACGGTCTGCAAGCCATAACCGAGCAGGATCGCGACGCCGATAAAGGCGCCAGCCCTGAGTTCGAACAGGGTCAGTTCACGCAGGTGTTTCCAGGAGAATAGCGCCACTATGATCGCGGCGGCGGCAAAGCGCAGGCCGACGAAAAACATCGGGCCGCTGACGGTCATCGCGTGCTGCACCAGCAGGAAGGTGCCGCCCCAAAGCATGGTGATCAGCACCAGCACGCACTCGGCTTTGCTGAACCGGGAAAACCGCAGGGGAGATTGAGAAGGATTGGCTGACGTCATGACCTTGCGCACTTTTAAAGAGGAGACGCACAATGCGCCAAATGTTGCGCAGTATACTGCCCAACTCCAGCCAGTGAGCAATATAGTGCACAAAGATTCCGTTCAGCGGGCTTCGGTCCTGCAACACGTCAGCCAGAACGTCCGGCGCCTGCGCCACGCCGCCGACATGAGCCAGACGGCCCTCGCGGAAAAGTCCGGGGTCAGCCGGCGGATGCTGGTGGCCATCGAGGCCGGCGAGAAGAATGTCAGCCTGACCACCCTCGACCGCGTCGCCGAAGCCCTCGAAGTGGCCTTCAGTGATCTGATCCAGGCCCCGGACAATCGCGATCCCGGCCGGATCAACGAACTTGCCTGGGCCGGCAGCATCCCCGGCAGCAAAGCCGTTTTGCTATCCAAGGCCAATGCCACCCGCGCGGTGGAGCAGTGGGAATGGTGCCTGCAACCGGGTGAGGTCTATCCCTCGCAACCGGACGCCGAAGGCTGGAGCGAGCAGATTTTCGTATTCGAAGGCTGCCTGACGCTGATGCTCGGCGATCAACCTCAGCGCATCGCCGCTGGGGAGTTTTTCATGTTCGCCAGCAACCAGCCGCACACCTATCGCAATGACGGGGAAGTCGCGGCGCGGTTCGTGCGCAATGTGGTGATCTGACTGTTGCAGGGCCGACAGCGGATAAACAGATTGCTCCATCCTGCGTGCAGACTGCTTTAGGTTGTTATCTCAATCTATTGATAAATAAAGAAAATTTATTCAGGCATGACTCCTGCTAAGGGTTCTGGATCCTCATCCGGAAACCACGGAGTCGCCTCACATGACCGCTTCCAATCAAACTTTTAGACGCCTCCTGACAATCGGGAGTGCCATCTGATGCCCCGCGAAATCCGTCTCAACGCTTTCGACATGAATTGCGTCGGCCATCAGTCGCCGGGCCTGTGGGCTCACCCTCGGGACCGCTCCTGGCAGTACAAGGATCTGGAGTACTGGACCGATCTGGCGAAAATCCTCGAGCGCGGCAAGTTCGACGGTTTGTTTATCGCCGATGTGCTGGGCATCTACGACGTGTACAACGGCAATGGCGAAGCGGCGATCCGGCAGGCGGCGCAGGTGCCGGTCAACGATCCGTTGCAGTTGATCCCACCGATGGCGCTGGTCACCGAGCACCTGGGTTTCGGTCTGACCGCTTCGTTGTCCTTCGAACATCCGTATCCGTTCGCCCGGCGCCTGTCGACTCTCGATCACCTGACCAAGGGCCGTGCCGGCTGGAACATCGTTACCTCTTATCTGGAGAGCGGCGCGAAGAACATCGGCCAGCAAGCCCAGACTGAACACGATGCGCGCTACGACTTCGCCGAGGAATACCTGGAGGTCTGCTACAAACTCTGGGAAGGAAGTTGGGAAGAGGGCGCGATTCTGCGCGATCGCGAACGGCGGATCTTCAGTGACCCGAGCAAGATTCACGAGATCCGCCACCACGGGAAACACTTTCAGGTGCCGGGCATTCACCTTTGCGAACCGTCGCCGCAGCGCACGCCGGTTCTCTATCAGGCGGGAGCTTCCAGCCGGGGCAAGCAGTTTGCCGCCGAGCATGCCGAATGCGTTTTTGTCGCTGCCCCGTCGAAAGTGCTGCTGAAGAAAACCGTGGCCGACATCCGCCGCCGCGCCGCCGAGGCCGGGCGCGATCCGTCGAAGATCCTGATCTTCAACCTGCAAACCGTGATCCTCGGCGAAACCGACGCCAAGGCCAAAGCCAAATTCGAAGAATACAAATCCTGGGTCAGCTACGAAGGCGCGATGGCGCTGATTTCCGGCTGGACCGGCATCGACTTCAGCCGCTTCAAGCCGGACGAACCCCTGAAACACGTGCACACCAACGCGATTCAATCGGCGGTCGAGGCGTTTTCCACGGCGGATCCGAACAAGGTCTGGACCCCCAACGAACTGGCTGACTGGGTCGGCATCGGCGGCTTCGGCCCCCTGTTCGTCGGCAGCCCGGAAACGGTGGCGGACCTGTTGCAGGAATGGGTCGACGAAACCGACGTCGACGGCTTCAACCTGGCCTACGCGCTGACCCACGAAACCTTCATCGACGCCGTGGAATTGCTGGTGCCGGAGTTGCAGAAGCGCGGGGTCTACAAGACCGAGTACGCGCCGGGGACCTTGCGCGAGAAGCTGTTTGGCGAAGGGCCGAGACTGCCAGAGGTTCATCCGGGCAGCGGCTATCGAAACCTCGGCGAGCTGCATCGGCAGGAGAAAAAAGTCGCGTCCGTCTAGACGCCTTCGCGGCGTCTGAATGACACTGCCTTGAGAAAACCCTCTGCAGCGAGAACGGCATGACTCAAACCGATACGACCGCACTGCATCACGCCGACATCCTGATTGTCGGCGGCGGCCTCAGCGGCACGATGCTGGCGGTGCAATTGCTGCGTTTGCCGGGGCGCAGAAAGATTCTGGTGATCGAGCCCCGGGCCGAGCTGGGCCGGGGCGAAGCGTACAGTGCGGTGGAGCTGGGCCACACGCTTAACGGCAACGCGGCGCGGATGAGCGTTGATCCGGACAATGCCGATGACCTGACCCAGTGGCTGACCGCTCACATTGCCGGTGGCGGCTGGCCGGAGTCGGATCAGCAACATGTGCCGGTCAGCGAACTGTTTCCACCTCGGGGGCTGTTTGGCGTGTATGTGCAACAGCGTCTCGCCGAAGCTCAGCAGGTGGGCGCGCAACACGGTTCTACGGTCGAGCATGTGCGCGCCGAAGTGGTCGATGTTCAGGCCTCCAGTGATTCCGTGCAGCTCAACTTGAGTAACGGTCAGCAATTGCTCGGGGCTTTTGCCGTGTTGGCGACCGGGATGTTCCCGGCTGCCCGCACCCCGCAAAAGGAGTCCAGCGGCCTCAACGCGGCGGCACTCGATCCGTGGGATGTCGCGGCCATGCGCCAGCTCGATCCGCAATCGACGGTGCTGATCATCGGTTCCGGCCTGACCATGGTCGATGCCGTGGTGTCGCTGGAGCAGGCCGGGCATCGCGGGCCGATCGAGGTGTTTTCCCGGCACGGGTTGTTGCCCCATGTGCGTCGGCAACCGCCCGCGTGGGTGGACTTTCTCGCCGAGGATCACAGCATCCGAACGCCACGCCATTTATTGCGCGAATTGCGCCGGCATTGCCGCGACGCCATCGCCCAAGGCATTGACTGGCAGGCGCCGCTCGACACCGTGCGTGCGCACATCGGCCGGTTATGGAGTCAGGCCAGCGATGTGCAGCGTCGGCAGTTCGTGCGGCATGTGCGGCCGTGGTGGGAAAGTCATCACCATCGTTCGCCGCCGCTGAGTGCGGAACTGGTCGAGCGTCTGCACCAGGAAGGACGATTGTGCATTCATGCGGCGTCTTACAAGGGGCTTGAGCCGGTATCGGGCGACGGCGTGAGTATCCGCATTCGCCCTCGCGGCGAGGCTGAAACCCGCGTGGTGCAGGGCGCGGCGTTGATCAACTCAAGCGGCATCGAATACGACTGGCGCCGGGTCGCGCGACCTTTGCCACAGCAGTTGCTGGCGCGCGGTCTGGTTCGGCCGGGGCCATTGGCACTGGGGATCGCGGCAGAGGTGGACGGTGCGGTGCTGGATGTCGAGGGCCGGGTCTCGAACCGCCTGTTTGCCATGGGCCCGCCGTTGCGTGGCATGTGGTGGGAAAGCACCGCCGTCACCGATGTGGCGTTGCAGGCCAAGGCACTGGCCGCGCGACTGGTTCGCTGATGCCCAAATGCAAGAAACCCCGCTTCGGCGGGGTTTCCTGTTTCTGGCAGCTCAAACCGATCACTCAGTAGCGCTGATATTTGGAACCGAATTCCGGGCGATTTTCCGCGACGTACAGTTTGGTCTGTTCGGCGTTCTGTTGCAGTTTGAGGCCTTGGTGTTCGGCGTCGTTGCTGACGGTGTCGACGTTCAGGGTGCCGGACTGGCCGACGGTCGCCGCCGCGACAACCGGGGTGCTGGCGTGTGGGGCGGCGATGGCGGAGGTGGCGCCAATCAGAGAAACAATGAAGCCGAGTGCGATGATGTCTTTCATGATGTTGCTCCAGAGAGTGGGGAGAAGATGGGGCCCACTGTAGTGCTGGAGGGGTTTGATGTGAAAACACCCTTGCGCATAGTTGTTATCGAAGGTGTTGATGCGCGATCAGCGCGGTAGGGTATTGCTCAGCCAGCGCTGGCGCAGTTGCTCCAGACGACCGTCGGCCCGCAATGTATCCAGCGCCTGCTGCCAGCGTGCGACCTGTTCCGGATCGGTCTGCGGCGAAAAGGCAATGTAGGTGTTCTGTTTCATCAACGGGATCTGGTACTGCAAGCGTCCCGGCTCCATGCCTTGTTCGCGGGCGAGGGCGGCTTTGGACCAGGTATCGGAGACCACGAAATCGGTACGCCCCAGGCTGAACAGTCGCATCATCTGCTCCGGGGTTTCCACGCCGTAGAGGTTGTTCAGGTCTTGCCCTTGCAGATAGCTGTAGACCAGCCATTTGCGCGGTACGGTGATCCGGCCCAGGTGATCGGCTTCACGCAGGCTGTGCACGGGAGGCTGGAGATTGTCGCGGGCGTATAGCGCGGTTTCGACTTCGATCAGCGGCCCGACCCATTGATAGCGATCGTCGCGCGCATCGGTACGCAGCACGGTGAATACGCCGGTGTCGGGCGTGTCGCTGGCCATGCGCAGGGCGCGCAGCAGCGGGACTTGTTGCAGATGGATGCGGTCGCCGGTCTGGGTCGCCAGAGCCTGCACCACGTCCACACCGAATCCTGCGAGCTGATTGCCTTGCATGAAATGCAGGGGCGGGTGGTTGTCGGTGAGCAGTTGCAGATCCGCCGCGGTGGCCGTCAGGGCCAGCATGGACAGCAGACAGGCGGCAAATCGTTTCATGGATCGTCCCTGAACAAATCAATCGCGCAGCTTAGTACGAGCCATGGCGGCTGTCGTGGGGAAACAGCGGGCTTTTGTGTCAGAGAACAAGGCTTATCGGTAGTGAACGCTGCGGGGGCAGAGCGCCCCCGGCAGGAATCGACAACGGCGGTACAAACGATCAGTAACGCTGGTACTTGGAGCCGAACTCGGGACGGTTCTCGGCGACCAGTACGCTGCGGGCCGAACGTTCGCGCAGTTCCTGTAAGCGATCGGCACCCCCTTCGGCGACGCGTTCGCGCAGCTCTTGCAAGCGGTCCGCACCGCCCTCGGCGACGCGCTCACGCAGTTCCTGCAAACGATCCGCGCCACCTTCGGCTACGCGATCCTTCTGCAGGTTTTCCGAGCCGTATTCGGCAACCAGCGGCTGGGAGCTGGCGGACGCCAGGTCGGCCAGGGCCAAACCGCTGAACAGGCTGATTGCGAGTACCAGGGATTTCGAGGACTTGAACATGGTGCTTCTCCTTGCGTTTGAGATGAGTGAACCAGTGCTTTCTGGTGGGTTCATTCAAACGCGAGGGTGTATCGCTGATATGTGGTGTTGCGGCCCGAAAACGCGGATTACGTATCTGCGCGGCGAATTTATACAGAGCGATACAAATCCGTCAGGATTCGGCGAGCATCTCCACGGCGAAGGAGAAAACATAACCCTCGTTGCGCACGGTCTTGATGTAGGTCGGCTCGCGGGAGTCGTCCAGCAGACGCTGGCGCAGGCGGCTGACCAGCAAATCGATGGAGCGGTCGAACAGGTCCGCGTCGCGACCCTGGGTCAAATTCAACAACTGATCGCGGCTGAGCACCCGTTGCGGATGATCGAGAAACACCCGGAGCAGGCGATATTCGGCGCCGCTTAGGGCGACCATGGTGTCGTCTTCATCGAGCAGGTGGCGGGCGGTGGTGTCCAGGCGCCAGCGGCCGAACGCGAGCAGGCGTCCGGTTTCGGTGATCAGCAGATTGGGCGGCAGCATTCGCGTGCGGCGCAGCACGGCGTTGATCCGCGCCAGCAATTCGCGGGCAGCGAAGGGCTTGGTCAGGTAATCGTCGGCACCCATTTCCAGGCCGAGGATGCGGTCGGTCTGGTCGTCGCGGGCGGTGAGCATCAGGATCGGGATCGCCTTGTGCTTGCCGGCGCGCAGTTCGCGGCACAGCACCAGCCCGTCATCGCCGGGGAGCATGATGTCGAGCACGATCAGGTCGACCGTGTTGGCTTCCAGAAAGCTGCGCATCTGCCGGCCATCGGCGACCACGGTGCTGCGCAGGCCGTTCTTGGTCAGGTAATTGCCGACCAGCTCGCGGATCTCGCGGTCATCGTCGACGATCAGGATGTGGTTGATGTGATCCATGGTTCGCTCTTTTTATAAGGAGTGCCCGAAGCGTTGCGCTTCGGGCACTGGTCGCTTCTAGTCAGGACACCACGCGATAGCACGGCACATACGCCGCGCCGCCCGGCAGTTTCATCCGGTGCTGGGCGACGAAGGCTTTGAGCAGCAGATCGAGGGGCTGCATGATCGCGGCGTCGCCACGGATCTGATACGGCCCGTGTTCCTCGATCAGGCGGATGCCCTTGTCCTTGACGTTGCCGGCGACGATCCCGGAGAACGCGCGGCGCAGGTTGGCCGCCAGTTCATGGGGCGGCTGATCGCGGTGCAGCTTGAGGTTGGCCATGTTTTCGTGGGTCGGATCGAACGGGCGCTGGAAGCCTTCGTCGATCTTCAGCAGCCAGTTGAAGTGGAACGCGTCGGCGCGTTCGCGGCGGAACTGCTTCACGGCCTTGAGGCCCGCGGTCATCTGCCGCGCCACTTCGGCCGGGTTGTCGATGATGATTTCGTAGTGCTTCTTCGCCGCTTCGCCGAGGGTGGCGGTGACGAAGGCGTCCAGTTGTTCCAGGTACGGCGCGGCGTGTTTCGGCCCGGTCAAAATCACCGGGAACGGCAGGCCGGCGTTGTCCGGGTGCATCAGGATGCCCAGCAGGTACAGGAACTCTTCGGCGGTGCCGGCGCCGCCCGGGAAGATGATGATGCCGTGGCCGACGCGGACGAAGGCTTCCAGGCGTTTTTCGATGTCCGGCAGGATCACCAGCTCGTTGACGATCGGGTTCGGCGCTTCGGCGGCGATGATGCCCGGCTCGGTCAGGCCCAGATAGCGGCCGCCATGAATGCGCTGTTTGGCGTGGGCGATGGTCGCGCCTTTCATCGGGCCTTTCATCACGCCCGGGCCGCAGCCGGTGCAGATATCGAGGCTGCGCAGGCCCAGTTCGTGGCCGACTTTCTTGGTGTATTTGTATTCTTCGGTGTTGATCGAGTGGCCGCCCCAGCACACGACGATTTTCGGCTCGACGCCCGGACGCAGGGTGCGCGCGTTGCGCAGCAGGTGGAAGACGTAGTCGCTGATGCCTTGGGAGGTGCTGAGGTCGATGCTCAGGGCATCGAGTTCGTTTTCGGTGTAGACGATATCGCGCAGGGCGCTGAACAGCATTTCCCGGGTGCTGGCGATCATTTCGCCGTCGACGAAGGCGTCGGCCGGGGCGTTCAGCAGTTCCAGGCGCACGCCGCGATCCTGCTGGTGGATGCGGATTTCGAAGTCTTTGTAGGCTTCAAGAATGGTTTTTGCGTTGTCGACATGGGCGCCAGTATTGAGGATGGCCAGGGCGCACTGGCGAAAGAGGGTGTAGGTGCTGCCGGTTCCGGCCTGGCTCAGTTGCTGAACTTCACGTTGGGAAAGGGTTTCGAGGCTGCCTTTCGGGCTGACCGAGGCATTGATTACGTGTCGTTGGGTCATGCAGTGATCCTTAAAACGATGTCATTGCCGGCATGGCCAATGGCATCCGAATAGTGTGTATCCATGAATGAAGATGGCACGATCTGCGTGGTATCGCCATGTCCCCGCTGGACTTTGAAAAGATGAAAAGGAGCTCCAGCATAGCTAAATCCGCCTCAGAGGCGATAATGCGCCGGCCTCTTTTTATTTCAAGCCATGGAAGCCTGTCGCGATGTTCGAGATTCAACCGATCAATGCCATCACTTATCGCCAGCAGACCCGGCGCAGCACGCTGATCATCGCGGTGCTGTTTCTGGTGCTGGCGATGGCGTTTTCGACGGCGGCGGTGGCGCTGTTCGGCGAACCGGGCGGGGATAACCTGCGGTTCAATGTCGGCGGGGTATTTGGCGCATTTCTGCTGACAGCGGCGTTGCTGCGCGGGCGTTTCTGGAATCAGACCTGGATGGCCCCGGCGGTGTACGGCTGGCGGCTCAAGCGCAGCCTGATGAGCGTCACCAACGTGATGCATCAGGTGACGGCAGCGGTGGAGAAGGGTGATCCGGTGGCGATGAAGGTGCTGCGTTTCTATCACCTGGGGCTGACCCAGATGCATGAACTGGACGGTAACTCCAGCGATCACGCGCAATTGCACCGGGAAGTCGAAACACACAAGACGCGGATGGAGGCGCTCGGTCTGGATACCGATCAGACGCGCCTCGATCCGGCCTGGCTGGAAACCTTGAAAGCGCGTTAAAACGGAATGCGCGCGGCGCGCCGCAGTTTCCAGCGGCGAATCAGGCGCCCGTACACCAGCAGGTTGACCACCAGCACCACGCTGCCCAGCACCAACTGAATCTGCGGGGTCAGCCCCGCCGGGTAGATGATCGGCCAGATGTAATGTTCGATGAATCCGCCGGCGTATTCGGTCTGCCCGGCGGCGTGGCGCATCAGGTTTTCCCAATAGGTCAGCGGACAGGTCAGGTGCAACACCTCGACCGCCACGCCCCAGGCCGCCGCCGGTAAATGCAGCCACATCAGCCGCGGCCACTTGAGCACCAGCAGCCCGCCGAACAGCACGAACAGAATGAACAGCAAATGAAACAGCACCAGCCCGTCGGCGGCTATTCGATACAGCATGTCGTCTCCCTGACGCGTGTGTGAATGGTTGCCATGTTACGCCGGTAAATGACTGACGGAAGGATTTGCGCCAACTGCGCAAGATTGTTCAAGCCATGAACGGGCGTTTGCTGGCAGAGTCCGGGGCCTTGTCTCACGGTTGAAGCGTGTTATGTCTGACTCATTAATGCCGCGCAGTGCCTTCCTTCGCGGAGCCGCGGCGATCATGCCGTTATCGCTGGCGACCGCGCCGTGGGGGCTGCTGGCCGGCTCCATGGCGATCGAAGCCAACCTCACACCGCTGCAAGGGCAGGGCCTGTCGAGCATCGTGTTCGCCGGCGCTGCGCAATTGGTGGCGATCGGCATGCTCAAGGGCGGCGCGGGGATTTTCTCGATTCTGTTGACCACGCTGCTGCTGACTTCGCAGCATCTGCTTTATGGAATGAGCATGCGCCACGTGATTTCGCCGTTGCCGGGGCGCTGGCGTATCGGTCTGGGCTTTTTGCTCACTGATGAACTGTTCGCTCTGACCAGTCAGCATGATCGTCAGCAGTTCAACCGCTGGTACGCCTTGGGCGTGGGTCTGACGTTTTACATCGCCTGGAACCTCTTCACCCTGGCCGGCATCGTGCTCGGCAGCAGCATTCCGGGGCTTGAGCATCTGGGGCTGGACTTCTCGATTGCCGCGACCTTCATTGCCCTGATCACCCCGGTGGTGCGCAATGTGCCGACGGTGGTCTGCGTGGCGGTGTCGCTGTTCTGCTCGGTGCTGTTCAGCTACTGGCAATGGGGTTCGGCGCTGGTGCTGTCGGGCCTGGCCGGCATGACCGCCGGGTTTATCTGCAACAAGCTGTATCGGGAGCGCACATGATGGTCTGGGCAGTGATTTTCGGCATGGGGATTCTGGTGTTCCTCAATCGTTACGTGTTTCTCGAACCGCGCCTGCCGGTGCGTTTGAGCAGTAACGCGCGGCAGTTTCTCGGGTTTGCCGTGCCGGGGATGTTGACCGCGATTTGCGGGCCGATTGTATTCATGCCGGACAAACAACTGAATCTGCAGTGGGATAACCCTTATCTGCTGAGTTCACTAGTGGCAATCGGCCTGGTGATCTACACGCGTAATACATTGCTTAGCATGCTATTGAGCATGGCGTTCTTCTTTCTATTGCGCTGGTGGCTTTAAGTTCTACGCTTAATGGATGAATTCCATTAGCGAGGTGAACATGGCAACCGAGCAGAAACGTCCCGAAAAAGATGACGAGCCGAGCGAAGAAGAGATCGAGCGGGAGAAACACAAGGAGCAGACCTGGAAGCATGACGACAGCCGCGAGTTGTCCGACCGTGATCAGGAACGCCCGCTGAAACCCTGAACGCCACAACGAAAAAGCCCCGCGATTGCGGGGCTTTTTCGTTTCATCAAAGATCGTCCAGCTGCGTGAAATCGGGGTGGGAGGCCCGATAACCCAAGGTCTTGTCGATCCAGGCATTCAGCTCGTTGACCATCACCGGCGGGTGGCAGGGATAGTTTTCGAGTGTGGCGCGCAGGATGCGGTCGATATCGGGTACGTCACGCAGGTTTCGAGTCTTTATGTAGTGGCCGATAAAACAGTCGAGTTGAAAGCGTTCTGTCGTGGACAGATGAATACACTCCAGGCCTGTGACCTGTTTGATTGCAAAATCGTCGCGCAACTTAGTTCTCTGCAAGGCTTGTTAAGTTTGTGGGGTATTCCTGGTTTTGCTGACTCTTTGGTCAACTGGTATGCCAAAAGGAAATGCGGCGCGCATGCTATCCGTAGTGTTTGTAAATGTATGTATGACGGTTGAAATGTCAGACAGGCGGTTAGTTCAATCAAACGACTGTTTATGTTGAATGTTTCGCGTTTGAAACACCGGGTGTAACGCGCAGGATTCAATTCGTGAATTCCTGCTCTTGATAACGCACCGCATCGGCATTTATTTACGTCACCGCTTCAATCAATTCAGAGCCCTGATTGCGGGAGTTGCCCACCGCTTTGCCGACTTTGTGCCATTGGAACGCTTCGCTGGGTTCGGCTTCAAACAGCAGCATCTGCTCGGCGCGCTCGGTGGGCGTGGCGGGATCGAGCCATTCCTGCACCTGATCGGCGCGCAGCACGATCGGGCGCCGGTCATGCACATCGAGCAAGCCACCTTCGCTGTCGGCGGTGATGATGACGAAGCCGTCGTCTTCCCGTGAGGGTTCGCCGGGTATCGGAAACTGGCCGATGGCGGCGCAGAAAACCGGTTGATGGTCGGCGCGACGAATCAGCCACGGCTGTCGGCTCTTGTCGGGTGCATCGACCCACTCGAACCAGTTGTCGACCGGCACGATCAGTCGATGGCGCCAGATCGCTCGAAAGAACGGCCCGTGGGCGACTTTTTCCACCCGCGCGTTGATTGGCGCAGCGCGATCCTTGGCCCAGTGCGGGCGCCAGCCCCAGCGCAGATTGTCGGCGTATAGCCGTTGTTGGTGCTGATGGAGGATCGCCAGCGACGTCGTGGGCGCAGCGTTGTAATGCGCCAGCGGTGCGTCGCCGACGTGATTGATCAGCGCATCGGGAATGCTCAGCACCGCGACGAAATCGTGGATGCCACGGTATTGCGACAGTCTTCCGCACATCGGCCGATCCTCCGGCGAACAGCTGCCTGAAGGCTTCAGCTTAGTTGCACGGTTCAATCCTTGCTGCCCTGGCCGGTGAACGCGTCGCGCCAGACCAGCCAGCGGCGTTCCAATATGGCCAGCAGGCCATCGCTGAGTTTGCCGAGCAGTGCCAGGACGATGATCGCGGCCAGCACGATGTCCGGTCGCGAAGTCTCGCGACCGTCACTGAGCAGGTAACCCAGCCCTTTGGTCGCCGCGATCAGTTCGGCCGCCACCAGAAACATCCACGACAGGCTCATGCCGCTGCGCAATCCGGTAAACAGACCGGGCAGGGCAGCTGGCAACAGAATCCGTCGCACCAGTTGCAGCGGACTGAAACCGTAGATATGCCCGACCTCCACCAGTTTGCGGTCGATGTTGCGAATCGCCGCGACCACGTTGACGTAAACCGGGAAGAACGCGCCGATGGCGATCAGGACGATTTTCGAGGTCTCGTCGATCCCCAGCCACAGCAACAACAGCGGCACCCAGGCCAGGCTGGGAATCGAACGCAGCGCGGCGAAGGTCGGTTCCAGATAGGCCTCGGCTTCGCGGCTGAGGCCGACCCATGCGGCGAACACCAGCGCCAGACTCGCGCCGATGGCAAACCCCAGCAGCACGCGAATCAGGCTGGCGCCGATGTGTTTCCACAAGGCGCCTTCGGCCAGATCTGTAAGGGTCAGGGCAATCTCGCTCGGCGCCGGCATCTGGTAGGACGGCAGCCAGCCGATGCGTACGATAAATTCCAAGGCGATCACGATCAGCAATGGCAGGGCCAGGCCCTTAAGGCGCCGGCGCCAGAGCGGATTCAGCAGTGGGAGTTTTCGCCGTGGTGCCGACAAGGCGAGGCGGGCGGGCAAGTCGTTGCTCATGGACGGTTCTCCGCTCACGACAAATCCGCGACGGGCGCGGACTTGTCATGAGCCTGATCGGTTACTGGGCGGCGGCGACTTGCTGGAAACCGGTGTCGATCAACTGATCGATGACCTGGTCGACATTCACTCCACGGCGCACCAGTTCTTCGGAGACCAGAATCGGCGCGGCGGCTTTCGAGGCCAGCACGTCCCTGGCGGTCAGTTGCGGGCTGCTCAGGTCGGTGCGCGACAGTTGCAGTTTGGCCACGTCCAGCGGCAGGCCGGATTCGCTGGCGAGCAACTTTGCCAATTCGTCGGGGTTCTTCACCGACCATTCGCGGGCCTGCTCATAGGCCTTGATCACGGTGTCGATGGTTTGCGGGTGTTGCTTGGCGTATTGCTCGGTAACGCTGACCACGCCGTAGCTGTTGAAGTCGCGATTGCGGTACAGCAGGCGCGAACCGGCCTGCACCTGGCTGGCGGCCATGTGCGGATCGAGGCCGGCCCAGGCGTCGACATCGCCTTTCTCCAGCGCGGTGCGGCCGTCCGGGTGTTGCAGGTGCACCAGTTCCACATCGTCCTTTTTCAGCCCGGCCTGTTGCAGGGTGCGCAAGGTGAACAGGTACGGATCGGTGCCTTTGGTGGCGGCGATTTTCTTGCCCTTGAGGTCGGCGACGGACTGGATCGGCGAGTCCTTGCGCACCACCAGCGCGGTCCACTCGGCGCGGCTGTAGACGTAGACCGATTTGATCGGGCTGCCATTGGCGCGGCTGAGCACGGCAGCGAGGCTGGCCGACGAGGCGAAATCCACGCCGCCGCTGTTGAGGTACTCCAGCGAGCGGTTGCTGCCCTGGCTCAGCACCCAGCTGACTTTGCTCTGGGGCAGGGCTTTTTCCAGGTAGCCCAGATGTTTGAGCGCCAGGCTGACCGGCGAGTAATAGGCGTAATCCAGATGCACTTCGGCCGGCGGCGCTTCGGCAGCGTGGGCGAAAGGGTGCAGGCTCAGGGCGACTGCGCAGGCCGCGAGCAGCGTTTTGACGCGGGAAAACGGTAAGAGGGATTTCATGGGCACGCTCCGGCAAGGCAACAGATTCTTATGTCCAAAAAGATACTTTTATCGAATGCTTCCTGCATGAATGGAATATCGCAGGCTCTGTGCCATGTGCGCCTTGTCCCGTATTTACGGGGTCTAACGCCGGTTTTGCAGGTTTGAAGTGTTGCAGGGAGAACACTGTGCCGAGCCACTGTTGCTCGGCCAACAGTGCGGCGGGAAGGTGCTGAGCTTATGCGAAAATCGAATTTAAAATCTGATTTGTAAGAGCGTTATGGTCTATAAAAATCCCTCTGCAGGACTCGCCATGAAGCTCTCACGTTTCCTACGCGCCGCGTTGACCAGCGCACTGTTTGCCACGCCATTGACCTACGCTGCCGAACCCTTGGTCCTGCACGTCGGCGACCAGAATTACTACAACATCCGCGCGTCCATAGAGGCGTCCGGCGTGTTGAAGGACGCGCCTTACACGGTCGACTGGAAACACTTCCAGGCTGCCGCGCCGTTGGCCGAGGCGTTGCAGACCGGATCCCTGGATCTGGGTTTCTTGGGGGATTCGGGGTTTCTGTTTCTGGCTGCCAAACAGGCGCCGGTGAAACTGATCGGGGTGTCGCGACAGAACCCGGACACCATCGCCCTGTTGGTGCCCAAGGATTCTCCGGTGAAAACCATCGAGGACCTGAAGGGCAAAAAAGTCGCCTACTGGCCGGGTGCCTGGAGTCAGCAATTGACCTTGCGGGCACTGGAGCAGGGCGGTTTGCCGGAGAACTACGTCGACTTCGTCAAGCTGATGCCGATCGATGCAGCGGCGGCGCTACCGCAAGGCAGCATCGATGCGTTCCCGGTCTGGGAACCCTACATTTCCCAGCAGATCGTGTTCTCCGGTGCGCGGCCGATTCTCACCGCGAAAAACCTGATGCCGGGTTTGAGCGCCATCGCCGCGTCTGCGCCGTCCATCGACAGCAAGCGCGAAGCGATCGCCGATTTCCTCGGGCGCCTGAAGCAGGCCCGGGCCTGGGTCGACAGCCACACCGACGAATACGCCGACCTGTGGGCGAAGAAAGCCAACCTCGATCAGCAGGTTTCGCGGCACTGGTTGCGCCAGGCGCACATGACGGTCGGCCCGGTGGATCAGCAGGCCGCCGCCGATCTGCAAAGCACCGCCGACTTCCTGTTCAAGGTCAAGGCGCTGCCGGCTCCGCTGGCCACGGCGGGGATCATCGACAGCTCGTTTCAACAGGCACTGGCACGCTGAGCGAGCGCCGGAACCAAACCCTGTGTATCTTTATCCAACCTCGGCCCATCTCAATGGGTCGCAGGGAGGCAGCAGCGGCGAAGGAGTTTTGCCAATCGACAACATGACCGTAACGGTCGGGGCTCAAGGCAAAACATGACACAGTGGTTCAAGCTTTTCTGCGCGATGGCGATGGCCGTCGGGTTGGCCGGGTGCATCGCCGCTCCCATTGAAATGACCGCGCAGACAGAAGCCCGGCTCAAAGAGCAGGCGCCTGTGCGCTTTCTGTTGACCTTCGATGACGGGCCCAGCGCTTCCAGTCTTTTCAACCCCACCGACACCGTGCTCGACAGCCTCAAGGACAACCCGCTGCAGCCGGGGATCAAAGCGGTGTTTTTCGTCCAGACCCGCGCGCCGCGAGCGGGCAACAGTGAGATCGGCCGGCAGGTGATGCGCCGCGAGCACGCTGAAGGGCACATTCTGGGCTTTCACACCGCCACCCATTGGCACACCAATCATCGATTGCTCGACCCGGATGAGCTCGAAACCACGTTGACCAACGGCTCGGCGGACATCGCGGCAATTACCGGCGCGCCGCCGACGTTATTGCGCCCGCCGTTCTGGAACTACGACAAACGCACCTTCGCCGCCTATCAGCAGCACCACATGCAGGTTTTGCTGACTGATCTGAGCGCCAACGACGGCAAGATCTGGGGCTTCAACGCCAGCCCCCGGCGGCGGGCGAACATGCTGCGTCAGCTGTCTGAGGTCCGCGAACGGATAGCCCTCGGTGAATTGCCAACAGTGGACGGGGTGATTCCGGTGGTGGTGACCTTCCACGATCTCAACCGCTACACCGCCCGCCATACCCGCGAGTACTTGCAGATTCTGCTCGACAGCGCCGCCGCCACCGGCGTGCGACTGGCGGACAAACCGTTCTATGAGGATCGCGCAGCACTGGAAAAAGCCGCGCTGGCGCGCACGGTGGGCGAGTCGTCGAAACCGGTGAATCTGCCGGGGATCTGGAACTGGATTTGGGACCATGACGCCCATTGAGAGCGGCGACTTGAAGATGTGAAGCGGTTGGCAAATTTTGCGGGTGTCGGTGAGAGCAAGGCGACAAAAGCTCATCTATGCTGATCGGGTCGCCCGAGCCTGCGCCTGTGAGGCGTGCCCCCATGATTGCCATTACCGACATTTGCCGCATCGTCGAATCCGGCTTTTCGCCGCTGTATTGCGATTGCACCGAAACGGCGCAGGGCCTCTTGCAGATCAAGGTTTACGAACCCGACAGCGGGCGTGTCAACCTGTTGCTCAACGGGGTGTCCCCGGAGCATCTGGTCACCATTCGTGACATCTCCAATTTTATCGGTGAATTGCGCACGGAAATGAGCGCCGGACGCCGGGCATTCGCCGGTTGAGGGTCAAAGGCGTCGCTGAAAGGCGCGGACGATGCTCAGCGTGGCGTCACTGACGTTCAGATTCTGCACCGCATCCAGCGGGTGCCAGAGACAGTCGACGATTTCATTCAGCGGGCGAACCTGATCGATGTTCAGCACCGATGCCTCGTAGACGTGGTGGCGGGTGCTGCCGTTCTGCAATTCCATCAGATAAAGCATGTCATCGCTGTCCAGCCCGGTTTCCTCCTTGAGTTCTCGGACGGCGGCTTGCGCGCGGGTTTCTCCCGGTTCGACGGTGCCCCCCGGAAGCGTCCAGCGGCACCTGGGTTTGCGCACCAGGAGAATGTGTCGATCCTGTTCGCAGATGACGGTTGCTCGTACTTTCATGTGTTACCCGATTGCCGGTTGTCATAAATCTGTCATGAATTAGCAATATTTGGGCCGCTACCGGTTTAGAGCTTCTGAGTGCCTGGAAGCGGCAAAAGTGCCGGAGACTTGACGCGGCCGCGGTGCGACGTTCGGTCGGCACGACTGCGTGTTGCGGGTGTAAGGTGCAAAAGTTCGTTAGAAGACAGGAGGTGCCTATGAGCATGGCGATGCTGAACAAAATGCACATGAATGGCTACGACGTACTCAGCGTGAACAACGGCCCGTGGCGGGTCTGCACGCAGGGTGACCGGCTCGCTTCGTTTGCCAGTCGCGAAGAAGCGCTGGCCTACGCCGCTGCGCTGCCGGGGTACAAAAGCCGTGTACGCGGTCGCAAGACAGGCTGAAGGCCTGTGGAGAAAAAGCCCCGGATGTCCGGGGCTTTTTGTTGTGGACCGGGTGGGTTTCAGTGAACTTTGGTTCGGCTGATGGCGCGGGCTTTCACTTCCCGGGCATACAGTTGCAGGCGTTCTTCATCGCTTTGCAGCACTTCGCAGGATCGCAGTACCGCCTGGGCGTCCGCCTCGTTGCCCGACTGACGCAGTTGCTCGGCGATGCGCTTGAGGTCCACCGCCGACCATCTCAGGTCCGATGCCACGCTTTGCAGGTCACGCTGAAGTTCGTGTTCGTATTCATTGAGCCGCATGATCACCTCCGGAACATTCTCGGTAAAACAGAGTAGCCGCATTTTTCCGGTGTGGGGCAAGGTCTTCTGTCGGTGAGCTGAATGGCCCGGTTTTCGGGGAGTACAGGCAGAGCGCTACGATGGATGTCTGAACAGTTACAGGGTACATTTGCGTTTTTTCAGATGAAGGAATCACTATGCGGATGTTGATCGGAGGGATGCTGATGGCGGCATTGGCCGGTTGTTCGTTGCCTGCGTCACTGGTGCCGGGCGAGCCGAATGTCAGCAAGACCAGCGACAAGACTCCCAAGGACTACGCCGCATGTGTATTGCCGCTATGGCAGCAAGACGTTGCCAAGACGTCCCAGACAGCGATTTCCAATGGCTACCGGATCACCGCGCCGAGCATCGTCACCGCCGACGAGATTCTCGATGTGGTCAAGTACAAGGACGGCAGCCGCGTTTCCCTGTACCAGGGGCCGCCGTGGGCGAAGTCCGGGTCGTTGCGCAAAGCGGTGCGCGACTGCCTGTAATGGCGAAATAAAAAAAGCAGAAACCGGAGATCGGTTTCTGCTTTTTTTTGCCTGCTGATCGGGCTCAATCCGAGATGTCGGTTAGCGGAATGCCCGCGCCACCGGTTTTCTTTTCCCGGCGATCCTGCATCCAGTCTTCCACTTGGCTATTGAAGCCCGCCGGCGCCTTGCGCCCGACCTTTCTGGCGATGTCGAGGATGGTCTGTTGGGCGAGGGCTTCTTCCATACGCTTTTGCGCGGTCATCATCGCGGCGTGAATCGAGCAGGTGCCGTCCAGCGCCCAGTCCGGCGGGGAGCCGTCGAACAGCGCGCAGCGTCCGCGAATGTCCCGGCATTCGAAAATGTTCTTGGGACCATCGATGGCATTGACGATGTCGAGCAGGGTGATTTCGTCCGCCGGACGCGCCAGAGTGAAGCCGCCGCGCACACCGCCGGTGGATTCCACCAGTTTGCCTTTGGCCAGTTTGGTGAAGATCTTCGCCAGGTAATCCAGCGGCACCCCTTGCAGCTCTGCCAGGTCACGCACGCTGGCTTCACGACTGTCACCGCCGCTGCCCACCAGAAAGGCCAGGCAGTGAATGCCGTACTCGACCCCCGCACTGTAAAGCGACATAACTATCTCCGACTGTATTTGTCGCCGATGTTATCAGGGTTGTTCGTGGCAAACAATTCGGGAACGCTTTGGTTTTTTGGCTATGAGGATCCCGTTTTTCTTGGTTTTCAGCTAAATCAAAGAGTTAAAGAGGGTGGCTCAGTTCAATCTGAGCTATCGAAGTTTTCGATGCTAATCATCACAAAATCTGACTTGTTGGATCTAAAGGCGACCAATAGAGTCGCCGTTATCCGGTGAGCAGCCTTCCGCGTTCTTGAAAAATACAGCCGAGTCCGCTCCCGATGATGTGAATCCTTCAACCGCATTCAGTGACTTGGCTTCGTGCCTGGAGAGAACAATGAAACAGCACATTCTGGTAATCGGCGCAGGTTTCGGTGGCATGTGGACGGCGTTGAGCGCCACGCGTCTGGTCGACATTCACAATCGGGACAACATCGAAGTGACCGTGTTGGCGCCGCAGGCCGAGCTGCGCGTTCGTCCGCGTTTCTACGAGCCGAATGCCCACACACTGGCAGCACCGCTGGGCGATCTGTTCGACGCGGTCGGCGTCAACTTCATCAAGGGCGCGGCGAACACCATCGACGTACAGACGAAAACCGTGGGCTACACCGACGCAGCCGGTGCGCAGCAGGTGTTCAACTACGACAAACTGGTACTGGCCTCCGGCAGCGGCCTGGCCCTGCCGGACACCCCGGGCGTGGCGCAATACGCGTTTGACGTCGACCAGATCGAAGCTGCGATTCGCCTGGAAAACCACCTTGATTCGCTGATTGGCCTGCCTGAAAGCCAGGCGCGCAACACCGTGGTCGTCGCCGGCGGTGGTTTCACCGGCATCGAAACCGCCACTGAAATGCCGGCGCGTCTGCGGGCCGTGCTGGGCGATGATGCCAATATTCAAGTGATCATCGTTGATCGCGGGCAGAAAGTCGGCGCATCCATGGGCGAAGCGATCAGCGTGTCTATTGCCGAAGCGAGCGAAGAGTTGGGCGTGGAATGGCGACTGGGTGTGTCGGTGCTGTCGGTCGATGAAAACGGCGTGACCCTGTCGGACGGCCAGCGTATCGAGGCAAAAACCGTGGTCTGGACCACCGGTGTACGCGCCAGCTCCCTCACCGAGCAGATTCCTGCCGAGCGTGATCGCCAGGGCCGTCTGCACGTTGATGCCAACCTGAAAGTCATCGGCCAGGACGACATCTTCGCCACCGGCGACGTGGCTTACGCGGCCACCGACGACATCGGCAACTTCGCCCTGATGACCTGCCAGCACGCGATTTCCCTTGGCCGTCACGCCGGCAACAACGTTGCGGCGCAGATCCTCGGGGTCGACCCGACGCCGTACAGCCAGCCGAAATACGTGACCTGCCTCGACCTCGGCGCCTGGGGCGCGGTGTACACCGAAGGCTGGGATCGTCAGGTGAAACTGGTCAAGGAAGAGGGCAAGTCGCTCAAGACCCAGATCAACACCCAGTGGATTTACCCGCCGGCGGCTGACCGCGCGAGCGCGCTGGCGGCTGCGGATCCGATGATTCCCGTGGTCGCGTAAAACGACGTGTCGCAGACAATCCCGCCCGGTTGACGCTGGGCGGGATTTTTTTCGTTCAGATTCCGCAGACCTCTCCGGTAAGTACCACCCGACCGAACTCGGCGTTGGTCTCCTGAGGTGTGATGGCGAGCAACTGGTCGAGGCGAATTTCCTGTTGCGCGCCCAGTTGTTCGATCACCAGAAATTCTTCTTTGTCACTGCTGGTTCGCGTGGTCACGGCCCGGGCCATCAGCCGCTGACCGTCGATCAGCTCGATGTCCAGCTGATAGCCGCGCAGGCAGGCGATTTCCAGGTAGTCGTGCAGATCACAGTTCAACGGCTGATAACGGGTCATTGCGTTACTCCTCGAAACCTTGCAGGGTGATGATGAAATAGCCGTCTTCGGCGATGGCCTTGGCGACCTGCGGATTGGCCGGCTCGCTGTGGCAGAACAGACACTGGCTCTGGGAAATGTCTTCGTCCTGCAAGCCGTTGTCCATCAGGAACTGCCGGGCGTAGGCCTTTGCCGCTTCGGCTTCGCGATCGGTCAGTACGTCAAAATGAAGATAGCGGCCATCTTTGGTGCGCACGTGGGTATCGAATACTTTGACGAACATTATTGGCTCTCCTGCATTTTCCAGGTGCCGGGCAGCGAGAGGTTGCCCGAGGCGATGTCGTAGACGCTGCTGACACACAGCAGCGGGTTGTGCAGGTCGGCATTGACCTTCAGCGCTGCGGTGACGCCGTCATAGTTGAAGCTTTGCGGGAAACCGACGGCAGCCAGCGGCACGCGGATCTGCGCGGCGTTCTGTTTCACACTCAGGTCGTAGCCGGGGGAGTCGATGTAAATCGGCGCGCCGGGCCAGGTCGCAGGCAGTTTCGGTTTGGCATCCTTGGGGATGTCGCGCACTTTCAGGCCTCCGGGGCCGCAGCTTTCATCCTTGCTCAGAACCACCCAGTGCGAGTGCCAGAGGCCACCATCGTTGTCCTTCTTGCCATCCTTGTTTTCATCCAGCTGCGGGGTGTCATCGAAGTCCGGATGCGAGGTCAGAGCGAGGGCGAGAATGCCTGAGTTCGCTTCAAAACCGACGGCGCCGCTGTCGAGGCTGGTGGGCCAGACGTAGCTGTAAACCTCGGCGCCGGCGAACGAACCCTTGGCGGTCGGTACGCGGCTGCCTGCCTTGCCATCGACCAATTGTTCGAAGACCAGGGTGTTGCCGTCCTTGAAAACACGGGTGTGGACGAGGTCGAACGCGGCGTCGGTTTTACCGGGTTCGCTGTGAATGCCTTCAGGTCCGTGGGCCCAGGCTTGTGTTGCCAGAAGCGTGCTGATAGTCAATGCCAATGCGCTTTTCATGGGATGCCTCAAAGTGTGTTTTAAGTTTCGAATCGACACCGCAATCCTAAAGTGACACTGCTTTTTGTCAATAAGGTTTTTAAACGATACTATTTATCGATCCCATTGAAACAGGCGATGACCGTGTTGTTTGACCTGCTGGAAAGATTGTCGAGCCTGACCCGCGTGTGGTTTCGCGAACACCCGCTGCTGGCCGAACTGCAACCGATTCAACTCAGCGCGCTGCTGTACCTGGCGCGGTGCAACCGCTATTCGAATACGCCGCTGGCGGTTACCGATTATCTGGGCCTGACCAAGGGCACCGTGTCGCAGTCGCTCAAGGCGCTGGAGACCCATGGTTTTCTGACCAAGGTTCCGGACGCCCGAGACAAACGCAGCGTGCATCTGGAATTGACGACCACTGCACGCGAGCTGATCGACGCAGTGATGCCGCCGGATTTCCTGAGCAATGCCGCGCAACGCATGGGCGCGCGTGCCGGCGATCTGGAAGGCTTGTTGCTGGAGTTGCTGCGCAACATTCAACACAGCGAAAACGTACCCAGTTACGGGCTTTGCCGGACTTGTCGCTTCCACCAGACATCGACTGCCGGCGCCGTCTGCGGATTGACCGGCGAAGCGTTGGCCCCGCCGGAAATCGAACTGATCTGTCGCGAGCATCGGTTACCTGAAGAGATCCCTGTTTGATCTTCTTTGTGCCACGGCTGTGACTAATCCTCACGGCTCCCTGTTTTCTCTACGATGCGTAATGCCCCGTGACACTTGATCGCAAGCGTCTTTCCAGCGTGCACTAGGCTTTGAATGCCGGCCCATTACGGGCCGGCATTGCTGTTTCTGGAGGATTGTTTTTGATTCAAGGAGCGACCGATCATGGATGATCTGGTGAAAGAAGTGATTCCGCTGTTGCAGTACCTGATCCCGGGGTTTGTCTCGGCCTGGATTTTCTACACCCTGACGGCGTTCAAACGGCCGGATACGTTCGGGCAGATTGTGCAGGCGTTGATTTTCACGTTTGTGATTCACGGGATGGTGTTGGGGGTTGGAGCGGTTTGTGTGTGGGTGGGGGAGAAGGGGTTTTCTGTAGGGAAGTGGGATGCGAAGGCTGAAGCGTTGTGGGCATTTTTTGCATCGCTGGTACTCGGGTTGTTGGCCTGTTGCCTGTCAGCGAATGGCAAGTTACATGGTTGGTTGCGCAGCAGAAACGTCACGAAACAATCTTCCTACCCCGGTCAATGGTTCAGCGCATTTGCGAAATATGATCGCGTTATCACCCTGCATTTGGATGATGAAAGGCGCGTTCTAGGGTGGCCGGTTGACTGGCCACCCGAGTCAACCAGCGGGCAGTTTGTGATGCAGTATCCCTGCTGGATCAACGAGGATGGAACGGAGGTGCCTATTAGTGCGGAATTTTTGTTGATAGATTCCACAAGGGTTAAATGGGTTGAATTCAGCCCTGTATCAGAGGGTTCATCATGACCGCCAGGGCATCACAACCAATACCGCCACATATAAAGCGTCTTTTTGTAGGGCCGGACGGAAAGCGGCTGGAGAAACCATTGATCGAGGCATCAAAGGCACCTCCTCCGCCGAAGTACCCTCCATATCCTCATACCCATTCCTAGCCCCATCCATCCTTCACCGCCCGGCGAATGCCCTCCAGCAACATCGCAAACGCCGGGTTGTCGTTGTTCTCCCGCCAGATCAGATGCAGCTCGCTCTGAACCCCTTCGCCCAGATCGATCTCGCGAAACACCACACTCCTGAACACCACACTGGTCGCGCAACGCGGCACCAGCGCCAGCCCCATGCCCGCGTTGACCAGCGCCAGAATCGTCAGCGAAGACCCCAGCCACTGCACGTAATCCGGCGCGACCCGGGCCGAACGCAGCATGCCGGTCAGCAATTCGTTGAACGGCGGATAGGCCGCGTGGGAATACATCAGGAACGGCTGCCCATCCAGATCCTTCACTGAAACGTCGTCAGCCTCCGCCAGTCGATGGCCGCTCGGCACCGCCAGCACAAACGGCTCGCGCACCAGGCATTCGGTGGCGTAGCCCGGTTCCAGCAACGGCGCGCGGACGATGCCCAGATCGATGCGTCGGGCGCGCAGGGCTTCGTGTTGCTGATAGGTGTTCATTTCAGTCAGGTCGATCTTCACCTGCGGCTGCTTGAGGCGCGCCTCGGCGATGACCTTGGGCAAGAACTCGTACACCGCGCTGCCGACAAAACTGATGTTCACCGAACCGATATCGCCCTCGGCAAAGCGCCGGGCGGTGACGGCAGCCTGTTGCGCGCGTTCGAGCAGATTCTGCGCTTCGATGAAAAACGCCCGGCCGGCGGCGGTGAGCGCGACACTGCGCGTGCTGCGGGTAAACAGTTCGACGCCCAGATGATGTTCCAGTAACTGGATCTGCCGGCTGAGTGGCGGCTGGGTCATGTTCAACCGCTCGGCGGCGCGGCGGAAGTTGAGTTCGGTGGCGACGGTGGTGAAGCAGCGCAGTTGGGTCAATTCGAACATTGATCTAATCCAGGTATCAATCGAATGCCAGGTTAGATTAGACGGGATCAATTGCCCCGTCCATGATCGCTCTACGCCTGAACAGGCCTTCCCTACAAAAACAAAGATCGGGAGTCGCCCCTTGAAAACCCTCCAGAGTCCGCCAGACATCACGGTACTCGCCCGCGCCGCCGCCAAGGTCAAGCGCCATGTGCTGCCGTTGTTCGTGGTGATGTTCATCGTCAACTACATCGACCGGGTCAACATCGGTTTTGTGCGCAGTCATCTGGAAACCGATCTGGGTATCGGTGCTGCCGCCTATGGCCTTGGCGCCGGTCTGTTTTTCATCGGTTACGCCTTGTTTGAAGTGCCGTCCAACATGCTTCTGCAACGCTACGGCGCCCGCGTCTGGCTGACGCGGATCATGTTCACCTGGGGCGCAGCGGCGATGGCCATGGCGTTCGTCAAAGGCGAAACCAGTTTCTACGTGCTGCGCTTCATCCTGGGCGCTGCCGAAGCCGGGTTCTTCCCGGGGATCATTTATTACTTCACCCAATGGTTGCCGGCCTCTGAGCGTGGCAAGACCATGGCGGTGTTTCTCAGCGGTTCTGCAATCGCGTCGGTAATTTCCGGCCCGGTGTCCGGCGCGCTGTTGCATATCAGCGGTCTGGGCCTGCACGGCTGGCAATGGATGTTCCTGATCGAAGGCGCCGCGTCGGTAGTGCTCTGCGGGTTTGTCTGGTTCTGGCTGCAATCCCATCCGCGCCAGGCCAAGTGGCTGAGCGAAGAGGAGCGCGAGGCGCTGGTGGCCGCGATCGCCGAGGAGCAGCGTGCCCGCGAAGCAACCCGCGTCGCCAAACCTTCGATGTTCAAACTGTTGGCTGACCGGCAGATCGCGCTGTTCTGCTTCATCTACTTCTCTATCGCCCTGACGATCTACGGTGCCACCTTCTGGCTGCCGAGCATGATCAAGAAAATGGGCAACCTCGGCGATTTCCAGGTCGGACTTCTCAACTCGGTGCCGTGGATCATTTCCATCGTCGCGATGTACGGCTTTGCGGCGCTGGCCGGCAAGTGGAAATTCCAGCAGGCGTGGGTCGCGCTGACTCTGGTGATCGCCGCGTTCGGCATGTTCATGTCCACCACCGGAGGGCCGATTTTCGCCTTCGTCGCGATCTGTTTTGCGGCCATCGGTTTCAAGGCGGCTTCGGCGCTGTTCTGGCCGATTCCGCAAAGCTATCTGGATGCGCGCATCGCGGCGGCGGTGATCGCGCTGATCAACTCCATCGGCAATCTGGGTGGCTTCGTTGCGCCGACCGCGTTCGGTTTTCTGGAGCAGACCACCGGCTCCATCGAGGGCGGCCTGTATGGTCTGGCCGCAACTTCGCTGGTGGCAGCAGTGGTGATTTTCTTCGCCCGCATGGCGCCCGGCACCAAAGGCAAAACCCCGGCAAAGCCTGAACCCGAGACCGCCGTTGCGCCGACGGCCAATCCGGTGGCGAGCCACTGATTCCGACTCAACAGGAGCGTCATTTTGAAAATTACTCGTGTCACCGTCACTCCGATCGCTTTCCGTGATCCGCCGCTGCTCAACGCCAGTGGCATCCACGAACCGTTTGCCCTGCGCTCGATCATCGAGATCGAAAGCGACAACGGCTATATCGGTCTCGGCGAAAGCTACGGCGATGCCCCGGCACTGGCGATCCAGCAACAGTTGCAATCGCAGTTGATTGGCCTCGATCCGTTCAACCTCAATCAGTTGCGTCGGATCGTTCAGGCCACGGTCGCTGCCAACAAACCAACCAGTCTGGCGGGTGCCGAACTGGCGCCCGGTTCCCACGCCAGCAAGGCCGTCAGTAACGCGTATTCGGCATTCGAAGTGGCGTTTCTCGACTTGCAGGCGCGCTATTTGAATGTGCCGTTGGTGGACCTGCTGGGCGGGGCGGTGCGTGATGAAGTGCCGTTCAGCGCCTACCTGTTTTTCAAGTATGCGCAGCACGTTGATTCACCGTACAAACCGGACAACTGGGGCGAGGCGCTGAACGAACAGCAGATCGTCGCCCAGGCCGCGCGAATGATCGAGGCTTATGGCTTCAAGAGCATCAAGCTCAAGGCCGGCACGCTGCCGCCGGAGCACGAAGTGGCGTGCATCAAGGCGCTGAAAAAGGCCTTTCCCGGTTATCCGCTGCGCATCGATCCCAACGGCAACTGGTCGCTGGAAACCTCGATCCGCATGGCCGAGTTGCTGGGTGATGACCTGCAGTATTACGAAGACCCGACCCCGGGCCTCGAAGGGATGGCCGAACTGCACAAACGCACCGGGCTGCCGCTGGCGACCAACATGGTGGTCACCGATTTCGACGAATTCCGCCGTAGCGTCGCGTTGAACAGCGTGCAGATTGTCCTCGCCGATCACCATTACTGGGGCGGCCTGCGCGACACCCAGACGCTGGCGAAAATGTGCGATACCTTCGGCCTCGGCGTGTCGATGCACTCCAATTCACACCTGGGCATCAGCCTGATGGCGATGGCTCACGTGGCGGCGGCGGTGCCGAATCTGGATTACGCGTGCGACACCCATTATCCGTGGCAGGAGCCGGATGAAGAGGTGATCAAGGGCGGCAAGCTGCCGATCGTCGATGGCTGCGTGAAGATCACGCGTGCACCGGGCCTGGGGCTGGAACTGGATCACGATCAACTGGGCAAGCTGCATGACCAGTACCTGACCTGCGGCATTCGCCAGCGCGATGACGTGCGGCAGATGCAGCGCTACAAACCTGACTGGAAAGCGCTGAAGCCGCGGTTCTGATCGAGCAAAACCAGAGGGCGCCAAACGGCGCCCTCTGTTGTTTCAGAGCGTACGCATCAACCAGTCGCGAAACGCCTTCAGCGACGCCAGCGACTCATTGCGCGCCGGGTACACCAGGTAATAGCTGCGCCGGCTGCTGATCGGTTCACCCAGTTGCAATAGCTCGCCGTTGTGCAATTCATCTTCCACCAGAATCCTCGGCACCAGCCCGATCCCGATATTGGCGCGTACGGCCTGGATCAAGTGCGAGGTCATCTCGAAACTCGGCCCGATGCGCATGCTGCGATGGGGCAGGGCGTGATGACTGAACCACTCGGACCAGGCCTGAGCGTTGCTGCTGACGTTGAGCAGCAGTTGCCCGGCGATATCCTTGTCGGCAGTGAGACGTTCGGTATCGGACAACTGCGTGCTGGCGATCACCACCAATTCTTCAGTGTGCAGGCGGTGGGCGGTCAGCCCCGGCCAGTCACCGCCGCCGACGCAAATCGCCGCGTCGATTTCGCTGGTGTCGAAGTCGATCGTTTCGATGCGTGAATGCAGGTGCACGGTCATGCCCGGGTGCGCGGTGTAGAAGTCCTTCAAGCGCGGCAGCAGCCATTTGGAGCCGAAGGTCGGCAGGGTCGCCAGGCGCAAACTGTGAATCCCCGAGCCAAACGCCATGGCCTGCAAGGTCGCACTGCGGATCTGCCCGAGGGCTTCGGACAGCTCGCGCTGGTACATGCGCCCGACGTCGGTAAGGATCACCCGCCGGCCTTCGCGGCTGAACAGGCGCATCCCGAGCATCTTTTCCAGTATCTGCACCTGACGGCTGACCGCACTCTGAGTCAGCGACAGTTCGTGAGCGGCGCGGGTGTAGCTTTCATGGCGTGCGGCGGCTTCAAATGCCAGCAGCAACGACATCGAGGGAGTGAGGGTTCGCGGATTCATTCGTTTTAGTCATGGATTGCGGGTCGATTTTACGGTTGTCCCGGCGTCACTCTGCAATGAACATAAGGCCTATGAGATGGCGGGAGCGTGACGCAATCATTCATTGCGCACAACTGTTCACCGCCACACGGCCCGTTTTTGACCGAGATTGCCCTTCCGATGATTGCCCAGCTGTCGCCTTCCACCGCGCTGAACACCGATTACCAACAGTTTCTCAAAGCCCTTGAAACCGGCGGTTTTCGCGGCGAAATCAGTGCCGACTACGCCAGCCGCGTTGTGCTGGCTACCGACAACTCGATCTATCAGCGCTTGCCGCAAGCGGCGGTGTTCCCGCGCGACGCCGACGACGTGGCGCTACTGGCGCGCCTGATCGCCGAGCCGGCTTACCAGAAAGTGGTAATCACCCCTCGCGGCGGCGGCACCGGCACCAACGGCCAGTCGTTGACCGACGGCATCGTCGTTGACTTGTCGCGACACATGAACCGCATCCTCGAAATCAACGTTGAACAGCGTTGGGTACGGGTGCAGGCCGGTGTGGTGAAGGATCAACTCAACGCCGCCCTGAAATCCGCCGGGCTGTTTTTCGCCCCGGAACTGTCGACCTCGAACCGTGCCACCGTCGGCGGCATGATCAACACCGACGCCAGCGGCCAGGGCAGCTGCACTTACGGCAAGACCCGCGACCACGTGCTGGAGTTGAACATGGTCCTGCGCGGTGGCGAGCGCTTGCACGGCCGCCCGCTGGAAGAAAGCGAACTGGCAGCGGAATGCGCCCGCGAGGGCCGGGCCGGCGAGGTGTATCGCTGCGCGCGGCAGATCATCGATGAGCAGCGCGAGCTGATCCGGGAAACCTTCCCCGACCTCAACCGCTGCCTGACCGGCTACGATCTGGCGCACCTGCGCGAAGCCGACAACCGTTTCAACCTCAACAGCGTGCTGTGCGGTGCTGAAGGTTCGCTGGGGTTTGTGGTCGAGGCCAAGCTCAACGTGTTGCCGATCCCCAAGCACACGATGCTGGTGAACATTCGCTACGCCGGCTTCATGGATGCCTTGCGCGATGCCCGCGCGTTGATGGCGCTCAAGCCATTGTCGATCGAAACCGTCGACTCCAAAGTGCTGTTGCTGGCGATGCAGGACATCGTCTGGCACGGCGTCGCCGAATACTTCCCGGAAAGCGCCGAGCGGCCGACGCTGGGGATCAACCTGGTGGAGTTCTGCGGCGACGATCCCGAGGAGTTGCAACGCCGGGTCGAAGCCTTCGTCCAGCACTTGGGCAACGACGCCACGGTCGAGCGTCTGGGCCACACGCTGGCCGTCGGGCATGCGGCGGTGAATCGCGTCTACGGCATGCGCAAACGCGCAGTGGGCTTGCTCGGCAACGTCGCCGGTGAAGCGCGGCCACAGCCGTTTGTCGAAGACACCGCCGTGCCACCGCAACACCTGGCCGAGTACATCGCCGAACTGCGCGACCTGCTCGACAGCCATAAGCTGCAATACGGCATGTTTGGCCACGTCGATGCCGGCGTGCTGCACGTACGGCCGATTCTCGACATGAAAGACCCACAACAAGCCGCACTGGTGCGCCCGGTGTCGGACGGCGTCGCCGCGTTGACCCAGCGTTACGGCGGCCTGCTGTGGGGTGAGCACGGCAAGGGCCTGCGTTCGGAATATGCGCCGGCGTTCTTCGGTGAGTTGTACCCGGCGTTGCAAGCCTTGAAGGCGGCGTTCGATCCGTTCAACCAGTTCAACCCCGGCAAGATCGCCACGCCGAACATTCCCGGCGCTGTATTGTTGAAGATTGACGAAGTGACCCTGCGCGGCGAACTCGATCGGCAGATCGACGAAAAAGTCTGGCAGGACTACGGCGCGGCGATGCACTGCAACGGCAACGGCGCCTGCTACAACTTCGATCCCGACGACGCCATGTGCCCGTCGTGGAAAGCCACCCGCCAGCGCGCGCAATCGCCCAAGGGCCGCGCCTCGCTGATTCGCGAATGGCTGCGGTTGCAGGGCGAGGCGGGGGTCGACGTGTTGGCCGATGCCAGCCGCCGTCCGCCGTTTTTCAGCACGTTGCTGCAGCGCTGGCGCAACAGCCGTGCGCAGGAACAGGACTTCTCCCACGAGGTGTACGACGCCATGGCCGGCTGCCTGGCGTGCAAGTCCTGCGCGGGGCAGTGCCCGGTAAAGGTCAACGTGCCGGACTTCCGTTCACGGTTTCTGGAGCTGTATCACACCCGTTATCTGCGACCGGCGCGGGAATATCTGATTGCTTCACTGGAGTACACGATTCCGTACATGGCGCGGATTCCGTTTCTCTATAACGGCTTGATGGGCGCCTCGTTCAGCCGGCGCTTGATCGAACGTCTTGGCGGCATGGTCGATGTGCCGTTGCTCAGCCGTTTCGATTTCCACGCGGCTATGCGTCGCTGGCAGGTTCAGCCGGCGTCGGTCGAGGTGTTGTCGGCGCTGACTGCAGCCCAGCGCGAGCGCAGTGTGGTGCTGGTGCAGGACGCCTTCACCCGGTATTTCGAGGCGCCGCTGCTGGCGGATCTGATCGAGCTGATTTCGCGTCTCGGTTATCAGGTTTATCTGGCGCCGTTCAGTGCCAACGGCAAGCCGCTGCACGTGCAGGGTTTCCTGTCGGCGTTCAATCGCGCGGCGTTGCGCAATGCAGGGCAGTTGCGCGCGCTGGCCGAGATCGGGGTGCCGTTGGTGGGGCTCGATCCGGCGATGACTCTGGTCTATCGCCAGGAATATCTGAAAGTGCCGGGGATGGAGAAATGCCCGGAGGTGGCACTGGTGCAGGAGTGGTTGCTCAAGGTCATGCCGGAGCAGGCCGATCAGCGCCGCGAGGACACCTTCCGCCTGCTGGCGCATTGCACCGAGAAAACCAACGCCCCGGCCGCCACCCGGCAATGGGAGCAGGTGTTCGAACGTGTCGGCCTGAAGCTGGCGACCCAGGCCACCGGGTGCTGTGGGATGTCCGGTACTTACGGACACGAAGCGCGCAATCGCGAGACCTCGGCGGTGATTTACGAGCAGTCCTGGGCGAAGCAGATCGAGGCGCCGGCGGAGAAGGGCGAGGCGCTGGCCACCGGGTATTCCTGCCGTAGTCAGGTCAAGCGCCAAGCCGATCGACAGTTACGCCATCCGTTGCAGGTCGTGCTGGAAACCCTGCGTACCGCGTGATCGCTGCTTGAGAACCACTGGCGATTGGATCGGTTTTTCATGTTATAAGGTAACGCAAATTATGCGGCCGCTTTCGGGCGGCTGCATCGATCAACCTTTCGATTGCGATACTTCCATGACGATTGCGGTTCCCCGTTCTGCCCCCTCGGCCACTGGCCGGTTGCTGTCCATTGATGCGCTGCGTGGCCTGGTGATTCTGTTCATGTTGCTGGATCACGTGCGCGAAACCTTTCTGCTGCATCGACAGGTCAGCGACCCGATGGACATCGCCAGCACGGAACCGGCGCTGTTCTTCAGCCGCACCCTGGCACATCTGTGCGCGCCGGTATTCGTGCTGCTGACCGGGTTGTCGGCGTGGCTGTTCGGCGAGAAGTACGACGGCAAGGCTGACGTCAGTGCCTTCCTGTTCAAGCGCGGTTTGTTTCTGGTGGCGCTCGAATTCACCCTGGTGAATTTCGCCTGGACGTTCCAGCTGCCGCCGACCGTGATCTACCTGCAAGTGATCTGGGCGATCGGCCTGAGCATGATCGCGCTGTCGCTGCTGGTCTGGCTGCCACGCTGGCTGCTGCTGACGTTGAGCGTTGCGATCATCGCCGGGCACAACCTGCTCGACGGACTGCACTTCGCAACCGAGTCGGCACTGCACGTGCCATGGGCAATCCTGCATGACCGCGGTTGGATCGAGGCCGGCGAGACTTTGCGTCTGCGCACCTCGTACCCGTTGTTGCCGTGGATCGGCGTGATCGGGCTGGGTTACGCGCTGGGGCCGTGGTTCGCTCGCGCAGCCGATGCCGGCGTGCGCCAGCGCCGTTTGTTGATCGGTGGTGTCGCCGGGTTGCTGGGCTTTGTCGGACTACGACTGGTCAACGGTTACGGCGAGAAACCCTGGGCCTTCGGTGACAGCGGTCTGCAAACCCTGATGAGCTTCTTCAACATTACCAAATACCCGCCGTCGCTGTTGTTCATCACGTTGACGGTAAGTGTCGGGCTACTGCTGTTGCTGGTGTTCGAACGCGCGCAGGATCGACGCTGGATTCGCTGGCTGACGGTGTTCGGCTCGGCGCCGATGTTTTTCTACCTGCTGCACCTGTATGCGCTGAAGGTGTTGTACCTGATTGGCGTGGCGCTGTTTGGACTCAATCAGGGCACCTATTTCGGTTTCTCGTCGGTGACGGCGGTGTGGCTGGCGGCGATGGTGCTGGCGGTCGCTTTGTTCCCGGCCGTGCGCTGGTTTTCGGCACTGAAGGCCCGACGCCGTGACATCGCCTGGTTGAAGTATCTGTAGAACGGCTCAGCTCGTTTTGCCCTCGCGGGCATTGCGGGCGAAGTCGATAAACGCCTTGAGCGGCGCCGGTACATGGCGTCGGCTCGGGTAGTACAGGTGCAGGCCGGGATAGTACGGACACCAGTCCGCCAGCACCTGCACCAGCCGTCCGCTCGCCAAGTGCTCGCGAGCCATGTCCTCGAACACATACGCCAGTCCCAAGCCCTGCAACGCCGGGCCGATCATCAGGCTGACATCGCCCAGGGTCAGGGGGCCGTTGACCTCGATTTCCTGTTCAATGCCACCGCGTTCGAATTCCCAGCGGTACATCGAACCGCTCGGGAACCGATGTCGGATGCAGGGAAGGGCATGCAAATCTTCAGGTTTCTGTGGCGCGGGATGTCGTTCGAAAAAGCCGGGTGAGCCGACCACCACTGAACGCAGATTCGGTCCGATGGGCATCGACACCATGTCAGCTTCCAGCCGGTTGCCGAAGCGTACACCTGCATCGAATCCGGAGGCGACGATATCCAGCAGCGCATCGCTCTCGACTACTTCCAGACGAATATCCGGGTAAATCTTCAGAAACTCGCTGGCTATAGGCAGCAGCACCAGCTCGCACGCCTGGCGCCCGGAGGTAATGCGCAGATTGCCCGAGGGCTTGTCGCGAAAGTGATTGAGGTCTTCAAGCGCATCTTCGATATCGCGAAACGCCGGTTTCAGCCGCGCATACAACCGTTCGCCCGCCTCGGTCAGAGCCACGCTGCGGGTGGTGCGATTGAACAGGCGCACGCCGAGGCGATTTTCCAGCGCTCGCAATGAATGGCTCAGTGCCGACGGCGTCAGGCCCAGATCCACCGCCGCACGGCTGAAATTCAGGTGCTGGGCAATGCAGAGAAAGATCGGCAGATCCGTCGTGGACGGGTTTTTCATTTGTGAGCGCCTTTCACAAAGTCATGCAAATTTGTTGGGATTATCACATCAGTAGCACGGCTTTAAAGTCGACTCAACTCATCAAGAAGGCCCGGCAATCTCGCCAGGGTCACCGACAGGAGGAGTTGATATGCGTACCTGGCTGATTACCGGAGCTTCCCGTGGTTTTGGCACCCTTATCGCTGAACAGGCCCTGCGTGCCGGTGACGCGGTGATTGCCACCGCCCGCAACCCGCAAGACATCACCGACCGCCTCGGCGAACACCCGAACCTGCTGGCCGTGCGGCTGGACGTCACCCGCGAAGAGGAAGCCCACCAAGCGGTGGCAGCAGGCATCAAGCGCTTCGGTCGCATCGACGTGCTGATCAACAATGCCGGCTTCGGCGTGTTGGGCGCCGTTGAAGAAACCAGCGCCAGCGAAACCGAGCGCCTGTTCGCCACCAACGTGTTCGGCCTGCTCAACGTCACCCGCGCCGTGCTGCCACACATGCGCGCCCAGCGCAGTGGACGGGTCATCAACATCTCGTCGATTGGCGGTTATCAGGCCTACGTGGGCTGGGGTGTCTACGGCTCGACCAAGTTCGCAGTGGAAGGCATCAGCGAAGCGCTGCATCAGGAACTGGCGCCGCTGGGCATTCATGCCACGGTGGTCGAACCGGGCTTCTTCCGCACCGACTTCCTCGACGAACAATCGCTGATCAAGACCGCGCTGGTGCTGCCGGACTACAACGAAACCGTCGGCAAGATGCGCACCTTTGCCGAAGCGGCCAACCATGCACAACCGGGCGATCCTGTGAAGTTTGCCGAAGCGATGCTGGCACTGGTCAACGCACCGAACCCGCCGCAGCGGCTGGCGTTGGGCAGCGACACGATTGCGCGGATCGAAGCGAAGAACCGTTTGGTGGCGCAGGAACTGGCCGAGTGGAATGAGCTGGCGTTGTCCACGGATTTCAAGAACTGAAACAAGACCTGGGAGAGCGGGCAAGCCCGCTCTCCCAGGGTTTATCGGATCGACCGGATCAGCGGCGATCCAGCCACACCGTCTGCGCATTGCAGAACTCGCGCACGCCGAAGTGCGACAGCTCACGGCCGAAACCGCTTTTCTTCACGCCGCCGAAGGTCACGCGCGGGTCGCTGGCGGAGTAGCCGTTGATGAACACGCCGCCGGTTTCCAGTTCGCTGGTCAGTTGCTGGGCCAGGGCGACGTTGGCGGTGTAGATCGTGGCGGTCAGGCCGAACTCGCTGTCGTTGGCCAGGGCCACGGCGTGGGCGCAATCGCGGGCGGTGATGATCGAGGCCACCGGGCCGAACAGTTCCTGCTTGAACGAGGTCATGCGATCGGTGACGTCGGCCAGTACGGTCGGCTCGTAGTAGTTGCCCGAACCCTCTACTTTGCCGCCGCCGAGCAGCAGGGTGGCGCCTTCTTCCAGGGTGTCGCGCACTTGTTGATCCAGTTCGTCGCGCAGATCGAAACGGGCCATCGGGCCGATGTAGTTGTCGGCGGACAATGGATCGCCCATCTTCAACTGGCGAGTGGCTTCGACGAATTTGCGGGTGAATTCTTCAACCACGCCTTCTTCGATGATCAGACGTTTGGCAGCGGCGCAGACCTGGCCTGAGTTCTGGTAACGACCGATCACGGCCGCTTGCACGGCTTCGTCGATATCGGCGTCATTGAGCACGATAAACGGATCGGAACCGCCCAGCTCCAGCACGCATTTTTTCAGCGCGGCACCGGCCTGTGCGCCGATGGCCATGCCGGCCCGGACGCTGCCGGTCAGAGTTACGGCAGCAATGCGCGGGTCAGCAATGGCGCTGGACACTCCTTCCGGGGTGACGTTGATCACTTCAAACACGCCATCGGCAAAACCGGCTCGGGTGAAGGCGTCGCGCAGCAGGTAGGCGCTGCCCATCACGTTCGGCGCATGTTTGAGCACGTAAGTGTTGCCGGCGATCAGGGCCGGGACCGCACCGCGCAGCACTTGCCAGATCGGGAAGTTCCACGGCATCACGGCGAGGATCGGGCCGAGCGGACGGTACTCGATACGTGCCTTACCGCCCTCGACCAGGGTCGCTTCGGCGTTGAGCATGGCCGGGCCGTGTTCGGCGTACCACTCGCAGAGCTTGGCGCATTTCTCGATTTCGCCACGGGCCTGGGCGATCGGCTTGCCCATTTCCCGGGTGATCATGGTGGCCATGGCTTCGCTGCTGTCACGCAGCGCGCCGGCCAGTGCGGTCAGGGCGCGGGAGCGATCCTGCAGCGGTTTGCGTTTCCACTTGTTGAAGCCGAACGCGGCGCGGGTCAGCGCTGCGTCGAGAGCCTCGGCGGATTCGAAGGCGTAGTGACCGATCTGCTCGCCAGTGGCGGGATTGATCGAGATGGCGTGGGTCTGGCTGGAAATCGGGCTCATGGCGTCGTCCTGCGAGGTCAGTGGATGCGCTCAGAGTAGGGTGGCGTTTGGTTTCTGGAAACTGAATAATAAAGAGCGTTTCTTTCACGATTGGAGAATGACTGTGGATCTGGTGCAACTGGAAATCTTCAAGGCCGTTGCCGAGCACGGCAGCATCAGCGCTGCGGCGGCGCAGATCCATCGCGTGCCGTCGAACCTGACGACCCGCATCAAGCAGTTGGAGGAAGATCTGGGCGTCGATCTGTTCATCCGCGAGAAAAGCCGCTTGCGCCTGTCGCCGGCCGGCTGGAGTTTTCTTGAATACGCGCGGCGCATTCTCGATCTGGTGCAGGAAGCCCGCGCCACGGTGGCCGGCGAGGAACCGCAAGGCGCGTTTCCGCTGGGATCGCTGGAAAGTACGGCGGCGGTGCGGATTCCCGGTTTGCTGGCGACCTATAACCAGCAACATCCCAAGGTCGATCTGGACCTGTCGACCGGGCCGTCCGGGACGATGATCGACGGTGTGCTTTCCGGGCGCCTGGCGGCTGCGTTCGTCGACGGCCCGGTCCTGCACCCGGCGCTGGAGGGCATCCCGGCGTTCGAAGAAGAAATGGTCATCATCTCGCCACTGCATCACGGGCCGATCCAGCGCGCGGCGGACGTGAACGGCGAGAACATCTATGCGTTCCGCTCGAACTGCTCCTATCGCCATCACTTCGAAAAATGGTTCAGCACCGATGCTGCCGTGCCCGGCAAGATCTTTGAAATGGAGTCCTATCACGGCATGCTCGCCTGCGTCAGCGCCGGCGCCGGCCTGGCTTTGATGCCGCGCAGCATGCTGCAGAGCATGCCCGGCTGCGCAACGGTGAGCGTCTGGCCGCTGGCGGCGGATTTTCGCTATCTGACGACGTGGCTGGTGTGGCGACGGGGTACGGTGTCGCGCAGTCTGAGCATGTTCGTGCGCTTGCTGGAGGAGCGCGGTGTGGTGCGCGCAGAAGAGAATTGACCCTATGGGTTCGGGTCTCTCCATGAAGACCTGCTCATTTGATTGAAAAGCTTGCCCGGTTCGGTGATTCGCCGAACCGGGCATTTTTCATTGGCCGTCGATGCTGCGGGGCAAGTCGAGTGGATTGCCGTCGCGCAACACCTCCGGCAGCAACGCATTCGGAAAGCCCTGATACGCCACCGGCCGCAAAAAGCGCTCGATCGAGGTCATGCCGACCGAGGTGAAGCGGCTGTCCGACGTGGCCGGGAATGGCCCGCCGTGTACGGTGGCGAAGGTCACTTCCTGCGGATGGGCGAAGGCGTTGACCACGATGCGTCCGGTGCGGCGTTCGAGGATCGGCAGCAGACGCCGGGCCAGATCCAGATCGCGGTCTTCAAGGTGAATGGCTGCGCTCAGTTGACCCTTGAACGAACGGGCGACCGCCAGCAACTCTTCATCATCCCTGACCGTTACCAACAGCGCCGCCGGACCGAACACTTCATGGGCCAGCGCCGGTTCGCTGAGCAGGCGTTGACCGTCAACTTCCAGCAGCGCCGAGCGCCCTTCAAACTGGCCATCCGCCGGAGCGCCGACCGCTACCAGATTCGCTCCCACGCTTTCCATCGCCACCAGGCCTTTGACGTATGAACCGTGAATCCCCGGCGTCAACATTGTGCGTGCCGGCGCTTCGCTGACTCGCTTGATCATGGCGCTGCGCAGCGCTTGCAGACCTTCACCCTCGACCGCGATCAGAATCGACGGACACAGACAGGCTTGCCCGACATTCACCAGCATCCGCTCGATAAAACCATCGCCGATTTCACTGCCGCGCGCGGCCAGCGCGGCGGGCAAAATGAACGTCGGGTTGACGCTGGTCATTTCGGTAAACACCGGAATCGGATCAGGCCGCAACTGCGCGCGACGATAAAGCGCCATGCCGCCCACCTCTGAACCGGTGAACGTCACCGCTTTAATCAACGGATGATCGACGAGTGCCTCACCGATGACATTGCCGCCACCGCGCACCATCGAAAAAACACCCTCGTGCAAGCCATGCTTCTGCACTGCTTTACGGATGGCGCGAGCCTGGATTTCCGAGGCCCCAGGATGCGCGTTGTGCGCCTTGAGAATCACCGTCGCACCGGCTGCAAGTGCCGACGCGGTGTCGCCACCGGCCACCGAATAGGAGATCGGAAAGTTGCTCGCACCGAAGATCGCCACCGGGCCGATGGCAACTTTCTGCAGGCGATGATCCATCCGTGGTCGCGGCTGTCGATCAGGTTGCGCCGGGTCTATCGCCAGTTGCAGAAAGCGCCCCTTGCGCACCACCTCGGCGAACTGACGGAACTGGGTCGCAGCTTTGGCGGCTTCGCCTTCCAGTTGTGCCTGAGGCAGCCCGGTTTCCAGGGCAGCGCGGGCGGCCAGTTCCTCACGGACGGCGTCGAGGTTGTCGGCGATGCTTTCGAGAAACGCCGCACGTTCGGCCAGCGAGGTGTGGCTGTAGCTGTCGAATGCCGCGTCAGCGAGGGTAGCCGCCTGATCGACCTGGGCCGTACCACCGAAGGCGAATTCAGGTTCGATCAGTGTGTTGGTTGCCGGATTCAGCGCCTTCATCGTGCCCTCGGAGGCGGGGACGTCAGCGGCGCCGATCAGCAGATGGCCGGTCAGACTCATTTCGCTTCACCTTGCGACTGAAAGTTGGCGATCAGTTCGTCCGTGGTAGTGATGACATGGGCGAAGGTCGGTCCGTTGAGTTCGTGGGCGGCGTGCATCATTTCCTCTTTGAATGCGGCGGTCGCATCGCGCACCAGCGTGACGTGGTAGCCGAGTTCCGACGCGTAGCGCGCGGTGGCTTCGATGCAGGTGTTGGCCAGCAGGCCGACGATGATCACGTGAGTGATGCCTTGCTGCTTCAGGCGAAAATCCAGGTCGGTATTGGCGAAACCGCTGGAGCCCCAGTGTTCCTGGACCACGATGTCACCGTCCTTCGGCGCGAAATCCGGGTGCCATTCACCGCCCCATTCGCCGCGTGCGAAGTGGTGCATGTGCATGATCTTTTGTTGGGTCGGGGTTGGGTGATCCCAGTTCTCGTAGTCGCCTTTGACCCAGCGGTGATGCGGTACGATGACGACCGGAATCGCCAGGGCCCGCACGGCGCGGTCGAGTTTGCGCAGGTTGTCGAGCAGGCCGTTTTGCTCGGCCATCGGTTTGAGCAGCGGAAAGATCTTGCCGCCGTCCGAGAGAAAATCGTTGTACGGATCGACCAGCAGGTAGGCGGTTCTATTGAGCGGATAGAGAGGTTTCGACATGACGATGTACTCCGGCAATGAGAGTGATCGATGCTCAGGGCTTGTTCCCGCATCGTGTTGATATGATAATCATAGTAACTGTGAAAGAGGCAAGCCCTGATGGCTGTAAACGATAGTCTTCCCGACACGCTGTGCCCGATTTCCCGGGCCGAGGCGATCGTCGGCGACCGCTGGACGGTGCTGGTTTTGCGCGAATTGTTCATGGGCAGCCACCGCTATGACGAGATCCTGGCCCAGACTGGCGGTACGCCGCAGATGGTCGCCGCCCGTCTGAAAAGCCTTGAGGCGGACGGGCTGGTCGAGCGTCGCTTGTACAACGAGCGGCCGAAACGCTACGAGTACCACCTCACTGCAAAGGGCGAGGCGTTTTACCCGGTGATAATTGCGTTACGTGCCTGGGGCGAGACCTGGTGCAAGTCGCCGGAGGAAGGGCTGGCGGTGAACATGACCCACAAGAACTGCAACCACAGCGCCGGACTCGGGCCGTTGTGCGATCACTGCGGTGAGGTGTTGCGCCGTGAGGATTTGATCAGCCAGCCTCAAGAGGCGTACGCCGCGGAACGGCAGGCGCGGCGTGAGGCGTTCAAGGCGAAATAGACGGCTCCATCCAAAACAAAAAAGGCCCTCATTTGCGAGGGCCTTCGTGTGTCAGCTCAGAACGAATGGCTTACAGACTGCCCGCCAGTTTTCCGGAAGTCAGCCGCCGACGATAAGCACTGTCACGAGTCGCCAGCCAGAAATACAGCGGCGAGGTCACCAGCAAGCCAACCACCCACGACAGGTCCGCACCGTTGATGTGCGCCGACACCGGACCGACGTACAGCGGCGTGTTCATGAATGGAATCTGCACCGCGATACCGATCGCATACGCCAGCAAGGCTTGCGGGTTGTAGCGGCCGTAGATGCCGCCATCGACCTGGAAGATCGAGCCGATGTCGTACTGGCCTTTGTGGATGGCGTAGAAGTCGATCAGGTTGATCGCGGTCCACGGCACCAGTACGACCAACAACACCAGCACCATGTCGACGAAGTGGCCGATGAAGTCTGCCGACGCGCCGACCGCAGCGAAGCAGCAGGCCAGCAGCACGATGATCGAAATCACCGCGCGGCTCTTGGCGGTCGGGATCCAGCGGTAAGCGAAAGTCTGCACCAGGGTGATCAGCGACAGCACCGCGCCATACAGGTTGAGGGCGTTGTGGCTGATGACGCTGAGCAGGAACAGCACCAGCATCAGCGGGCCGATGGCGCCGGTGGCGAGTTTCACCGCGTCCATGGTGTCCATTCCCACGGGGGTTGCCAGCACAGCGACGGCGCCGAATATGAACGACAGGCTCGAGCCCAGCGCCGATCCCAGATAGGTTGTCCAGAAGGTCGCCGCCACCGGCACGTTCGCCGGCAGGTAACGCGAGTAGTCCGACACGTACGGCGCAAACGCGATCTGCCACAGCGCCGCCAGCGAGACCGTCGCAAGCCAGCCCGAAAGGTTGAAGCTGCCGCGCGTGAGGAAATCATCGGTCTGGATGTGGGTGAGGATGTAGCCGAAGCCGACCACGATGCCGATTCCCAGGACCCAGGTGCCGATGCGGTTGAGCACGTGGATGAAGCGGTAACCGATGATGCCGATGATCCCCGAACCCAGCGCGCCGATGACGATGCCGACCGGCACCGGAACGCTGTCGACCACGCCATGCAGGGACTTGCCGGCGAGCACGATGTTGGAGGCGAAGAAGCCGATGTACATGACGCCGGCAATCAACACCACCAGCAGCGCGCCGAGGGAGCCGAACTGCGCACGGCTCTGGATCATTTGCGGGATGCCCATCTGCGGGCCTTGCGCCGAGTGCAGCGCCATCAGCACACCGCCGACCAGATGGCCGACCAGAATGGCGACGATGCCCCATACCAGATTCAGGTGAAACAGCTGCACGCCGAGGGCGCCGGTGACGATGGGCAACGGCGCAATGTTGCCGCCGAACCAGAGGGTGAACAGATCCCGGACCTTTCCGTGGCGATCTTCGGGCGGCACGTAGCCGATCGTGTGTTTTTCAATGAGCGGTGCAGACGTTGATGCAGAGGTGGTCATGACGAACTCCAAGGCAAGGACGAGTACGTGGACGTACTTCAGTGAGCGCCGGCACGGACGGCGCATTTCTTGTTGGGGTTGATCATGGGCAAGGAAAGGTGAGAGATAAATTAGTAGTTTTGTTGCTTCAGGCGTTAAAAAAACGAGGCTCTCCGGTCAGCGGAAAACGCTCTGTTCCGGTCGTTTCAGAGCCATGAACGACAACGCAGCTGACCTCCATCGGAGCAGCTGTCTGTCGGTGTTATTGCAGCTCGGCTGCAGACCTGAATCCTGCAGCCAAGGCCGTTTTTTCAGACGCGAATCGACGCCAGCATCCGTTGCAGCATCTCATCGCAAGCCGTGAGCTGATCGACGCTGACGAACTCGTCCGGCTTGTGCCCCTGATCCATGCTGCCGGGGCCGCACACCACTGTGGGAATCCCCACCGCATCGAACAATCCGCCTTCAGTGCCAAACGCCACGGTGCCGAAATCGTCCGAGCCACAGAACGTGGCGATCAATTCCGCAGCCTGGCTCCGGGCATCCGTCGCCAGCCCTGGATAGGCCGACAATTCACTGAAACGGATATCGCTCTGCTCGCTGACGGCCCGCATGCGCGGCAGCATTTGCTGTTCGGCATAGGTCTTGAGTTGCTGCGCGACGACCGCCGGATCCTGCGAGGGCAGGGCGCGGATTTCGAAGTCGAAACGGCAATCGGCGGGAACGATGTTCAACGCCTTGCCACCGTTGATCACGCCGGTTTGCACCGTGGAGTACGGCGGGTCGAAACGCGGGTCGAGGTGTTCATCCTTGAGTTGCCGGCCGATGCGTCCCAGCTCGCCGATCAGCTCGGCGGCGCATTCGATGGCGTTCACTCCGAGTGGCGCGTAGGCCGAGTGACAGGCATGACCCTGGACATCGCAGCGCACAGCCAGTTTGCCCTTGTGCCCAAGCACCGGTTTGAGTTCGGTCGGCTCGCCGATGATGCACAGCAGCGGTTTGACCGGACGTCGCTCCAGCACCTTGAGCAACGAGCGCACGCCGAGGCAGCCGACCTCTTCGTCGTAGGACAGGGCAATGTGCACCGGCATACGCAGCGGTGCTTCGAGCAACGACGGCACCAGCGCCAGCACGCAGGCGATGTAGCCCTTCATGTCCGCCGTGCCGCGACCGTAAAGCTTGCCGTCACGCTCGCTGAGTTCGAACGGCGGCAGCGTCCACGGCTGGCCATCGACGGGCACCACATCGGTGTGCCCCGACAACACGATGCCCGGCTGATCGGCCGGGCCAATCGTGGCGAACAGATTGGCCTTGCTGCGCTCATCGTTGTAGATCAGCTCGCACGGCACATCGAAACCTTCGAGGTAGCTGCGCACGAAATCGATCAATTGCAGGTTGGACTCGCGGCTGGTGGTGTCGAACCCCACCAGCGTCTTGAGCAACGCGACGCTGTCGCTCATCGGTCGTCTCCGGCAACCCCGTAGCCCGGCGCCTTGGCCGGATCGAGGGCGCGGTCGATGTAGTCCTGCAACTGCGGGCGATAGGCGTCCCACAGTTTTTGCAATTGACCGATCGGGTCTTCATCGGCCCAGTCGACCCGCAGGTTGACGATGGGCCAGGTCAGTTCACCCACCACGACCACGGCTGCCGAATGCACCGGACCTGCTTCACCGCCCAGGGCCTGGGCGGCGTGCAGGGCGTTGATCAGGCGATCGGCCAATTGACCTTCGCCTTCTTCGAACGCGCTGACCATGGCTTCGATCACCGAGCGCCCGGCGAGCATGTTGCCCGCCGCCACGCATTGCTCTCCCGACACGGCGTTGTGCACGCCCAAGGTTTGCGCGCCGCTGAAATGCGCGGTCTGGCCGAGGTGGTTAATGGCCGTGATCTGCCGGTACTGACTGTAGCCGTTGCGGGTCAGCACCTTGTCCAGCGCCGCCTCGGGCGCCAGACCTTGCTCCATCAGGGCGAGCACTTCCGGGCCGAGCGACGGCAGAGTGATGTTCTGGCTCGACACCGCACCAACCCCCGGCAACAGCCACGGGCAGCGGGCGCCGACGGCGATGCTGGAGGAGCTGATGGCGATGCCGAACTGACCGGTTTCGGGGCAGCGGGCGGCGATGGAAAATGTCATGTGTGGCCTCCTTTCGCTAAGGTCGAATTACTCGGGAATCACCGCAACCACATCAATTTCCATCAGCCACTGCGGCTGACCCAAAGCCGACACCACCAGCCCGGTGGAGATCGGGAACACGCCCTTCAGCCATTTGCCGACTTCCTGATACACCGGCTCGCGGTAGCGCGGGTCGATCAGGTAAGTGGTGGTCTTGACGATATGGCTCAGGTCGCTGCCGGCCTCTTCGAGCAGTTGCTTGACGTTGCGCATGGCCTGTTCGGTCTGCGCGCGCGGGTCGCCGAGACCGACCAGTTCACCGTCGAAATTGGTCCCGACCTGACCACGGACATACACGGTGTTGCCGGCGCGCACGGCCTGGCACAGGTCGTTGTCCAGGGTCTGGTTCGGGTAAGTGTCCTTGGTGTTGAACATGCGGATGCGGGTGTGGGTTGGCTGACTCATGTGCGGCTCCTGACGAATTCGGACCCGGCGCGACGGGCGCCGGGATTGAAGAGGGAAATCAAGCGTCGACGGTGTCGACAGCGTTGTTGTGCAGCGCGGCTTCGCGTTGTTCGGCATCGCGATAGGCCAGGTATTTGCGCTGGGTGGCGATGTGGTCGGCCACGTGTTTGGCGTCGTGCCACACGCCCCAGATGAACGACGAACCGCGTCGCGACTGCCACGGCAGACCGAGGAAATACACGCCCGCTTCGCTGGACACGCCGCGCTGGTGCTGCGGCTTGCCGTTGTCGTCGAAAGCGGCGACTTTCAGCCACGAATAGTCCACCGCAAACCCGGTGGCCCAGATGATCGAGGTGATACCGGCGGCGGCCAGATCGAGATCGGCCAGCGGGTTTTTCACGCATTCAGGGTCCGGATACGTTTCGCGGGCTTCCGGTTCCAGCGGCAGATCGAGGCCGTTGCGTTCGATGTAGGCGTCGGCGGCATCCAGCAGCGCGAGGTAGTTCTCGTCGCCACGCTTGAGGTTGTCGCGCAGGTCCTGTTTGAAGGTCACCACGCCGTCGCTGAACGATTCGGTGACGCCGACCAGGGTCATGCCGCGATGGGCCAGACCACGAAAATCGATGGTGCGGCCACCGTGGGCACCGCTGACGGCGATGGTCACGTGCTCGCGGCCGGGTTTCATCGCGGCCTGATCCCACTCGCCGAGGACGCCCAGCCACCAGCAGAAATCGCGGTTGCGGTAAGCGCGAGGAGGGCGGTCATGAGCGCCGACGGAGAGGTAAACCTGCTTGCCCGAGCGCTGCAATTCATCGGCGATCTGTACGCCCGACGAACCGGCACCGACCACCAGCACTGCGCCGGCCGGCAACTGCTGCGGGTTGCGATAATCAGCCGAGTGAATCTGCAGCAGACGCTCATCTTTCGGTGCAATGGCCGGGATCACCGGACGCTGGAACGGGCCGGTGGCGGCGACGACGCGGGCCGCTTCGATCACGCCCTCGGAGGTCTCGATGGTGAAGCCCGGGCGACCGACATTACGCACTACGCTTTTCACATCGACGCCGGTGCGGATCGGCGCGTTGAATTTCTTTGCATACGCTTCGAAGTAATCGGCGACACGTTCCTTGTGGGCAAAACCGTCCGGATCGACATCATCGAATTCCATCCCCGGAAACCGGTCGTGCCACGCCGGACCGTTGGCCACCAGCGAGTCCCAGCGCCCGGTGCGCCAGCGTTCGGCAATGCGGCTGCGCTCCAGCACCAGGTGCGGCACACCGAGTTTGCTCAGGTGTTCACTCATAGCCACACCCGCTTGACCGGCGCCGACAACAAGCGTGTCTGTTTTTATTATTTCAGTGGTCATCTCTGATCCCTTCTCACGAGGCCGTTGGATTCAGGTCGCTGTCGACCTGTTCTCTGTGCTTGGGATCAGACTAGGGAGGGGGTGGTTATCGGTAAAATATTATTAAGCTGGCATGTGAAGATAAAAACGTGATGCAGAGGCCTGAAAGCTCCGTAAATACGGGGCTTCACCTTGGCACCGGAATCCGGGACAACAAAAAAAAGGACCGCCGACAGGATAGTCGACGGCCCTTTTCAAGGCGTGTTCAGATCACAAGGACTCAGCGATCGAGAAACGCCAGCAGGTCTTCATTCAATTGCTGCGCATGAGTCACCGCAAAGCCGTGCGGCGCACCTGCGTAGACTTTCAGTTCAGCGCCCTTGATTTGCGCGGCCGCTTGTTTGCCGGTGGTTTCGAACGGAACAATCTGATCGCCATCGCCGTGAATCACCAACGTCGGCACATCGATTTTCGCCATGTCCGGGCGGAAGTCGGTTTCCGAGAATGCAGTGACGCAATCCACGGTGCCTTTGAGCGAGGCCAGCAGAGCGATGTTCAGGGTTTGGGTCAGCACGCCATCGGAGACTGTCTGACCCTGATTGGTGCCGTAGAACGGGGCATTGAAGTCCGCGATGAACTGCGCACGATCCTTCAGCAGGCCAGCCTTGATTCCGTCGAACACCGACTTGTCGACGCCTTCGGCAAAGTCCGGTTTCTTGCCGAACAGCGGTGTCACCGCGCCCAGCAACACCAGTCCGGCAACGCGCTCGCTGCCGTGGCGTGCGATGTAGCGGCTGACATCGCCGCCGCCCATGGAGAAGCCGACCAGGGTCACGTCACGCAGATCCAGGTGCTCGATCAGTTGCGCGATGTCATCGGCGAAGGTGTCGTAGTCGTAGCCGGTCCACGGCTGCTCGGAACGGCCGAAGCCACGACGGTCAAAGGCGATGGTGCGATAGCCGCGGCTGCTCAGGTATTCCATCTGGTATTCCCACATGTCAGCATCCAGCGGCCAGCCGTGACTGAACAGCACGGGCTTGCCGCTGCCCCAGTCCTTGAAATAGATCTCGGTGCCGTCTTGGGTCGTGAACGTGCTCATGAAAACTCCTTGGGTGTGGGCCTGCGAGGATGCCGTGATGGCAGCGTTCACTATCGCGACAAAGGGCATTGGCCACTTGTACGCAGGTGCTAAGTTTCGAGCCGCACGCGTTAACGATTTGACGGCATGAGTTGTAAGATGCAACCGCATCGAACCTGCCGTTTTGCCGGAGACACCCGAAATGAAGCGCAAAAGCCTTGCGGGCAATGCCTGCCCGATCGCCCGGACACTCGATCTGATCGGTGACTGGTGGTCGTTGCTGATCATCCGCGATGCGCTGGAAGGCATCAGTCGTTTCAGCGATTTCGAGAAGAGCCTGGAAATCGCCAAGAACATGTTGAGCACCCGGCTCAAAGGGCTGGTCGAGCGCGACATCCTGCGCTTGGTGCCAGCGTCCGATGGCAGCGCTTACAAGGAATACGTGCTGACCGAAAAGGGTCGTGCGTTGCAAACTGTGATCGTTGCGTTGTCGCAGTGGGGTGGGGAGTTCATGTTCGAGCCTGGCGAGCCGGGGTCGGTGATGGTGGATGCGCAGAAGCGTCAGCCGATCAGGAAGCTTCAGTTGCTGTCGGCCGATGGTCGGGTGCTGGCGCCGGAAGATGTGGCGACGAAACTGGCGGTTGAGCATTGAGATGATGTGATTCACCGATTCCGGAAGACTTTTACTGATGCCGCTGGTCGGCAATACATATTTAGTAATGACAAAAATTGACGTCAGAATAGTGGCTCATTACTATCGCGCCACTATTCTGATATCAGTTTCCGTCTCGAGGGATCGAACATGTCCTCACCCGCCCTCGTGGCGAGGTTGTGCCTGGCTTTGCTATGCCTTTCTCCACTCCAAACCGCACTTGCAGCACCCACCCCCGGTGAAACCGACCTGATCCGCGAACGCCAGAATCGTCTGCTCGAAGAGCAGCAGAGGCGGCTCGAAGAGCTCAAGGATCTGCCCGGTAAAGAGGCCAAGCTGGCGCAGCCGGAAGCCCCCGCCGACACACGTTGCTTTCAGATCAACGACATCGAGCTCAAAGGCGCCGACAGCCTGTCGGAGAACGACAAGAGCCGTTTGCTCAAGCCCTACATCGGCCAGTGTCTCGGTGTGCCTCAGCTGAATGAAGTGCTGAAGGTCATCACCGATCACTACATCGAGAAGGGTTGGGTGACCAGCCGTGCTTATCTGCCACAGCAGGATCTGTCCGGCGGGCACCTGAAAGTGCTGGTGGTCGAAGGCAAACTCGAGGGCTTGAAAGGCGCCGACAACAGCAAGCTCTCTGAGCGTGAGTTGTCGATGGCGTTTCCCGGCAAGGCCGGTGAGCTGGTGAACCTGCGCGAGATCGAGCAAATGGTCGATCAGCTCAATCGCCTCCCTTCCAACCAGGCCAAGATGGAGCTGTCGCCAGGCAAGAACGTCGGCGGCAGTGAGGTGCTGGTCACCAACACCCCGCAGAAACCATGGCGCGCCGGACTGTCGCGCAGCAACGATGGCCAGCGCAGCACGGGTGAGCAGCAATGGGGCACGACATTCGACTGGGACAGCCCGCTGGGTCTGGCTGATCAGTTGAGTCTGCGCGGCGGTCACGATGCGATGACCGATCACCAGCACACCTCCAACAACGCCATGCTCAACTACAACCTGCCGTGGGGCTGGTGGAACTTCAGCTACACCTACAGCCAGAGTGAGTACCGCTCGCAAATCGCGGCCAACGGCTACAACTTCAAGCAGACCGGCGACAGCGAAAACCATCAGCTGCGCGCAGAGCGGGTGATCCACCGCGACTCGGTCAGCAAGACCTCCCTCAACGCCGGCCTGTCGTATCTGCGCACCAACAACTTCATTGAAGACAGCAAGCTCAAGCTGAGCAGCAACCGCATCAGCGAAGCGCAGTTCGGCTTCAACCACGGGCGGCGTATCGGCAGCGCCTTCGTCAACTTCGACGCCGGCATGCAGGAAGGCATCGGTGCATTCGACGCTCAGGGCAGTCACGACCCGGGCCCCGGCGAGCCGGATGCGCGTTACCGCAAATACACCGCAACCCTGAGCTATCTGCAGCCATTCAAAGTGTGGGGCGAGTCCTTCACCTTCAGCAGCCTGATGACCGGCCAGCGCAGTGAAGACGTGTTGTTCAGCCCGCAACGTACCAGCCTCGGCGGGTCGTCTTCGATCCGTGGCTACAAGGATCAATCGCTGTCTGGTGACAGCGGTGGCTACTGGCGCAATGACCTGCGCTGGTCGCGCCCGATCAACGCCGAATGGCTGCGCCCGGTGTTCGCGGAATACGGCACCAGCCTCGGTTACGATCAGGGCGTGATCCGTGGTGACCGCTACAACGGTGACCAGCATGGGCGCATGTCGAGCAACTCGCTGGAACTGTTTGCCCGGGGCGAACACGTTGCGGCCAGCGTGACCTTTGCCCACTCCCTGGAACGCCCTGACGTGCTGACCGAGCGCGAAGCGCCGATCTATTTCCGCGTGGATTTCTTCCTCTAGTTTTTGCCCTTTCCGAGATTCTGATATGGACTTCCGCCAACTGGCCTTTCTGGCCAGTCAGCCTTCTGCTGCCGTAAAAAACCGTGAACACTTCTGGGGCATGCCCAAACGCGGACTGGCGTTCCTGCTGGCCAACGTCATGTTCTGGCAGCCGATGTGGGCGCAGGCAGACGGAATCGTGGTCAGTGCGCCCGGCACCACGCTCGACCGGGCAGGCAATGGCGTGCCGATCATCAACATCGCCATGCCCAACGGTGCGGGTCTTTCGCATAACCAGTTCCACGATTACAACGTGGATGCTCAAGGCGTCATCCTCAACAACGCTACGAGCCGCACGCAGCTGACGCAGATCGGCGGAATCATTCTCGGCAACCCGAACCTGCGCGGTGCGGCGGCGCAAACCATCCTTAACGAAGTCAACGGTGGCAGTCCGAGTCAACTGCGCGGTTACACCGAAGTGGCGGGGCAGTCGGCGCGGGTGATCGTGGCCAACCCGTATGGCATCAGTTGCAACGGCTGCGGCTTCATCAATACGCCGCGTGTGACATTGACCACCGGCAAACCTGTGCTCGATGGCGCGGGTCGACTGGACCGTTTTCAAGTCGATCAGGGCAGCGTCTCCATCGATGGCAAAGGTCTGGATGCCAGCGCTGTCGACAGCTTTGAAATCCTCACCCGCAGTGCGCAGATCAACGCGCAGATCCACGCCAAACGCCTGAACATCACCACCGGTCGCAACGATGTAAACGCCGAAACGCTCAACGCCACCGCGCGTGCCGATGACGGCAGCGCCAGACCGCAACTGGCGATCGACTCTTCGGCGCTGGGCGGGATGTACGCCGGGGCGATCAAACTGGTGGGCACCGAGGCCGGTGTCGGCGTGAAACTGGCAGGCGAACTGGCGGCCAGCGCCGGGGATATCCAGATCGACGCCAATGGCCAACTGACGTTGGCGAAGGCCACGGCCAGCAATGCGGTCGACATCAAGGCCAACAGTCTTGAGGCGCAGCAGGCCGTTTACGCGGGCACGCAATTGACCGTGCAAACCGCTAAGGATCTGGTCAACCAGCAAAGCCTTGCCGCCAGGGACAGCGTTCGCCTGACCAACGTCGGCACATTGACCAACGCCGGCGTGATTGAAGCCGGAGTGAATGCGGATAACAGCCGTAACAGCAATGGCGATGTGTCCATCAACAGCGGCTCGGTGAGCAACCGTGGCAGCGTATTGGCCAGTCGCTCGCTGAGCGCGAGTGCCGCAGGTGTGCTCGATAACCAGAACGGTATAGTCCAGGCCAAAGACGTCGCGCTAAGCGCCACTCGCCTGGTCAATCAAGGCGCTGACGCCCGGATTTACGGCGAGACCAGAATCGCATTTAACGTCCCGGCTATCGTCAACCTCAGTGGTCTGATCCGCTTCGCCGACGGCCAGGCGGCAACGCTCTCCGTCGACAGTCTGGACAACCGCAAAGGTCGTATCGAAATCGCCGGCGGCAGTCTGAAACTCAATGCGCGGGCGCTGCAAAACGATGACGGCAAAATCATCGCCGGACGTCTGGATATCGATACCCGGCTACTCGACAACGCTGGCGGCCTGATTGCTGCCAGCCAGGGCGAAACCAAGGTCGTCGCCCACGAACGTCTGAACAATGGCAAAGGCAAGATCCAGGCAAAGACCGACCTCGTTGTGTCGGGCGCCGAGTTGCTCAATCAGGGCGGCACATTGGCCGCCGATTCGATTCGGATCACCGGCACCCGACTGGATAACAGCAGCAAGGGTGTCATCAGTGCCGAAAACGGCAATCTTGATCTGGCACTGGATCAGGACTTCGATAACCACGCTGGCAAGGTTCAAGCCTCGGATCGATTGAGCGTCGCTGCCCAGAGCATAGACAACCGTAATGCCAGCCTGACCGGCAAAACCCTTGAGGTCACCAGTCGCGGCAAACTCGACAACTCCCAAGGCACGATTTCATCGGATGACAGCGTGCTGGCCAGCGAAGACCTGGACAACACACAGGGCCTGATTCAGGGCAACACGACACTGAACCTGACCGCACGCGATCTGGACAACACCAACGGCCAACTGCTCGGCGGTGTTGTCGATGCGACGCTGGACAATCTCACCAGCAATGACAAAGGCGCGATCAGTGCCGAGACCGGCAAGCTCACGCTGGTCGTCAACAAGCACCTGAACAATGCCTTGGGTCGACTGCAAGCCAGCCAGGGGGACGTGGATGTTCACGCCGGCAGTATCGACAACCGTAAAGGTGTGGTGGCCGCGCAACAGCTGCTGTTGGTCGCTCGCAACGGTCACATCGATAACCGTGGCGGGCGGGTGATCGGCGATCGCCTCAACCTGCAAGCGGCCAGCCTCGATAATGGCGAGGGTGGTCTGCTGGCGGCGGGTGTTGATGGCGCTCGCCTGATTCTCAAGCAAACCGTCGCCGGTCAGTCGCAACTGCTCAATCAAAAGGGCCGGATCCAGAGCGATGCCGACCTGTACATCGAAAGCGATACGGTCGACAACAGTGCCGGTGTGTTGCTGGGCAAAACCATCGAAGTCAACGCCACGCAGCTGAACAACAGCGACAAGGGCGGCATCGTCGGCACGGGCGGCGACATTGCGCTGAAAATCGCCGGGGTCTTCAAAAACGTCACGGGCGTGGTCGACGCCGCCGAGCAACACCTGCTGCTCGAACAACTGGTCGAACTCGACAATCGCGGCGGCACATTGCGCGGGCAGCGCCTGGACATCACCAGTACGTCCATCGACAACCGTGATGCGGGCCAGATTGTTGCAGGTAGCGATGGTCTGAAAATCGTCGGCAGCACCGTGCTGAATCAGCAGGGTGCGATCCTCGCCAATGGCAGCCACGCAGAACTCGCGCTGGGCACCGGCAACCTGCAAAACCAGGGTGGCACGCTACAGGCTGACACGCTCGACATCACCAATGCCGACCCTCGACAACAGCGCAGTCAACGGCAAGGCCGGCTTGATCTCCAGCCTGCTGGGCGATTTGCAGTTGACCGTGACACGCCTGATCAACCATGGCGGCAAGCTCTTCGGCAAAGGTCAGGTCACTTTCGATGGCACCCGTCTGGATAACGCGGGTGGTGAGATCAGCGGCAATCGGCTGGGTCTCGAAGCGGTCGGCCAGATTCTCAATCAGGGCGGACTGATCGAGTCGGCGGCGGATCTGCAACTGAGCGGCGTCCAGCTGGACAACAGCGCTGGCGGGCAGATTCGTGCCTTGGGCGGCACCTCCAGCAAGATCAAACTGAACGGCAACCTGAATAACCAGAACGGCGTCATCGAGATTGGCAGTCAGGATCTGGAACTCGCCGGCACCCAGCTCAACAACCTCAGCGGCAGCGTGCGTCACGCCGCGCAAGGGTTGTTTGACCTGGATCTGAATAACCTGACCGGCACGCAGGGCAGCCTCACCGGTCTGGGCAAAGGCGTCTGGGATGTCGCGGCGGTTAATGGTGTGGGCACCTGGCAACTCAATGGTGGGCTGACTTACACCAGTTCGCAGGATTTGAACCTTAATGTCGGGGATCGCATCGCCAGTGCTTCGGCGCTGAACCTGAATGTCGCCAATCTGAATAACGCCGGGCAACTGCTCAGCGATGGCGATCTGACGCTGACCCTTGGCGGTAACCTGATCAACAGCGGTCGAGTGTCGGCTCAGCAGAAACTCACCATCAACGCCAGCGACGTGATTCAACAGGACGGGCGGCTGGTCAGCGGTGGCGAAACCGTGATGACCTTGCGCGGCACGCTGGACAACCTCGGTCGGCTGATCGCCAACCAGAACCTTACGGTGACGGCTGCCCGGATCGACAACAAAGGCACCCTGGGCGCCCAGGGCAATCTGGAATTCAACGCCGCCAACGGCATCTCCAACGGAGCCGATACGCTGCTGTTCAGCGGCGGCACGATGAAGTTGCATGGCAACAGCCTGAACAACTATTACGGCGATATCTACAGCCGGGGCAATCTCACGGTCGACGCCGTGGGTGGTGGTCGTGCTGCGTTGTTCAGCAACTTGTCGGGGACGGTCGAGGGCGAGGGGGATATCGACATCAATGCGATGTCGGTGGAAAACGCCAAGTCGGTTTTCGAAATGTCGCAGGGCGGCAGCTCCGGCTCCATCAGATGGATTTGCGGGCAGCATTGCGGTGGCCACGATGGCTGGAAAAAAGGCACGATCATCATTGATCGGACCTATAACGATGTGGTTCTCAAAGACTCGACCGCATCGCGCTTCGTCGCGGGCAAAAACCTGACGATTCATGCCGGCAATGTCGAAAACCGCTACAGCATGATGGCTGCCAACGGCAACCTAACGGTAACCGCCGACCGCTTGTTAAACCTCGGCGCGGAATCGCGCTCCGGCACTTCGACAGAGTCGATTGGCACGCCTGGCAGGATCGACAATAGCCTGTGGGACCGGATGGAGTTCATCGAAGTCCCGGCGTTCAACGCGCAGACGCAGCAGGGGAATTTCGATGAGGCACGCTTCAACGAGTTGGTCGCCGTAACCAATGACAGTCGCTTCTCCCACCCTCGCAACGTACCAATAAACTGGTCTCCCAATGGCAACACCTTGTATCCGGCCACCCTGCAGGCGGGAGGAACGGTAAGCCTCAACGTCACTGACTCCATCCAGAACGGCAAGCTCTACAACAATACTTACGATCAGCTCACCGGAAATCTGGACAGCGAAAAAGCCACCGGTGTGGGTGTCGTCGACATCAATCTGGGCAAGCGCAGCAGCGCCGCCAGCGTTCAGGTCGCCAAGGACGTCACTCGCATCGAAAAGGTGGATGCGGACGGCGTGAAGCAGATCAGCTTCGTCCCGGTTGATTTCCGTGGAGTACCGTTTGCTGCAGTAGATCCAACCGCGTCTTCGACATTCAGGCTTCCGAAAGGCCCTTACGGCATGTTCGTGCAGAGCCCGAATCCGCAGAGCCGCTACCTGATCGAAACCAATCCGGAGCTGACTCAGACCGCGCCATTCATGAGCTCGGACTACCTGCTGGGCAAACTTAATTTCAACGCCGATGAGGCCGCTCGCCGCCTCGGCGACGGTCGCTACGAATCGCGTTTGATCAGCGATGCAGTGTTGGCTCAGACCGGCCAGCGCTTTCTGGCCGGTGGCTTGAACAACGATTACGAGCAATTCCGTTACCTGATGGACAACGCGCTCGCCAGCAAAAACGAGCTGAATCTGACGGTGGGTGTCACCCTGACGTCGGAGCAGGTGGCGGCGCTGACGCATGACATCGTCTGGATGGAAGAGCGCGTCGTCGATGGTCAAAAAGTACTGGTGCCAGTGCTGTACCTGGCTCAGGCCGAGTCGCGCAACGTGCGCGGCGGCAGCCTGATTCAGGGGCGTGATCTGGAAATGATCGCCGGCAACGACCTGGTCAACGTCGGCACTCTGCGGGCCACCAACAACCTCACGGCAGACGTCAAAGGCAGCCTTTATAACGGTGGTCTGGTCGAGGCCAACGAACGCCTGAGCCTGATGGCCACCGACAGCATCCGCAATGCGCTGGCCGGTGATATTCGCGGTAATCAGGTCAGCCTGAGTACCCTCAAGGGTGACATCGTCAACGACCGGACCGCCGTGACTTACAGCCCGGGGCAGGGGTTGCGCACTTCCCTTGATGACGGCGGCAACATCAGCGCCCGCGATACGTTGAGCATCAAGTCCGGCCGTGACTTGACCAACTCCGGCACGATCAACAGCGGCGCCGATGCAGACCTGAGCGCGACCCGCGACATCAACTTACTGGCGGTTCAGAACGTCAACGAGATCCACACAATCGAGAACGGCGGACATCGCTCGACCGTCACCACAACCGTGGAAAACCTCGCGTCCAGCGTGAAAAGTGGCGGCAACCTGAAGCTTGACGCCGGTCGCGACATCAACGTCCTCGCCAGTACGGCACAAGCCAAAGGCGATCTGCTTGCCGACGCGAAACAAGACTTGAACATGGCTTCGGCGAGCGACGAACACAATGTCGAGACCAACAGCAAAAGTGGCAAGAAACGCGTCCACGAAGAAGACAACCACACCGTCCAGAAAGCCGCCGAGTTCATTGCAGGCGGCGACGTAAAAACCTCTTCCGGTCGCGATACCACCCTGGTGGCGAGCAAGATCAGCGCGGGCAATGAAGCCTATGTATATGCGGGTAATGACCTGAGTCTGCTGGCAGCACAGAACAAGGACTACACCCTCTATGACATGAAGGAGAAGGGTGGTTTCGGCGCCAAGAAACTGCAGCGCGATGAAGTTACCCAGGTCACTCATGTGGGGAGCGAGATCAAGACCGGGGGCAATCTCACGCTGGTCAGCGAGGGGGATCAGCGCTATCAGGTGGCGAAGCTTGAAAGTGGCAAGGACATCACGCTGGACAGTGGTGGGGCGATTGTTTTTGAAGGGGTGAAGGATTCTCACGACGAGAGCCATACCAAAAGCGATGGAGATGCTTTTTGGACTTCGTCAAAAGGCCGGGGCAATAACGATGAAACGCTGCGTCAGAGTCATCTGATCGCATCTGGAAAGCTTACGATCAAAGCTGTAGACGGGCTGAAGATCGATATCAAACATGTCGATCAGCAAAGCGTGCACCAAGCCATTGACGCAATGGTCGAGGCCGATCCTCAACTTGCCTGGCTCAAGCAGGCAGAAGCGCGAGGAGACATCGACTGGAGGCAAGTCAAGGAAATCCACGAGTCGTTCAAATATCAAAACTCGGGCCTTGGGCCAGCTTCGCAACTGATCATTGCAATCGTGATGGCAGCAGTTATCGGTCCGATGTCGAGCATGATTCTGCAATCCGTTGCGGTTACCGCAGCGACAAAGGCCGCCGTCAGCACCATCGACAACCGAGGCAATCTGGGCAAGATTGCAAAGGACGTTACCTCCAAGGAAGCGCTTAAAAGCTATGTCGTGGCGGCAGCAACCGCAGGCATTACCCAAAGCCTCAACTACGACCCAGGCGCAATTGGACTGAATCCCGAGAGCTTGAAGATCGTGGCGATCAAGGTGAGTTCGGATGCCTTGATCAAAACCGCTGTTTACGGCGGCAGCCTGAAAGACAATTTTGCGAGTTCTGCAGTTGGCACCGCTGCGGCCATCGGTGGCGCCTATGGGGCCGGGAAAATCGGTGATCTTTCCCTGAAAGACGGGAGCGTTGGGAAAATCCTCCTGCACGCCGGATTGGGCGGGTTGCTGGCTGAGGCCACGGGCGGTGACTTCCGTACGGGTGCCATCGCGGGGGGCGCCAACGAAGTGTTGATCGGTCTTCTTGGAGAGAGGCTCCTTCCTAAAAATCTCGTAAAAGGAAGCGCCGAATACGCTCAGGCTCAGGCGAACCTGCTCGCACTCTCGCAGGTCGTGGGTGTGTTGGGAGCGGCAGCTTCCGATGGCGATCTGGGCGTCGCAGCGACGGTGGCGGCAAACGCAACGCAATACAACTTCCTTGGGAAGCACGACAAGGCGGAACGTGATAACGCACGTGAGGAGTTCAAGGAAACAGGAGCAATAGATCCTGCTAAGCGGCTGGTGCGACTGGAGGGTGCGGATCACCGAAGTGATGATCTGCTCGCCAAGTTCCGCCTGGACAGAAATTCTCTGACACCACAGGAGCGCACGGAGTTAGCAGCTTACCTCCAAGTGTACGCCGCCCAAGAGTTGGAAAACTCGACGGTGGCAGAGGTCAATGCCCGGGTCAGCAAGCTAATCAGCAATGGCCCCGAGAACCCGGAGCTGTACCGTTACGCCGGAACCACCGAAGCCAAAAATGCTTTTGCCGATGCTCAGCGTGCCATTGCAGGTGGATGGTTCGATCAATTGGTCTGGACTCGGACAAAAACTGAAAACGAACTGATCTTCAGGGACGCTCAAGGTTATTTACGCATCAATAACGAACTGCAGGGTTTGTCGAATCTTGGAAATCCGGCAATTTATGGACTGACCGGTCCATTGGGCTCCAGCATACGTATGGCGGCAGCGGCCAATGGTTTACTCCAAATAGGTGTAGGAACAAACCAGGCGTTCAACGGCGATCTTTGGAACGCAGCTGGAAATATTGTCATTGGGGCTTTGGGGGTTGCCAGTGCGGGACTTCCTGGTACCAAACTGCCTAACAACGCAACAACGGGGTTAATCTCCGAAACGGGTCAATACACACGACCTACCGAGGCAGTAGGCTTATTTGATCGAACAGTGTTACACGCTCCTGCAAATGATAAGTTTTATGAGCGGGCGACCCAAGAATTACTGGATGCTATCAATGCGATTCCTAGCAATACCCAAGCATCTAAAGTGGCAACTATGATTAGTGCCTATGATCCTGTATCAGGGAAGATTGCGGTAGGGAGCAGTAATGGCAATATTAGAGCTGATATGTTGGATGTGCGAACCGTTAACTATATAGAAACACAACTTGGTGTGAAGGTCGGTGAGATCACAAACCTCTGCCGCAATGCTGCTGGTGCCTGTGCTGAAGTCTCGGCGGTTGACAAATTAGTTAGGATGGGTGTCAATCCTGCTGAAGTGAAATTTACCAGTGCTCTGCGCCCCCGTATTGTTAGAGATGAGGGCGGGATTACGAAAAATGCTATAATTGACACCTGTGCGAACTGCAGTGTTACCTGGCCGGAGGGAAAGTGATGTCGCTGAATAAAGACTGGCAGCCTAGTTTTGGAGAAATAATAACTTGGTTCGCCATGGATAGAAATGGGTTGATAGCAGTTATGGTCAATAACTGTTTTGGTCGCCTGCCTTCTGCATTGTTGGAAGTTCCAGACTTGGAGGCAAAGCTGGATAGCATAAACGAGTTTATGTGGGAGGAGTCGTCAGACTTTTTTGATTATCCGAAAAATAAAGTAGGCCGTACTTTGTTGGATATGTACTCATTTCGCAGATATCGTAATGCCCGTTCGCGCATAGATGTGGAATTAATAGTTTCAGAGAGGTCGGGATTTGATAAAAAGCTTTCAGAGTATTCAATTCCGTCAATTAAGGGGTTTTACATTTACCATGCAGTTGAAAGCTCTGCTCCTGGTGAGGACTATCCGGTCGGATACGAAGGAGAGACAGTTGTTGGGGATTATTTTCGGTTTTTAGTACCAACTGTACATGGGGGAATCGAAGATTTTCCCGAGGATTTGAGGTCATTAGTTTTAGTCTCGGATAAGCTGGATTTTACCTCGGATCAGATTGTCGCGAGCGATTCGATTGACTTGTTGTTTTAAAAGAAGAAAGAAGAAGGGGGGGCGGATTTATTTATTTTAATAAATCTGTCCCCTTTTGTTCGAGGCGACATAGCCGCTGCCGCAGAAAAGGCTGAGTTGAAATCTTTAACCGTAAGCGCTATAGATGATAAAACAGGATTGCCGAAAAACTACTACTGGGAGCCAGGTATGAAGTCTATTAAGGAGAAAAAATAGATGGTGATCGGAGGGTATACGCTTAGTCCTGAATACGGTAGATTACAAATACCTCTTGTTAATCAGCCGACTATGGAAGATGTTAAATCCATTATATTTGAGTATAGCAAGTTCGATGGCGTGACTTCGTTGTCTATTACCCCTGCACCTGAAGCTGGGCCTTACGAGATTAATCTTTATTCTGATTCTGGAAACTACCTTCTAATGTTAAATCAATACCTGGATGATGGGGAGCACGTCGTACGTACCCTTAATAATGCGTCAGCTGGAACACAACTGATTGACGTTTTGGGTGATTGCTATCAGGCGAGTTTGATTACAAGAGATATAGGGATTGTTATTTCTTGTTTTCAAGAGTTTTTAAGCACTGGTGATGTAAGTTCATTAGTGCTAAGTGTTTGATAGAGCAGGGGATTGATAGAAAAGGGGGGGCGATTTAATAAATCTGTCCCCTTTTGTTGGTAGAGGGGTCTTTAGTTATGATGTTTGTAATGATGGAGGATATAAGCTGGTAGCTAAGCCGGTCGTTCCTTTGCAGTTGTCGGATCTCCCAAGCCAAGTGAAACATTGTATTTTCCAATCCTCAATGCAAGCTCTTAGCATAGTTTCGCCGTTGGATATTGAGCTCAGACACAATCCTGCTAATGGAACGATTGATGCGTAAACCCCAAAACTCAATGGTTGCAGCGCTTTTCAAGTATCGCCACGGTGTGGGTGTTGCCTTGCTGGTGGCGGCACTTGTAAACGGTTATTTTCAATTCAATGGCAGCTGGGGACGTTTTTTCACTGTACTCGCGGTTCAGCTGTGGTTTGCGCAAGGGGTCTACTGCTATTTTTGCGGTGCGAGTATTTCAATTGCCCCAGGTGGATTGGGAAGAGATGCAGATCCCGAGTGGCGTGCGGCTTTGGCGGCCTTTGCCTTCTTTCTATACGCCGTATTTTTCTTTCTGGATTACCAGTATTAGCGACTGATCCGGCAGAGTCATCGTTGCCTCCATCCCTGAGCTGAACCGCATACGAAAACGCCCCGAACATCTCGGGGCGTTTTCGTATTCCGGGCAGCAGGCCTATCTGAACGCCGGCACCACATGCTTGATAAACAACTCCAGCGACTTCTTCTTCTCCGCATGCGGCAAGCTGTTGTCGCACCAGAAACTGAACTCATCCACGCCCAGTTCCTGGTAGTACTTGATCCGCGGAATGATCTCTTCCGGTGTGCCGATCATCGCCGTCTTGTGCAGGCTCTCCAACTCAAACTCCGGACGCCCGGCAAATTTCTCTTCCGGGCTCGGGGCGAGGAAACCATTAACCGGCACTTCCTTGTTGCCGAACCACGCATCAAACGTACGATAGAAACGTGAGATGGCTTTCGCGCCGACCTTCCAGCCTTCCGGGTCATCCACTGAATGCACGTGGGTATGACGCAGCACCATCAATTGCGGACGCGGCACATCCGGGTTGTTGTCCAGCGCAGTCTGGAACTTGTTCTTCAGATCGAGAACTTCTTCGTCGCCCTTCATCAGCGGTGTGACCATCACGTTGCAGCCGTTGGCGACGGCGAAGTTGTGTGAGTCCGGGTCGCGGGCGGCGATCCACATCGGCGGGTTCGGCTTTTGGATCGGTTTCGGCACGCTGGTGGAGGTGGGGAATTTCCAGATCTCGCCGTTGTGGGCGTAGTCGCCTTGCCACAGCGCGCGCACCACCGGGACCATTTCCCGCAGCGCCTGGCCACCGCTGGAGGCGGGCATGCCGCCGGCCATGCGATCGAATTCAACTTGATAGGCGCCGCGTGCCAGGCCGACTTCCATCCGGCCGTTGCTGATCACGTCGAGCAACGCACATTCACCGGCAACCCGCAGCGGGTGCCAGAACGGCGCGATGATGGTGCCAGCGCCCAAGTGAATGGTGGTGGTCTTGGCCGCGAGGTAGGCCAGCAGCGGCATCGGGCTCGGCGAAATGGTGTATTCCATCGCGTGGTGTTCGCCGATCCACACGGTACTGAAACCGCCGGCCTCGGCGATCAACGTCAGTTCGGTCAGGTCTTCGAACAGTTGACGGTGGCTGACGCTTTCGTCCCAGCGCTCCATATGTACGAACAGGGAAAATTTCATGACGCTACCTCGAATCTCTTGTGGTCGGTCGGTCGCTTGCCGGCCTGTTTAAGTGCAATCGTGCGGATCAGGCGAAGGCGGGCAGGGCGCCCATCTTGCCGTGGCAATACACCAGCGGGCCGGCGTCCTGCTGAGGGACGATGAGGTTTTTCACCGCGCCGACCATGATCGCGTGGTCGCCGCCTTCGTATTCGCGCCACAGCTCACATTCGATGATAGCTGTCGCGTTGGCCAGGATCGGGTTGCCCAGTTCGCTCAGCGTCCACTCGATGCCCTGCGCCTTGTCCTTGCCTTTGCGGGCGAACGCGTAGGCTTCGCTTTGCTGACCGCCGGACAGGACGTGAATGGCAAAGCGTTTGTTTTTGATCAGGACAGGGTAGGAATCGGAACTGTAGTTGGGGCAGAACAGCACCAGGGCCGGGTCCATCGACAGCGAACTGAAAGCGCTGGCGGTCAGGCCGACGATCTGGCCGTCGTCATCCAGGGTGGTGATGACGGTAACGCCGGACGGGAACGAGCCCATGACTTGTTTGTAGACGGCAGCATCGATCATTGGTCAATCCTCGAGTGCGGTGAAGCGTATTGTTATGTGTTTATGGGTCTGATGGTATACCGTAATACATCGATTGCAAGCGCTTTTTTGGTGAAACGATAAACGTGGTTCATCCGTCGGAAACTCAGCATTTACGGGGCTTTGCTCTAGCCGTGAGCGCTGGCTATCAGGGAGGATGCCGGATCAGTTGCCGTCGCAAACAGCGGATCAGTCTTGTGAAAATGTTGGAATACCATAATATGGTCTGCATCTGAGGGGCGGCCACGAAGCTCCCCCGGTTTGGCTTCATACAACGATAAGAACAGACCCAATCGAGTTCATTTTTATGTCCCAGATGTCCCGGCAAGATCCGTTGATCGAGAATCACACGGTCGACTACGTCCCACTCGCGGAACGCCACGGGAAGGCCCGCGACCTTTTCACGCTTTGGTTCAGCACCAACATTGCGCCACTGCCCATTGTCACCGGCGCCATGGTGGTTCAGGTGTTTCATCTCGACCTGTTCTGGGGGCTGCTGGCGATTGCGCTGGGGCACATGATCGGCGGGGTGGTGATCGCCCTGGCGTCGGCGCAAGGCCCGCGCATGGGCATTCCGCAGATGGTTCAGAGTCGGGGCCAGTTCGGGCGTTACGGCGCGCTATTGATCGTGTTCTTCGCCGCGATCATCTATATCGGCTTCTTCATTTCCAACATCGTGCTGGCCGGCAAGTCCATCGTCGGCATCGCGCCGTCGGTGCCGGCGCCGTTGAGCATTCTGATCGGCGCCCTCAGCGCTACGGCCATCGGTGTGATCGGCTACAACTTCATCCACACACTCAACCGCATCGGCACCTGGGTGATGGGCAGTGCGCTGCTGGCCGGGTTCATCTACATCTTTGCCCATGAGTTGCCGGCGGACTTCTTTACCCGTGGCAGCTTCAATCTTTCGGGATGGCTGGCGACGGTGTCCCTGGGGATCATCTGGCAGATCAGTTTCTCGCCGTACGTCTCCGACTATTCCCGTTACCTGCCGGCGGACATCGGTATCGGCAAGCCATTTATCGCGACTTATCTGGGCGCCACGCTGGGCACGATTCTGTCGTTCACCTTCGGCGCGGTGGCGGTGCTGGCAACCCCGGAAGGCACCGAGGCGATGGCAGCGGTCAAGCAGTCCACCGGTTGGCTGGGGCCGATTCTGATGGTGCTGTTCCTGCTCAACATCATCAGCCATAACGCGCTGAATCTGTATGGCGCGGTACTGTCGATCATCACCTCGATCCAGACCTTCGCCAGCCAGTGGACGCCGAGCATCAAGGTGCGGGTGATCCTGTCGAGCGTGGTGCTGGCGGGATGCTGCGTTGTAGCGCTGGGCGCATCGGCGGATTTCATTTCCGAATTCATCGGATTAATTCTGGCGTTGCTGCTGGTGCTGGTGCCGTGGGCGTCGATCAACCTGATCGACTTCTACCTGATCAAGCGCGGCAGCTATGACATCGCCTCGATCTTCCGCGCCGACGGTGGCATTTATGGGCGCTTCAACCTGCACGCGATCATTGCCTACTTCATCGGCATTATCGTGCAGCTGCCATTCGCCAACACGTCGCTGTACGTCGGGCCGTACGCCAATCTGGTGGAAGGCGCGGACCTGTCGTGGCTGGTCGGCCTGATCGTGACATGCCCGCTGTATTACTGCCTGGCGACCCGTGGACAGACCCAGCAGAGCAGGGCGGCGCGGTTGGGTTTTACCGACTGATCCTTCGCAGGCTGCTCAAACAATGCCCGGCACTTCGTCGGGCATTGTTGTTTCCGCATCCCGGCGGTCATGCAAATTGGCCGTTTCGATCCCCTTTTGGCCAACGGGCTACTGTGCCGCGTCTACGCTGTCAGGAAGAATCGAAGCCACAACAAAATGCTGCACCTTCCTTGCCCTTGGCTGATTTGCTAGCCGCTGCCGTGTACAGAACATAAAAACCATCGACTCACGCTGCATTCGGGGAAACACAACATGGTCACGATGAAACGCATTCTGGGCGCTACTGTTTTCGGGCTGACGCTGCTGGCCAGCGCCGTACAGGCCGAACAGCGCGAACTGCGGGTGTACAACTGGGCGGATTACATCCTGCCGTCGGTGCCCAAGGATTTCGCCTCCAAAAGCAACATCAAAGTGACCTGGGACACCTTCGACACCAACGAATCCCTCGAAGCCAAGCTGCTGACCGGCAACTCCGGCTATGACCTGGTGGTGCCGTCGAACCAGTTCCTCGATACCCAGATCAAGGCCGGCGTGTTCCAGAAACTCGACAAGTCCAAGTTGCCGAACTGGAGTCACCAGGACCCGGCGCTGCTCAAGCTGCTCGACGCCAACGACCCCGGCAACCAGTACGGCGTGCCCTACATGGTCGGCACGGTGCTGATCGGTTTCAACCCGGCCAAGGTCAAGGCGGCGCTCGGCGAGAATGCGCCGGTGGACAGTTGGGACCTGGTGTTCAAACCGGAGAACATGGAAAAGCTGAAATCCTGCGGCGTGGCAATGCTCGATTCGCCGTCGGAAATCCTGCCGCTGGCCCTGCACTACCTGGGCCTGGACCCGAACAGCCAGAACCCGGCCGACTATGAGAAAGCCAAGGACCTGATGCTCAAGGTTCGCCCTTACGTCACCTACTTCAACTCGGCCAAATACATGACCGACATCGCCAACGGCGACATCTGCGTGGCCATCGGCTACTCCGGCAGCTTCTACCAGTTCGGCAATCGGGCCAAAGAGGCGGGCAACGGCGTGGTGGTCGACTGGCGCTTGCCGAAGGAGGGCGCGCCGATCTGGTTCGACACCTTCGCCATTCCGAAGAGCGCGAAGAACGTCGAAGAGGCCCACGAGTTCCTCAATACGCTACTGGATCCGAAGGTCATCGCGTCGATCAGCGATTTCCTCGGCTACCCGAATGCCAACAAGGATTCGCTGCCGCTGATCAACAAGGAAATCACCGGCAACCCCAACCTGACGCCGACCAGCGAAGCACTGAAGAAACTTTACGTGGTGCAGCCGTTGCCGCAGAAACTGGAGCGGGTGCGGACCCGGGTGTGGACCAGTATCAAGTCGGATAAATAAGCTCAAAGCCGAGGGAGCGAATCCGTTCGCTCCCTCGGCCGTTATTTCGCCTGACTTTCTTCGGGCGACTTGTCCTTCGTCAGGATCAGACTCAGCACCACCGACGCCAGAATCAGCCCGCCGACGATCGCCAGCGACCACTCCACCGGCATGTGAAACCACGGCATCACCGTCATCTTCCCGCCGATGAACACCAGCACCAGCGCCAGTCCGTACTTGAGCAGATGAAAGCGGTCGGCCATGTCCGCCAGCAAAAAGTACAGCGCCCGCAGGCCCATGATCGCGAAAATGTTCGAGGTGAAAATGATGAACGGATCGGTGGTCACCGCGAAGATCGCCGGGATGCTGTCGACCGCGAACATCAGGTCGCTGGCTTCGATCAGCACCAATACCAGAAACATCGGCGTGGCCCAGCGCACACCGTTCTGCAGCACGAAAAAGCGCTCGCCGTGAAAGCCGTTGGTGATCCGCAGATGCCCGCGCACCCAGCGCAGGAGCGGGTTGTTATCGAGGTCCGGTTGCTGCTCGGCGAACACCAGCATCTTGATCCCGGTGATGATCAGGAACACGCCGAACACATACAGCAGCCAGGTGAACTGCGACACCAGCCATACGCCGGCAAAGATCATCGCTGCGCGCATCACAATCGCCCCGAGCACGCCGTACAGCAGCACCCGGCGCTGCAACTCCGGCGGCACGGCGAAGTAGCTGAAGATCATCACGAAGACGAACATGTTGTCGATCGACAGCGACTGCTCGATCAAATAACCGGTGAGGAATTCCAGGGTCTTGACCTTGGCGATTTCGGGACCGAATTCGCCGTTGAGATACCACCAGAGCAATCCGGCGAAGGCCATCGCCAGCATGCACCAGGCAATCACCCAGCATGAGGCTTCCCGTACCGAGACCCGATGCGCCTTGCGCCCGCCGAAGACGAACAGGTCGACGGCCAGCATGGCGAGGACAAAAACGATGAAGGCGGCCCACATCCAGGGTTCGCCGATGTTGATGGGGTGCATGCCGTTCTCCCTGTCTTTATGTTTTTCGGGGTAGACGGGGCCATGCTAGTAGGAGCCTTCCGACAAAGAAAAATCGTTTATTTCGTGGGTATTGTTCGTGAATAACGAAGTGTCGGACGACATGGGCAGAGCGCGGGCAATACTTCATTCAACACTTCTTTGCTAACCTCGCTGTCGAGTCAGTCCACCACTTTGGGAGCTACGATCATCGACACGCCAGATCCTCAAGCCGTCTGCAGCCCGATCACCAGCGCTGCCATATTCATCGTGGCGACCCTCAACGCCGAGGCCGAGGCCGCCGAAAAAGTCCGTGGCTGGTGCGCCGATATCGCCGGCCTGACGCGCTCGGTCGGCAAGCGCGTCCCCTCGGGAAACCTGTCCTGTGTTTGCGGATTTTCTTCCAGCGCGTGGGACCGTCTGTTCGGCAGTCCGCGCCCTGCGTCCCTGCATGACTTTCGCGAATTCGGCGTGGAAGGGCGGCGCGCCGTTTCCACGCCAGGCGACTTGCTGCTGCACATTCGCGCCGATCAAATGGACCTGTGTTTCGAACTGGCAACGCAATTGATGTCGGCGCTGGACGGCGCCGTGACGGTAACGGATGAAGTGCAGGGTTTCCGCTATTTCGACATGCGCAGCATCATCGGTTTCGTCGACGGCACGGAAAATCCGGTCGGCCGCAAAGCCGAGCATTTCACCCTCGTGGGCGATGAAGATCAGCCGTTCAGTGGCGGCAGTTACGTTTTGGTGCAGAAGTACCTGCACAACATGAAGGCGTGGAACGAATTGCCGGTCGAGGCGCAGGAGCGGGTGATCGGGCGCACCAAACTGTCCGATATCGAGCTGGATGATTCGGTCAAACCGAGCAATTCCCACAGTGCGTTGACCACCATCACCAAGGACGGCGAAGAGGTGAAAATCCTGCGCGACAACATGCCGTTCGGCCGGCCCGGCGCGGGGGAGTTCGGCACTTATTTCATTGGCTACGCGCGTTCGCCGGAGCCGCTGGAACAGATGCTGGAGAACATGTTTGTCGGCAAGCCGCCGGGCAACTACGACCGGTTGCTGGACTTCAGCACGGCGGTCACCGGCAGTCTGTTTTTCGTGCCTTCGGCGGATTTACTGGAAGAGTTGGCAGAGCGATAAAAAAACGGCGGGATCAATCGATCCCGCCGTTTTGCATTTACTTGCCTGCCGCCAGCGCTGGCGTGCGTGGTGGCACCAGACGCCTGGAACCGGTCGCCTCAAACGCCGCTGCCAGACGCAGCAACGTCGAGTCGTCATAGGCGCGACCGGCAAACGTCAATCCCACCGGCATGCCGATGTCGGCCATCACGCCCATCGGCACGGTGACGGTCGGCACGCCGAGGTGGCGGATTGCGAGGTTGCCGTTGGCGACCCAGATGCCGTTGCTCCAGGCGATATCCGCCGAGGCCGGGTTGACGTCGGCGTCCGCCGGACCCACGTCGGCGTTGGTCGGGAACAGCACGGCGTCGAGGCCGAGGCGATCCATCCAGTCTTCGAGGTCGAGCTTGCGGGTCTTCTCCAGGCCGCGCAGGCCGTCCGGCAACGTCGGGATCTGATCCCACGGCGTGATGCCGCGTTCGGCCATGCGCACGTATTCGTCCATGCCGGCAGCGAGGTCGCCTTCACGGTTGGGCAGGGTGCCCGGGTCGTGCGGGAAGATTTTCGGCCCGTCGACGTCTGCCAGACGGTTGAGTTTCGGGTCGCCGTTGGCGCGCAGGAAATCATCGAAGGCCCAGGCCGACAGGTCCCACAGTTCGTGGTGCATGAACTCTTTGGAGACGATGCCGCGATTGAACACGGTCGGCGCACCCGGACGATCGCCTTCGCAGTTGGAGACCAGCGGGAAATCCACTTCGATCACTTCGGCGCCGGCGGCTTCGAGGGCCTGACGCGCCTGTTTCCACAAATCGATCACCGAAGCGCGGGTGTTGATGCGTTGCCCGGTCGGGCCGCCGATGCCCGGTTCTTCGCTGGTGCCGGCTTCAGGGTCGGCGTTGATGTACATGCGCGGCACGCCCAGGCGTTTGCCGGCCAGTGCATCGCTCTTCACTGCCAATTCCAGATAGGAAGCAGGACGCACCGAAGCGACGCTCGGGATCGGAACCCAGGGTTGCAGGCGCCACAGGTCGCCACGGGTGTCGGTGTCTTCGGCGACGACTACGTCGAGCACTTCCAGCAGGTCGGCCATGGTACGGGCGTAGGGCACCACCACGTCCATGGTCGGCGTCAGCGGCCAGTTGCCGCGCACCGAGATCACCCCGCGCGACGGCGTGTAGGCGCACAGGCCGTTGTTCGACGCCGGGCCGCGACCGCTCGACCAGGTTTCTTCTGCCAGACCGAAGGCCGAGAAACTGGCAGCGGTCGCGGTACCGGCGCCGTTCGACGAGCCGGAAGCAAACGGCGCGGTCAGGTAGTCAGCGTTGTACGGGCTTTCGGCGCGGCCATAGACGCCACGCTGCATCCCGCCATTGGCCATCGGCGGCATGTTGGTCTTGCCCAGGCAGATCGCACCGCCCGCACGCAGGCGCTCAATGGTGAACGCGTCGCGCTGGGCAACGAGATCGGCGAAGGCCGGGCTGCCGGACGCGGCGGTCAGGCCTTTGACCAGATAGCTGTCCTTGGCGGTGTAAGGGATGCCGTCCAGCGGGCCGAGGGTTTCGCCCTTGGCGCGACGGGCATCGGAAGCTTGCGCTTCTTTCAGCGCTTCAGGGTTGCGCACGATCACTGCGTTCAGGGCAGTGGCGGTGTCCGGGCCGTCAAAGGCGTCGATGCGCGCCAGGTAGGCCTGGACCAGTTCAACTGCCGTGGTCTGGCCGGATTCGAGCGCCGCGCGCAATTGGGCAATGGAAACTTCAGTGACTTCGATCATGCTGTTACCGCCGACAGGTTCGCTAAAGGGTGGTTGATCATTGTTATCGTCGAAAGATGTCAAAGATTCTTGATGGGCGAAACTCTACCCTGAAATTTGATCAATGGCATGCATAAAGTCGATAAATATCGGTTAATTTCATCGGAAAAACTCTCCCGGTGTTTCACCGAACTGTTGGCGAAACGCCGCGATAAACGCCGAGGTCGAGTCATAACCACAGGCCAAAGCCACGTCGGTGACGCGTTCGCCGCGTTCCAGCGGTGTCAGCGCACCCAACAGACGCAGGCGCTGGCGCCAGGTGCGGAAGGTCAAACCGGTGTCGCGCAGGAACAGCCGAGTCAGCGTTTTCTCGGTTACGCCGAATTTTTCGCTCCAGTGCGCCAGGGTGGTCTGCTGTTCCGGATGTTGCTCCAGGCTCTGATAGATCTGGCGCAAGCGACTGTCCTGCGGCAGTGGCAGCATCAGATCGATGGGCGGCGCCTCGGCCAGTTGATCGAGGATCACCTGAGCCAGGCGCCCGTGCGGGCCGCTCTGGTCATATTCGACAGGTATCTGACTGAAGGCCCGGATCAGCTCACGCAAAAGATCACTGACGCCGAGCACGTGACAACGCTCCGGTGCCCAACTGGCGACGCTGCAATCGATGTACAGGCTGCGCATTTCCGTGTGCGGCGAACTGAATACCCGATGCGGCATGCCCGCCGGAATCCACACCGCACGCTCCGGCGGCGCAACGAAACGACCGACGGCGGTCTGTACTTCAAGCACGCCCTGGATCGCGTAGGACAACTGCACCCACGGATGACTGTGGCGGCGGGTCAACGCGCGATTGGGCAGAGATTCGGTGCGTCCGTAGAGCGGGCGCGGCAGGCTGGGCAGCCCGGGAATGCTGCGTCTGACGCTTTTGTCGTGTCCTTTTGGCGGCATCTGTGGTTTCTTCGGCGTTAGTCGGTAATTTCCAGTCACGTTAGAGTCGCTGCCACGTACTGGCAACCCCCGGATGAACAAACCATGACGCGCCCACGATTTTTGCCCGACAACTTCACCCTGACCCTGATCGGTGTGGTGCTGCTGGCCAGCTTCCTGCCCGCCAGCGGTCAGGTCGCGACCGGTTTCGGCTGGCTGACCAACATCGCCATCGCGCTGCTGTTTTTCCTGCACGGTGCCAAGCTGTCTCGCGAATCGATCATCGCTGGCGCCGGCCACTGGCGCCTGCATTTGCTGGTGTTCGGCCTGACCTTCGTCCTGTTCCCGCTACTGGGTCTGACGCTCAAACCGCTGTTGTCGCCGCTGATCGGCGATCAGCTGTACATGGGCATGCTGTACCTGTGTGCGCTGCCGGCCACGGTGCAATCGGCGATTGCCTTCACGTCGCTGGCACGGGGCAATATTCCGGCGGCGATCTGCAGCGCGGCGGCGTCCAGCCTGTTCGGGATTTTCCTCACGCCGCTGCTGGTGACGCTGCTGCTGAACGTCCACGGCGACGGCGGCTCGACCCTCGACGCAATCGTGAAAATCAGTGTGCAACTGCTGCTGCCGTTCATTGCCGGTCAGATCGCCCGTCGCTGGATCGGCGCCTGGGTCGGTCGCAACAAGAACTGGCTGAAGTTCGTCGATCAGGGCTCGATTCTGCTGGTGGTCTACGGTGCGTTCAGCGAAGCGGTGAACGAGGGCATCTGGCACCAGATTCCGGTGATCGAACTGCTGGGGCTGGTCGTGGCGTGCTGCGTCCTGCTGGCGCTTGTGCTGCTGGCGTCCACAGTGCTGGGCAAACTGTTCGGTTTCAATCTGGAAGACCGCATCACCATTCTGTTCTGCGGCTCGAAAAAGAGCCTGGCCACCGGTGTGCCGATGGCGCAGGTGTTGTTCGCCGGCAGCACGATTGGCGTGCTGATTCTGCCGCTGATGCTGTTCCATCAGATTCAACTGATGGTCTGCGCAGTGCTGGCGCAGCGCTATGCGAAACGCCAGGAATCGGTGCCTGAACTGATGGCGCAGGTTGATCCTTGATCCTCATCGAGCGGGCCAGCGGGTATGCAGGAACTCCTGCAAAAATTCGGTGAAGGCCTTGACCTTGGAAGTCATGGCGGCGCGCTCCTGCACACAGGCATAGATCTCGAGCGGCGCGGCGCTGGCAAAGGTCGAGCCGCCCGGTTCGAATAAAGAGACCAGTTGACCACTCTCCAGATAGGGCGCGGCAACGAATTCCGCCAGTCGGGTGATCCCGGCACCATGAGCAGCCATTTGCGCCAGGGCGTCGATATCGTCGCTGATGGCGGTCGCATTGATCCCAGCCTCAAAGCGCTGACCCTGCTCAACGAACCACCAGCGCAGTAACCGTCCGTCCAGCGGATAGCGAAACGCCAGGCAGGCGTGTTGCTGAAGATCCGCCGGAGTCGACGGGCGACCGGCCTTTTGCAGATAGTCAGGGCTGGCGCAAATCACGAACGGTACCGTCGCAACCTTGCGCGCGATGATGCCGTCTTCCAGTTGCGGCTCAATGCGCAGACTCAAGTCGATACCTTCGTGGAGGTGATTGATTTTGCGGTCGGACGTCGAGAGCTCAAGCGTCAACTGCGGGTAGCGTTCGGCGAAACCGGCAATGACCGGGGCCAATACATGGCGCCCGAACCCGGCGGTGGAGGCGATACTCAAGTGTCCCTGGAGTTGCGTCTGCGCGTGGCTGATGGCGCTCTGCGCGGACTCCAGATCGAGCGCGATACGTTTTACTTTCTCGAAATACACCGAACCGCTCTCCGTCAACGCCATGCTGCGGGTGGTGCGTTGCAGCAGGCGTGTGTCGAGGTGATTCTCAAGACGACCAAGGGTCTGACTGACGGCGGCGGCACTCACCCCGAGGGTTTTGGCGGCCCCGACAATCGATCCCGCCTCAACGACTTTGATAAAACAATCGATTGCACCCAAGAGGTTCATGCGTGGATCCTGGCAAAGACAAATTCATAAGATTTTGTTTATAAAGTGCTCACGGCAATCAGTCTAGTTACGGGTTGGCAGACTTGTTAGGGTGCTCGGCGCCTATCCACTTCGGTCAACAAGGACTGACATGAATCAGAGACTCTCTCCAAGAAACACAGTATTCAGCCCGCGCAAGCTGTCGGCCCGTGCCATGCCGTACATATTCGCGTTGTACATGGCGATCATCATGGCGTTTCTGATGTCGCTGGTAATCACCGCCTCCAATTTCGGAATTGATGCCGATTACCTTAGCAATACGCTGCACGCCTACAAACTGGCGATGCCCGTGGCGTTTCTGTGCATTCTCGTGGTCCGGCCGATTGTGGTGAAACTGGTAGCACTGACCGTCCACCCGCAAGGCTGAACTGGAGGCAGGCTACAAGGCCCCGGAGTATTTCACCGCCGCCGCTGCCCGCGACGGCACGTTGAGCACCCGCAACAACGACGACACATGAATCCGCACCGTGAACGGCGAAATATCCAGTTCGCGGGCGATTTCCTTGTTGGTCTTGCCTTGGGCGATCAGCCGCAGCACCTCTTGCTGACGCGGGGTGAGGGCGGTGCCGGTGTCCAGCGGCAGCAGGCCGGACGGGGCGAATTTCACCAGTACCTCACCTTCACGAATCGCCCGGATCGCCTGACCGATCTCGTCGGGGGCGATGTTCTTGCCGATAAAACCATCGATGCCGGCCGCCATGACGTCGCCGATCAGCGCCTCGTCATCGACCATCGACACCACGATCAGGGTGGTTCGCGGCAAACGCCGGCGCAGTTCCGCTAGCTGGCTGACACAGGTCAGGCCGGGAAAGCGCAGGTCGAGGATCAAGGTGTCGGGCTCATCGCCGGCCGGCAGCAGGGCGAGCACGGTGTCGAGGTCGCCGGCCTCTTCGATCAGGGCGTCGGGCAGCAAGCGCTGGACGGTGCGCAGCAGCGCTTCGCGAAACAACGGGTGATCGTCGGCTATGATGATTCGGCACGCCATGGCAAAACCCTCCCTGGGTCAGCATTTCTCACGGCATGCACCTTAGCACCGGGCGAGGGCATTGCCTGTTGATTCGTGCTGTTTATGACGACTGCCGCACAAGGACGTTCCCCCATGAAGTTCGAAAAGAACACCGAGCTTGACCAGGCCAATCTGCGCATCATCATCGCCAGCATCGCGCTGGTTTACATGGCCGTGCTCGGTTTCCTGCCCGGTCAGCGCTTCGATACCTATCTGCCGGTGGTCACCTACATTTCCCTGTTTCTGCTGGCCTCCGTCGTGCTGCGCCAGGCCATCGTGCGCTGGCCGGGGCATTATCCGGCGCGGCGGATTTTCGGCATGCTCCACGATTACACCGGCACCAGTTTTGGGCTGGTGGTCGGCGGCGAGGCGGCGTTGCCCATCTACGCCGTCATGGTCTGGGTCAATCTCGGCAACGGCATGCGCTACGGCTCGCGCTACCTGGCGATCGCCACGGTGCTGGCATTGCTGGCGCTGCTGGCGGTCTATCGGTTGACACCGTACTGGCAGGCGCAACCGTTCATGGTGTTGATGCTGATGATCACCAGCACGGTGATTCCGGTGTATGCGCACTTGCTGCTGGAACGCACGCGCAAGGCATCGGAAGAAGCGGTTGCCGCCAACCTTGAGAAGTCGCGTTTTCTGGCCCAGGCCAGCCATGACCTGCGTCAGCCGATCCACTCCATCGGGTTGTTTACCGCGTGCCTGCGCGAGTCGCGGCTGGGCGAAGAGGAGCGGCGGCTGGTGGACAGCATCGACCGCTCGCTGCTCAACGTGTCGCAGCTGTTTCGCTCGATTCTCGATCTCTATACCCTCGACAACGGGCGGATTCTGCCCCGCTTGCAGACGCTTGAGCTGGGTGAATGGCTGGCGGATCTGATCCGCCAGAATGCCGAAGCTGCACGCTGGGCAGGTGTGGAGCTGCGTTTGCGGCCTTGCGAGCACTGGGTGCGCACCGATCCGGCGTTGCTCGCGACGATGGTGCAGAACGTGCTCTCCAATTGCTTCAAATACGGCGCGCACCGGCCGGTGCTGATCGGTGTGCGCAAGCGCGGCGCGGGGGTGGCCATCGCGATCTATGACCGCGGTAACGGCATCGCCGAAGAGCATTTGCCCAAGGTGTTCGAGGAGTTTTATCGGGTGCGCCAACTGCGGGACAAGGACGTTGAAGGGGTGGGTCTGGGGCTGTCGATTGTCCGGCGTCTGGGTCAGTTGATCGGTGTCGACGTCGCGATCCGCTCACGGCTGGGGCATGGCACGGCGGTGACCTTGCATGGACTGCCACTCGCGCCGCCGCAGGTGCCTGTCAATCGTGAGGAGGCACGGCAAGTCGGGCTACTTACGGGGTTGAAAGTTTGTCTGGTGGAGGATGATCGCAACGTTCTGTTGGCGACCTCGGCGTTGCTCGAACGGTGGGGCTGCGTTGTGCAGGCCGAGCTGAGCGGGCAGGGCCTGGTCACCGACTGCGACATCATCGTTGCCGACTATGACCTCGGTTCCCACAGTACCGGCATCGAGTGCATCGACGAGGTTCGCCGTCAGCGCGGTTATGCGGTCCCGGCCATGATCATCACCGGGCATGACATCGAAAAAATCCAGGCGGCCTTGCATGATCGGCAGATCGCCATTCTGTCCAAGCCGGTACGCCCGGCCGAGCTGCGCGCGACCTTGCGTGCGCTGCGCGACCGGCAGACCGAAGTGGTCAGCGCTTACACAGATAGTCCTGCGTGATGGTGGTTTGCAGGCAGTTGTACTGACCCATGGTGCGGCAGATGTTTTTCTCCGAGCCCGATACTTCGGCGCTCTTGTAGCCCCAGACCTTGCAACGGCCTTCAGCCGTGGCCAACCCTTGAGCGGCGGAAGTTTGCCCGCTCTCGAACTGGCCCAGTTCATAGGAGACCTGGACAACGCCGTCGGTCTTGCTGCCGCCGGTGGCTTCCCATTGCTTGGGGGTGGCGCAGCCGGTGAGAACGACGGCCGCGAGGCTGAGGGTGGCGATGAGTGTTTTCATGATCGAACGGAATCCTTTACCGGATGAGAAGAGGCACTGGAACGGTTTTTCTGCGCCGGATTACTGGTACGGAATCGGCGAAGCGCCTTTGGGCAGGCAAGACAGCGGAGGCGTCATGATGCCCATGCTGGCCACCGCGATGATCGCGCCGCTGGGCAGCTCGCAGTTGTATTCGCCGGCGGCGGTGTAGGCGGTGTAGTAGGTCAGGGTGCTGTCATTGCGGATGTTGCCGATCTTGGTGACGGGTTGGCCGATAACAGTCTGGGCGCGTTCGCGCATGCTGTCTTCGGTGGGTTTGGCGGTCTGGCAACCGCTGGCGCCGAGGAGCAGGGCACCGAGAACCGTGATCTTGGCGAGGCTGAGCTGCAGTTTCATGGTGTTTCTTCCTTGGTGTTGTTGTTTTTCCAGGCACAACGATCCCGCGCACTGCACAGCGGCAATGTTGGGGAGCGTCGGGGGTTGCGAGGGAATATAACGCCAGGGATCGGGGTGGTCGATTAGCACAAATGTGCTAGTGCGGCGCAGCCAGCGGTGGGCTGGCTGCGCCGATAGCGGTTATTGAGGGCTGTTGAACTGGTCCGAATAGCTGCCGCTCATGAGGGCGGAAGCGACCTGGTCCGAACCGACGCCAGCGCGGGAATAGGCGAGCCGGTTGGCACCAACCTTGTCTGCGCCATCGGCGGCGAGGGCGCCTGCGCCGACGTGGTCGGAGCCGTCAGAAGCTACTGCGCCTGCGCCGACGTGGTCGGAGCCGTCAGAAGCTACTGCGCCGGCGCCAACATGATCGGAACCGTCGGAGGCAACGGCCCCAGCACCAACGTGATCGGCGCCGTCAGAGGCGACTGCACCTGCACCAACGTGATCGGAACCGTCAGAAGCTACAGCTCCAGCGCCAACGTGATCCGCGCCATCAGAGGCGACAGCGCCAGCACCGACATGATCGGAACCGTCAGAAGCAACGGCCCCTGCGCCGACATGGTCTGAGCCGTCAGAGGCAACTGCTCCGGCGCCGACGTGATCCGCGCCATCAGAGGCGACAGCGCCTGCGCCGACATGATCGGAGCCGTCTGAAGCAACGGCGCCAGCACCGACATGATCTGCGCCATCAGATGCGACTGCACCAGCGCCAACATGATCGGCGCCGTCAGAAGCTACAGCCCCCGCACCCACATGATCCGCCCCATCCGACGCCAATGACTGCGCCTGCGCTGCCCAGACATTGGGCATTGCCACCGTTGCCGCAACTGCCAGGACGAGGCCCGGCCAAAGCGTGTGCTTCATGATTTTCTCCACGCCCCATCAGCCACACAGCAACCGAGCGTTACCCGTCATTCGTTCATTGACGGAAGGCTCGTCGGCCCGGGGTCAACCAGATTGGTGAGTGGCACGGGGGCACCGGAAGGTGCACGGGTGTCGACGGTTTACAGGAAATCTGGACAGCGAACTGAAAAGTATAGTTCGCCCTCGGCGGAAGGCAGGCTGAAGGGGCGTGAAGGCGATAGTCGGTTCGCTTCCTTGAAGGCCTGCGCTAGAAAACAATCAGTCTAAAAACCGCGTAGCGCAATGTAGCGTGTTTGCTAGGCTCAAGGATGTAGGCGAAGACGCAGACTGATGCGCAAGCGGATAGCGAGGAAGCGTTGGGCGCGTTCCGAAGGGTACACGGTTAGAAAGAACCCCGCGCTGGGTTCCAGCCCTTATGCCGTGTGAAGCAGCCGAGACCGTACCCCTTTCAATTTGGTCCGGTACTGTGAGAAGCCTGATAAACCTTGTAAGCCAGAGACCAGCACTGGCCGCCTACTCGAACACCAAAGCCCGCCTTGTGCGGGCTTTGACGTTTTCGGGCGTTAGATATTGGCCAGCGCTTGCGCCAGATCCGCACGCAGGTCTTCGATGTCCTCGACGCCCACCGACAGACGCACCAGGCTGTCACCGATGCCAAGCTTGGCACGGGTTTCGGCCGGAATGGTCGCGTGAGTCATGATCGCCGGGTGCTCGATCAGGCTTTCCACACCGCCAAGGCTTTCGGCCAAAGCGAAGATCTGCACGTTCTCCAGGAAGCGCCGGGCGCCCGCCAGATCACTGTTCAGATCCAGGGAAATCATCCCGCCGAAACCACGCATCTGACGCTTGGCCAGTTCGTGCTGCGGATGGGATTCCAGACCCGGGTAGTAGACGCGTTTGACCTGCGGCTGCTGCTCCAGCCAGCGCGCCAGCTCCAGTGCGTTGCTGCAATGACGCTCCATACGCAGCGCCAGCGTCTTCACGCCGCGCAGGGTGAGGAACGCGTCGAACGGGCCGGAGATGGCGCCGACGGCGTTCTGCAGGAAGCCCAGACGCTCGGCCAGCGCAGGATTGTCACCGACCACCGCGATCCCGCCGATCACGTCGGAGTGACCGTTCAGGTATTTGGTGGTCGAGTGCAGCACGATGTCGAAACCCAGTTCCAGCGGACGCTGGATCCACGGGCTGGCGAAGGTGTTGTCGGCCACGCAGAGGATCCCGCGCGCCTTGCAGATGCGCGCGATGGCGGCGAGGTCGGACAGACCCAGCAGCGGGTTGGTCGGGCTCTCCACAATCACCATGCGCGTGTCGTCCTGCAACGACGCTTCGAACGCCGACAGATCCGCCAGATCGACGAAGCTGAAACGATGCCCGGCACTGCGCTGACGCACCTTGTCGAACAGACGGAACGTGCCGCCGTACAGGTCATTGCCGGACACGATGTGCGAGCCGGCGTCGATCAGTTCGAGCACCGTGGAAATCGTCGCCAGCCCGGACGCGAAGGCGAACGCCTGGGTGCCGCCCTCCAGATCCGCCACGCAACGCTCCAGGGCAAAACGCGTCGGGTTGTGCGAGCGGCCGTAGTCGAAACCCTTGTGCACGCCAGGGCTGTCTTGCAGGTACGTGGAGTTGGCGTAGATCGGCGGCATCAGTGCGCCGGTGGTCGGGTCCGGCGTTTGCCCGGCGTGGATCACGCGGGTGGCGAAGCCCTGTTGACGGGCGTTCTTGTCGTGCTGGCTCATGCCAGGGATCTCCGTAGTTGATTGAGCATGTCGACGCGAGTGATCAGGCCGTGGAAGCCTGAAGCGTCGGCGATGATGGCCACCAGACCGCTGCTGAGCACGGCTTCCAGTTCAGCCAGCGTGGCGCCGGGGGCGAGGGTTTGCAACTTGTCCGTCATCGCGCTGGACACGGGTTTGCTGAAGAGCGAGGCGTCTTCGTGTACCCGCACCAGAATGTCCGACTCGTCGATCACGCCGACCAGTTGCTTGCCATCCACCAGCACCGGCAGTTGCGAAACATCTGCCAGGCGCATGCGCTGGAAGGCGGTCATCAGCGTATCGTCCGGTCCGACGCTGACGACTTTGCCGTCTTCGAAACGTCGGGCAATCAGGTCGCGCAGGTCGCCGTAGCGTTTGCGCTGCAGCAGGCCCTGATCGGTCATCCACTGGTCGTTGTAGACCTTCGACAGGTAACGGGTGCCGGTGTCGCAGACGAAGCTGACCACGCGTTTCGGCTCGGTCTGTTCGCGGCAATAACGCAGCGCGGCGGCCAGCAGGGTGCCGGTGGACGAGCCACCCAGAATGCCTTCGGCTTTCAGCAACTGACGGGCGTGATCGAAGCTCTCTTCGTCGCTGATCGAGTAGGCGCTGCGCACGCTCGACAGGTCGGTGATCGACGGAATGAAGTCTTCGCCGATGCCTTCCACCGCCCAGGATCCGGCGGTGCCCAAGTGCTTGCTGCGGCTGTATTCAGCCATCACCGAACCGACCGGGTCGGCCAGGACCATTTCAAGGTCCGGTTGCACGCGTTTGAAGAAACGGGTCAGGCCGGTCAGCGTGCCGGCCGAGCCGACGCCGACCACGATCGCGTCCAGGTCATGCTCGGTCTGGGCCCAGATTTCCGGCCCGGTGCTGCACTCGTGGGCCAGCGGGTTGGCCGGGTTGTTGAACTGGTCGGCGAAGAACGCGCCGGGAATGTCCTTGGCCAGACGCGCGGCGACATCCTGGTAGTACTCGGGATGACCCTTGCCGACATCGGAGCGGGTGATGTGCACTTCGGCGCCCATGGCCTTGAGGTGCAGGACTTTTTCGGTGGACATTTTGTCCGGCACCACCAGCACGACGCGGTAGCCCTTGGCGCGGCCGACCAGGGCCAGGCCCAGACCGGTGTTGCCGGCGGTGGCCTCGACGATCGTACCGCCCGGTTGCAGTCGACCATCGCGTTCAGCGGCGTCGATCATGGCCAGACCGATGCGGTCCTTGATCGAACCGCCGGGGTTCTGTGATTCGAGTTTGAGAAACAGGGTGCAGGGACCGGTATCGAAGCGGGTGACTTGTACCAGCGGCGTATTGCCGATCAGCCCAAGTACGGCAGGGCGTGAATCCTTTGACATCTCTTCACCTCTTTGTGGTGTTGATCGCGTTCCATTCGCGGGGAAAAAGCTCGCGTGCAACATAGGCTCAGACCTGAGCTGTCGCAACCTTTAAACGGCCGGAAATACAGCCATTTCGATCTAACGATAGAACGAAATGGGAGAGGGGAAGGAAGTGATTTGCAGGGTTTATACGCAGGCGTCATCGAGTATTGAAAGGGCGTCTTCAGCGTCACGAAGCGCTTGATCCGGCAGTGAAAATCCTGCAGCGAAAACCGCTCAGTGGTTGCTCATCAGACCGTGCAGCACACCCAGCCTCAGACCGGGTTCGGACGGTACCATTTGCGAGATCCCGAACACTTTGAACGCTGCCAGCATGACCACCAGGCCGCCGGGCAGAATGCTCTGGCGATGGGGTTGCAGGCCGGCCAGTTTCAGCTGTTGAACATTGCTGACTTCCAGCAGGCGCAACGACAACCGCAACAGGCCGCCGTAGGTGATGCCGCTCTCGCCATGATCGTTCAGGCGATTGGCCTTGAGCACTTTGGCGAGCATCCGCGCGGTACCCGAAGAGCCAATCGTCTGCTGCCAGCCCTGGGCACGATAACGGCGGGCGACTTTTTCGAATTGCAGAATGGCCACCCGTTCGGCTTCTTGCAGCGCACCGGGGGAAATCTCACCGCTGCGAAAGTAACGGGTGCTCAAGGTGCCGCTGCCGAGGGCGATGCTTTCGGTCAGCAGCGGTTGCGCGCCCTGGCCGAGAATCAGTTCGGTGGAGCCGCCGCCAATGTCGACCACCAGACGCATGTCATCGGCGACCGGCAGAGTGTGGGCCACACCGGCGTACACCAGACGCGCTTCTTCATGGCCGGAAATCACATCGATGCGAAACCCCAGATGCCGTTCCGCGCTGGCCAGAAACAGCTGCGCATTGTCCGCCTCGCGCACCGCGCTGGTGGCCACCGCACGCACACGACCGGGCTCGAAACCGCGTAGCTTCTTGCCGAACCGCGCCAGCGCCTGCCAGCCGCGATCCAGCGCCATTTCGTCGAGTGCCCGGCCGTCGAAACCTTCGGCCAGTCGCACCGGTTCGCGCAAGGTTTTGACCTCCTGAATCATGAAGCCCTTTCTGCTGCGCACCGACTGGCCAATCATCATGCGAAAGGCATTGGAACCGAGGTCGATGGCGGCAAACAGCGAGGTGTCTTCTTTCATGGGGATCCTTGCAAATCATCCGTCGGGAGGCGCGGGACGGTTTGCGAGGATTCTGCCGTGGGTTCGATGACAACCTGATGACGCGGGCGGGGCGGCTCAGTGAATTCATCGCTGTCATGACACTGTCATTATCGGCTGTCCATACTTTGCCCCAATACATCGCGTGCTTTTCATGATTCGGCTGCCTTCCGGGCAGCTTTTTTTTGCCCGGAATTTACCGGGCGCGCAAAATTTGCAATCCCGGACGATGCACGATTAATATACGATCCATATACACTTCGTATCGGATATTGCCATGGGCATCGTAAAGATTTCAGAGGACATGCACGAGAATCTGCGCATCTCCAGCAACGCACTCAGCCGCTCGATCAACGCGCAGGCCGAACACTGGATGCGCATCGGCATGCTCGCCGAGCTGTATCCCGACCTTGATCACCACGCCATTTGCCGGTTGCTGATTCGCGCCGAGCAGTCGGGCGGTCTGGATCTGCAGCAAGTCTGCGCACTGGCGGATGCTGCGCAGAACACCTCGGGCAAAGAGGCGATCAAGGCATGAGAAACCCGATCAAGATCAACACCCAGGCCGAAATCGCCCAGTCCCGCGAGGCCGGCAGACTGGCCGCCGAGGTGCTGGCGATGCTGGTGCCGCACGTCAAGGCTGGCGTCACCACCGATCAGCTCGATCAGTTGTGCAACGACTACATCGTCAATGTGCAGAAGGCGATTCCGGCCAACGTCGGTTATCACGGCTTCCCGAAAACTGTTTGCGCGTCGGTCAACGAAGTGGTCTGCCACGGCATTCCTTCGAAGCGTGTGCTGGAGGACGGCGATATCGTCAATCTCGACATCGCGGTGATCAAGGACGGCTGGTTCGGCGACACCAGCCGCATGTACGTGGTCGGCGAGCCGACGCCCGAGGCGCGGCACCTGATCAAGACCACTTACGACGCGATGTGCGCGGGCATCCGCGTCGTACGGCCGGGCGCTACGCTGGGCGATATTGGCCATGCGATTCAAAGTCTGGCGGAAAAAGAAGGGTTTAGCGTGGTGCGCGAGTACTGCGGGCACGGGATCGGCAAGGTTTATCACGATGAACCGCAGGTGCTGCATTACGGTTATCCGGAGCAGGGCTTGAAGCTGAAGGCGGGGATGATTTTCACCATTGAGCCGATGCTCAATGCTGGCAAGCGGCATGTGAAAAGTCTGGCGGATGGCTGGACGGTGGTGACCAAGGATCAGTCGTTGTCGGCGCAGTGGGAGCACATGATTGCGGTGACGGAAGACGGATTCGAAGTGTTGACCGCGTGGCCTGACGAAATTGAAGGTTTTGCGGCTATCAAGTGAGACCGAGTCGTCTGCTGGCCCTCACTGTAGAGACCGGTACATCCTTTACACATTAGACCGGGGACATCGTTTACACCTTTTACAGGCTTGATACGCGGTTGGCACCGCGCTCAAGCCTGCCTAAACAGAAGTTGCAAAGGTACAGCTCCCACACGTCATCAGCCACTTCCTTCAGCGCGATGTCCTCGCCGATCAGCGCCTCGCCCAAAAACATTCGTTGCCCCTTCCACTTGAACTCGCCGTTCGAACGAACCTTGCGTACCTCAACCTCAGGGCCATATTCGACCGCGGGCAAGTAGCCCGGATACGGGCGCAACGAAGGTCTGTATACGGAAGCCGGCGGTTTCATGCCCAGTGCGGTGTGTGGTCGATCATGGTTGAAGTCCTGAACGAACTCTTCAAAGGCCAGCTGCTGGCGTACGAGATTTTCCGCAGGTGTTCGCAGTACCGCTGCTTTGAGGGTGCGGTGCATCCGTTCGTGTCGACCGTTCTGGTCAGGACGCCCTGGTGTGATTGTCTCGATATGGATGCCATGCCTGATGAACCAGACGGACAGCTTCGACAGCCGCGCCAAACCGGTCGATGCGAAAGGCGCCCCGTTATCTGTGCGGATTACGTCCGGCAATCCAAACTCCCGGAAAGCCCATTCGAATCCCTGTCGCGTCGGCTCGCTGTGCGTGCCGGGCAGCGCCCGGCAGAGCAGCAGATAGCGGCTCATCTGATCGGTAATGGTCAGCGGATAGCACCAATTGCCGTCCTGCATCCTGAACTGCCCTTTGAAGTCGGCACACCAGGTCTGGTTGGGTTCATCGGCCGGGCGTAAATGCGTCGGAGCACGCGGGCGCAAAGGATAAGGGCGCCGCGCAATGACCAAGCCAGCCTTCTTCAACCACTCACCAGCAGTGCTCGCGGCCGGCCATGGGATCTGTGGATCGGACTTTCGCAGGCGATCAATGATCTGTTTGGGACCTCGATCCGGATGCTCGTTTTTCTTGGCCAGCAATGTGGCGATGATTTCATCCGGGGTTTGATGAGGGCAGTTCAAAGGCTTGCGGGATTGCTCTTTCAAGCCATCCACACCGAGCGCTGCATACCGATCCAGCCACTTATCGACGGTTGGCCGGCTGACCCCATAACGCCGGCTCAATTGGCTCTTGGTGTAGCTGCCACTGAGCCAGTCACTGACTAATTTCACTCGTTGATCCATCGGGGACTCTTGATTCCAGGGCATGGTCAGCACCTCCTGACCATGATTGATACCTGTAAACCATGTCCCCGGTCTCAAACGTAAAGGATGTACCCGGTCTTTACCCACCCCAGCCCTCTCCCGGAGGGAGAGGGAGCC